>JAAGZO010000933.1 GCA_024206195.1 bacterium | reverse complement strand
TTGTGTTTTCGAGAAAAACGTGTTTGAAGTTTTCAGACTGCCTAATCAAATCAGCCATTGACAGTTTGGAAAAAAGCAAAGATGTACCCAATGCAGAATTTCATGTTCTATCTTTTGGGAATGACAATAGCAACAAGCACCTCCTTACTGAAAAGATTTCCTGCAATTATTCATGACACCTCGCACATACGTCAGTTTTGTAATTAAGAAGACTGCATACTACTGTAGTTCTCTGTAGAAAGCATACAGAAATTAAAAAGAAATCAAAGCTGCTTTATTGTTTAGCCTTTTTCACTGTTATTGTGAGAAAGCTAACTGCAAACCAGCTTACTCTAATGTCCAATGCACCATCTCTTCCCCTGCTATCTCAACACTATCAGAAATCCCTTCAGCATTTGGCGTTTTATGAACAGTAAGGGGAGAAACACGTTTTGAACACTTTTCAATAGAAGGGAAGCTAAACTTTTGCTTACTTTTCTCAGTCCGCCTTTTTACAGAAAAGTTCATGCATTTTTTGCAGCAGTGAGCAAGGCAGGGATCGAAATACATTTTTGTGAGTGATGGCTTTCACAAGTGGAAATGAACTTAATATATGTGTTCAACCATTCTCTGTTTAATCCTCTGAAGCTGCCCTGCCTGCAGCAACTTGCTTCTTTCCATATTTGCCTCTCACGTTTCCATGTTTATGCATTTTGTTTTTTTCAAACTACTGTACATTGCACATACGTCATTCTTGCAGTAACAAAGCACAGAAATTGTGCAGATACGTCATTATTGCTCTAGCTGTTTCTGAGAATAAAAGGATGGGATGTAGCATAAAAGAAATAGTAATGGTGTCTTGTGAAAGTCCGTGCATTGGTGAGTATTGTGGTATGCATAACTCAATTTTGAAAATACAGTGCACATACATCAGTCTTGCATTCACCCGACGATATGTC
>JAAGZO010000932.1 GCA_024206195.1 bacterium | reverse complement strand
TTACAAAGAGGCATTAGCTTCTTGTACAATCCTGTTATTCCACACTACTAAAGTTTGTCAAACTCCTCTCACTGCTTACTATGAGACTTGCGTGGAATAATTACCCCGTTCCCAAAAGATGGCACATATGGACTTAGGTTTTAACCTGTACACCGTGATAATGTTTCTTGTGAAACCGATTCCTATCATATTCTTGATGCATCGAAATATGAATCTTCTTATCAAACATAGGTTCCTTCTTAGCATTCCCTATTCTCAGTAACGATGTTTTCGTATAGCAGTAATTTCTTCCGTAACCATATCCATTTGCCTAGCAAATCTTAGCATGGCTAATCATACTTTCTCTGCGTTACACCCCGCTTTACCAGAAGGTTGACGGCCCACCAATAGGGGTATTAGCTAAATTATAGGTCATTTCGGAAAAAGCTCTTGTTTGGATTTAATTCCAAACTTATTCCGACATCTCTTGAGTTATCATATAAAATAATAACCATTCATTTTACGCCCTGACCTTTCGTATGATTTATATTTGCAAATCAATACCTTGGGTCAAACG
>JAAGZO010000931.1 GCA_024206195.1 bacterium | reverse complement strand
TTAGGGACAAAGTATGGATTCTAATTTACCAGAAGAAAAAAGACAGAAGCTTTTAACTATGGTTCAAGATTTAGAATCACAGGGCAAGTCTCCTGTTTATATTCAATCTGTGGTTGATCACGTTAAAACCGTCCACAAGTCACAATTAAAAATAGATGCAGCAAAAAAGCTTCACAGACAAAAGAATAGGATACCTGAATGGGCGGCTGACAATCCTAATATGTATGGTGCTTTAGGTGCGGGAAAAGCTATCTATGAAGATGTTGGAAAACCTTTAGCTCATGGCGCGGGGATGGTCGGTGGTGGTATGGCCGGGACCCCTGCCGGTATTGCCGGTGTCGTTGGTGGGTCTACTCTTGGTTACGGAATAACTAAGAAACTCACCGATATGGTAGACAGGCAAATTTCTAAGTTAGAAGGTGACACTTCTAAAAGTCAGTCTGTAAAGCAAGAGGTTGTAAATACCCTTAAAGACCTGAAAGATGGGTTTGTGATGGAGGTCGCTGGACAGGGTGCAGGGAAAGTTATTGCTGATACAGCAGGAAAGATAGCTGCTCCGTTTTCTAAGAAGATGACCGTAGAGGCTAAAGAGCTTCAAGCAGCAGGGAAGAAAGTGGGTGTAACCTTTACCCCTGCCGATTTAACACAGTCTAAGTCTTTTTCTCTCGCAGAATCTTTGATGGAAAAAGCATTTGGTGCTACGGATATAATCAGAGATTTCAGACTTCAAAAACAGTTAGTTCCTCTTTTTAATAAATTAGACAAACTTCGGCATAAAGGGGGAGTGAATAAAAGCATAGACACAACAGGCCAAAAAATCTTTCAACAGGTAACTGATTTTCTTGAGAATGAAACGAAACTAAAGGGTGAGAAATTAAACACGATGAGGACTCAGGTTCTTGCACGTTTCGGGGTTGATTCACCTCTTGAACAAGTAGGTTTAGCCGGGAAGGAACTATTAAAAGCACGAACTATAGTAGCCAATGAAAGAGCGCAAGAATTATACAGGTCTGTAAAAGATCATGTCCCAAATGAGTTTGAGACACCTATATTAAACAGGGTGGCTAAAAACCTATTAAAAAGAAAAAAGAAACTCCCTGCTCAAGATTCTTCTTTAATGAAATACCTTGAATGGGCCGGGGAGTCGGAAAAAATACCAGCAAGTTTAATAAAGGAACTTGACGCACTTCCTGCCGAAGTCAGATCGTCTGTTTTAAAAGATATAGGACAGGATTTTAAAACAAAAAGAAGTTGGGAAACCCTTCAAGATTTCACTCAAGAGCTAAGTTCTGCTATTGAGCGCGATGTGGTAGTTTCAAATGTTCCCGGTATGAAGTTTAACATGTCACCTAAAGGCGGTGCTTTGACACAATTAAAGCAAGCTGCCAGGGCTGATATGCAAAATGCTGCAAAGAAAGTTGGGGGTGAGGCATGGGAGAATTTAAAAGTCGCTAATGCTTTTTATGGTGATATGTCAGCTATATATAAGAGTAAGGCCATAAGAAGGATAGCCGCCACAGATCCAGAAAAAATTATAAATGTCGGATTCAAACCTAACGGTATAACTGAAATTGGGTTAATGAAACAAGCATTAGGCGTGAGAGGTTATAATAATCTAAGAGAAGGTTTTACCAATAAACTATTAGGTGCAGGGAAGCATGAAGTATTTAAACCCGAAGTCTTACAGAAAGAATTGATGAAATATGGGGATGAAACTTTAAAAGCAATCTACGATGCTCCAACTGTAAAAATGCTAAAAGAGGTTGCAAACGGGGGTATAGATTTAGGGAAACAAGAACCAGGGAGAGTATTTTTAAAGGGAATTGCAAAGAAATATCCTGATACTATTGTTGATTCCATTATAGGTTCTCCTGAAGCTAAACTCCAATCTCATTCCTTAAAAAAGAACATAGCAATAATAAACACAGTTATTAATAAGCAGGAAAAAATAGAATTAGGTGAAAGGTTGTTTGATAAGATGGTTACTAAATTCCAACCATCAAACGCTTTAAAACCCAAGGTCTTTGCCAATATGGTTGATAAATATGGGGATAGAGTTTTAAAAGAATTCTATCCTCCCAAGAAAGTTGAACAGTTAAAAAAACTCGGCAAGATAGCGCGAGTCATAGAAAGTGCAGAGGCTATAGCAGGAAACCCAAGCGGAACGGGTCAAACATTAATTACTTGGTCTATGGCTAAGATGGCAATTACCAATCCGAGGAGTGGTGTGGTTGTGGCAATGGCACCAAAACAATTTGCGAAACTATACACAAGTGAATTCGGTATGAAGTGGTTGACAGATGGTTTTAAGATGCCTGTAAGACATAAAGAAGCATTGAAGACATATGGTAGGTTAACAGCCCTAATGGGGTATGAAGAATATAACAAAGGAGAAAACAATGTCGAACGCATTAACCAGCAACCCTAAATACATAGACACAGCAGCAGGTAGCACGCTATCCGGAATAAACAAGATCTTATTGATTCAATGGCTTGACGATGCCGGGGATATAGCTGATGGAGAGGA
>JAAGZO010000930.1 GCA_024206195.1 bacterium | reverse complement strand
CATGTACTTCCAGTCTTGAAAACCTTTTTCAGAGTCTTCTTAAATATATCAAGGTAATCGCCTTCCATAAAGTTATAGACAGACTTTCCAATCATATCTTCAGGAGTAGCTGGAGGTGTAGTTTTGTTGATAAAATGAATAAGACCATTTTCATCTACGATCGCTATAAAAGCCTTACTGTTTTGAGTCAGAGATTTCCAATGTTGCTCAGCATCGGGCATGGATTCATTAGCTCTCTCAAGCTCTTTTACACGCTTTTCCAGTTCTTCATAGGTTGGTTTGCTCATTTCAGCTCCATATATCACAAATGTGTAGATGTAGTTTTTTCATTATTGCTTCAAAGCTACAACTATTGCTTTCGACAATTCATCCGCTCTAAACGGCTTCTGGATGAATCCAATTGCACCTTCATTAAGTATCTCTGTGGCAGAGCCGTTCTGGCTGTAACCGCTTGCCAGAAGGATCCTGACATCAGGATTGGTTTTTCTCAGTGCTAGATTCGTTTCTTTTCCATCCATTTTTGGCATAATCATGTCAAGCAGAACAAGGTCTATTTCATCCTTTTTCTGTTTATATATCTTGACAGCCTCTTTCCCGTCTTTAGCAAGTAGAACAGTATGACCCAATTTTTTCAGTATCTTTTCAGCGTATTGCCTCACATTCTCTTCGTCGTCTACAACAAGTATTGTCGCATCTCCCTCATATACTTGCCTGACATCAACAACATCCGTAATCTCTTTCTCCGATACAGGAAAATAGAGTGTAAATGTCGTTCCTTCTCCCGGTTCACTGTATACATTTAT
>JAAGZO010000929.1 GCA_024206195.1 bacterium | reverse complement strand
TAAAGTGATCCGTCCTCTTTGTACGCTACATAATATGAATCGTGATGAGAATCAGGATGATCTTTCGCAACTATTTTACCTGTTCGGCATGTTCTATGTGATTCAGCCTCACCTGCAGCAGTGGGTTCAAGTATGTCTGTTGGATCTGCGACTGCCAGAATAGAGCTTATCTGTTCAGCAGAAAGAATGGATTGCTCAGAGAAGTTGTTCTCTGAAGGTGTATCACCCCAAGCTGCATCGAATAGGCTGAAGCTGATCTGAGTGCATAAAACTGTCCCTGCAATGATGGCAACGGGTAGTGGTAAATATTTCATGGCTAGTAAGTGGTAATTTGCATCAAGATGATCAAATCTTATACGACCGTTCGGTCGGCATGAATATAAAAGTCTTAATTTGTGTATGGTTTTATTTGTTTCTTGATCTAAGTCAATCTGTGCGGAATCGTTTTCCATTTCAGGCAACGGAAATTGTACAGATTGAGAGATAACGACATTTTCAGCCACTCTTTGTTGTTGCTAGCCTATCTATCCAGGGAGAAGTATCAAAGTTGTTTCAAGAAATGCTTGATGAGGGTGCTTTCCCTAATGATGGTGGACGCTCATCTGCATTTGATGCGGATATAAAGTACTACGGTTTTGCCAGCACTATAAAAGATCCTTTTACACAGAAAATGACACAATACTGGGACTTCTCAATCCTGGACCAAATTCAGATTTCTTCAGAGAGAAGGTAATTGTATATTCAATAGACTGGGAGGGTCCGGCCTTCCCTTCCGCTGACTTCCTTTTGTGGTCAGTGTGAACACTTTTCCTACCTGCTTTTCCTTTAGCCTATCCGCCCCTGTCAAAGTTTCATCATTCGAGGTTTTTTCAGGGTGTAAATATCCCAGGGTATGGCTTCCCCATTATATTTAACATTCTGATTTTTATGATATTTCCCCACTAAGCGTGTTGTTATATGTTGGTATTTTAATTGCTTAAGTGTTCGACAGGGTATTGAAATTAATCAGTCCTATGGGTGGTTTTTCAGTACAGGAAACTCCTTATACGGATTTATTCTCTACAACCTAATTCCGAAGAGCCCCTATTCATCATTGATTGGGGAATTGTTGGGTTAGTAGTGGCTTACAAGTGTATGTCCATCGCATTTCTCAGAGGGTTGAGAATAACTTTGGATGTTTATGGGGCAAGATTGCTCAAGGATGGTGCGAATGAGTTTTTAACGACCAATTCAAGATGGAGATAGTTATGTCGAATGTGCTCTCAAAACTAAGTATCAAAAGTAAACTCTTTATTAGTTTTGCTACTATTCTTGCTGTTCTATGTATCTCATATCTACTGACGTTTTCACGTTTGCAGCATATGTCAGAAACTCAAGACGATGTTCTTCTGGTGCGTACTCCTGTTGTGGCGAATATTCTGCAGTTTGTTGATGGTGTCCATCTTTCGCTTGCAGGGTTGCGTGGATATATGATTCTTGGGGGGGCGCCTGACAAAGCTACACTATTCAAAAATGAACGAGCATCTGGTTGGACCAAAATTGATGAGTCGTTAGCGCAGCTTGAAAGTTTTGATGTGCTTTGGGAATCATCTGAGAACCAATCCCACTTAGCCAACGTCAAAATACTCGTTGAAGAATTCAGAGTTGCACAACAACAAGTAGAAGATATTTCACATACAGCAGATAACATACCTGCTT
>JAAGZO010000928.1 GCA_024206195.1 bacterium | reverse complement strand
GACCATAAAATCCACATTGAAGAGAGCTTCAAGATTAATCATTTGGCTACACCAGAAGATTTAGATAAGTCTTATGATCGCAATGTGAAGTTCCTCTTAGACGAATACAAACGAGATAAAGAGAATACAGACCCACGCACACTAGCCTACTTAGGGCGGATGTTACTAGCTGTGGGTAATCATAACGAAGCATTATTCTTCTTAGAAAAGCACATACAGCACAGCGGGTGGGATGAGGATAGATATGCCTCATGGTGCCAGATTGCTGAGATAATGCGACAGAAGGGTGAATATGAACAAGCTATAGGGGCGGCATTTGAGGGTGTCCAAGAGAGACCAGACTACCCCGAAGCATACTTTAAATTACACGATACATACCAAGAGCGAGAGGAATGGGATAAAGCAATACATTGGGGTACTGAGGGATTAAAGAGACCTATACCTAAGACATTCACTCTATTAGACCCATCTGCATATGGATGGAGACCAGCATTAAGTTTATCCTTCTGTTACTTTAAGAAGGGTGATTTTATTAATGCTAAGAAGTTCTTTGACATTGCTGATAAAGCCGCACCAAGTTTGAGCTTTATTAAAACACAGCGGAAGTTATACCAAGAAGGGTATGACCAGACTATATATATGCAACACTTAATGTGGATAGTTCAATATCTACAAGCTAAAGACAAGAAGAAGTTGAAAGATTTAATCCACAGCATACCTGATAACCTACAGGAGCATGAGGTAGTGTCATCACTTAAGAATACCTTCCTAGATCCTCGCATATGGGGTGATAAGGAGATAGCTATTTATTGTGGTACAGGTGGTGAAGAGTGGACACCTAAGATAATATCAACAGGTATTGGTGGTTCTGAAGAGGCTATCATATACCTCTCAGGTGAGCTTACTAAGCTGGGTTATAAGATTACAGTATTTAACAACTGTGGTGAAAATGAGGGTGATTACGATGGTGTTACCTTCCTTAACTCACACAAGTTTAATCCACACGATGGATATAACAAGGTGATTTCTTGGAGGGTAAATGTGTTTCCTTTTATAGACAGTGCAAAACAAAGGATATTGTGGTTACATGACATACCAAAGAACATCGAATGGAGCGAGGAGACAGTTAAGGGCATTGATAAAGTTGTGGTCTTATCTGATTATCATAAATCTTTGCTACCTTCAATCGTTGCTGAGGAGAAAGTGTTTGTTTCAACGAATGGTATTCAAGCTGAGGATTTCAACGATTTACCGACAAATGAAAGAGACCCTAAAAGAATTATTTACGCCAGTT
>JAAGZO010000927.1 GCA_024206195.1 bacterium | reverse complement strand
CCTACCAACTGGGAACTACATTAGTTTTTTGAAAGCCGTCCTTTAACAACTGGGAACTGCATTAGTTATCCTTGCCGTATTGTAGCAACTGTACTAATAAACAGTGGATATCAAAATATCAGTATAAGCATCGAACTCCCAGTTTTCTCCCATCTTGCAAACACTGACTCGACAGTTCACCATTTACTTTCTGAAAAATACCACATTGCAAAACTTCATAATCATTCCAAATAGTCTAGCCGAAATCCTGTATAGCGATCCCCACGCGCCACATCATTGTCATTCAAATTAATCTACTATCGATCATAGCCTAACTACCAGGGAGGCACCACACACTCACCATTCAAGCGATCATATTGTAGCCTAACTACCCAGGAGCCGCCACACACTCTCACCATTCAAGCGATCATCTGAATAAACCTGATTTTAAAAACCTATAACTTCATTATCATCCATAGATGAATATATTTCTTAATTCAAAGCACTTTTTATCCCAACAAATTTCGTAAAATTTCGAATTTTTCAACCAAGGACTACTAATATCCGCATCGCGCGTAAACTTTCTAACCATAGACAACTAATCCGCATGGACTACAACATTCACCATTGCGAAATGCGACACGCAACTAAGAAAATTCATAGTACAGACATACAGACATGAATTTTCTTGTCTTTTCTTTTCTTGCTCGCTACTATGAATTT
>JAAGZO010000926.1 GCA_024206195.1 bacterium | reverse complement strand
TATGCTAAGCTTCATTACAATAGTTTCTGAGTAGTCCTGCAAATCCGCTCACACACTTATACAGAAAACAAAATTTATCCAACATACAAGACTCGATTAGATATAATCAAAACAACCTAAAGACATACATAATGTATAAGTGTGAAATATGTGACAAAACTTTTATGATGAAAAAATTCACCGTGATCAACAACCTATAGATTAGCTTTAAAACCCTATATATTCCATTTAGACAGCCGTTACAACCTATAATGTGGGTATATTCCAAACAATCTGGAATTCCATTCTGATCGATTTGCCGCACCACCCGACTGACTACATATGATATACCATAGTTTCAGAAATAGCCCCCCTCCCCTAAAGAAGGACTTGATCCTGTTCAGCATGGGCGGCTATTTCCAAAACTACGGTTAGTTTTTTGCACATGCTCAGCATCAGTTGCATCTTCAAAGATCAGTGCTTCTAACAAGGTAAACAGCTGCAAAAAAGCAAACGTAATTTAGGAAATAGCCGCCCCCAGTTTTGAATACCTACTTTAGGTAGGGATCCCTTTGTAAAATGCATGCGGAAGCACGCAGAAGGATAACAATTGGCACAATACTCAGTGATTGTGCGTGTGACAGGTCTGAGTATAATCAGAGAAACATATACTAATAAGTGGACAATCCGCTCACACACACTTAAACAAAAAACAAATTTATCCAACGTAGAACACTCAATTAGATATAATCATCGATTA
>JAAGZO010000925.1 GCA_024206195.1 bacterium | reverse complement strand
TAATCGATGCAGCTCGCAGAGACGAATCGATTGGTGTATAATTTGTCCCTATAGCCTTAAAGTTGGCACTAATATTTCAATTCGCAGGTAATATTAAGCAAAATTTTGTCACCTACCCTCACATTTTGCTCCTCCCTCCCTAACTACTGGCCGGATCCAACTGCGCATTGCAAGTGCATTAGAGCATGATTATAACTTGCACCATACCAAATGGTATCCCTCTACCGTTTCTCGTCGCTTTGTCAGCCATCTTGAACGTGAAAAAAATAAAAAAATAAACACCTTCAGTGGGTCAAACACTTAGTAGTTCCTCAAGCGAAATACAGATTAGGATAGAGCTCGATGAGTTCTATCGATTGATGTAATTTTGTCCATAATTGGGTGAAAATTTACCAGAAAACGGAAACAATCCAGAAAACGTAATCAAGCCAGAATTCAAGCCAGAAAACGCTCAGTCTGCGACATTTTTGGATGGACTTTAGGTACCTTTACCTAGTATTGCGAACGCTAGTCCCTACCCATTACAACTACTGCTCAGTTATGTAACACACTGCTCACACAAATTCAAAATCAGAATTGAAATATCGTTTGGTTACCTATGCACTGGATGCAGTGACGATAAGTAGACTCGGTAGTGCAGAATGCTGAACCATCGCAAAATCTACAAAAATAGAAAAGAACATTTGATTACAGTATATATGCATTCGAATGGGCAAATGCTAGCTGATCAGCTGAAGCGAAATGCGACGTCGGCCTAATGCTCGCTCACAGTATAGACATTACAGTACCATTCAGTACCCAATTCCCCTTCAGCTGCTCAGATACCGTCTTTGACCGCATATAACACCCGGGGGTTATATTGTTTCATGGCCCTCAGACCCTGGGGTTAAGGCGCTAGCACAATGCAATCATAACCATAACCATAACCATAACCATAATCATAGCCATAATCATAACCATAAGACGCGCTAGCACAATACAATCATAATCATAAGGATTCTAACATTGAGCACTAGCGTGAACTCCTCCGTTTCTTCCCATACAAAAGTAGGGTCTGTTCAATTATTACAATTTTCTCGAAAACCAGGAAAGATACAATCACGATTCTTTTTGCATACTATCGAGGAAAGTCTAAGGTTCCTTTCACAGGCTGACATGTTGTTGAAAGATTCTTGCGTCCTACAATAAACAGAATTTTCAAATGCACTCTCTTATGATTTTCTCATAAAATTAGAGCATCGCCCTATTCTTATGATCTCTCATAAGAACCTTATTGTTATGGTTATGATCGCATTGTGCTAGGGCTTA
>JAAGZO010000924.1 GCA_024206195.1 bacterium | reverse complement strand
TGACGCTTATCGATCCCACACAGCTTACAAATTTGCTGGATGAGCTCAGATGTAAAGTTGGCTCCTCGATCAGTTAAAATCGTACGCGGCATAGAAAACTTAAGAAGAACGTTCTCTACGATAGCGCGAGCCACGGTTTCAGCAGTTTGGTCAAACATTGGACAAATGACTACATACTTAGTAACATACTCAGTAGCTACTAAGATGTATTGGTTTCCATCGACAGTCTGAGGAAGCTTTCCCATTATATCTATTCCCCACATGTCGAATGGTTGTCCACAAGGAATCGGATGTAACGGAGCCTTAGTACCAGGACACGGGTCTTTACGTTGTGCGCAAGAAACACAAGATTTACACCAATCATAAATATCATGAATCATTCCATCCCAAAAGTAACGTTGACGAATTCGAGCGAGAGTTTTAGCAATACCTAGATGACCAGCTAATAGATCATCATGCAGACTTCGCATTACAGCGGACTGCAAAACAGTGGGAATAACAATAAGATCAATTCGTCGGATACGTCTAGTCTCGGGTCCTAATGGCAGATGATAAAGAATTTCTCCAATTAACTTATAGTCTTTAGAAGCAAGACGAAGTTTTTCAGCAAACTCATCGTCATCAGGTAAGACTTTCGTTGCAAGAAATTGATACAAAGGTCCTAAAATAGGGTCTTCTCGCTGGCATTTTATTAAATTTTCCAGCAGATCAAACGGAACAGATGAAGGCACTTTTGTCGATGCAACCGTAGATGAAGCAGCACAGATCGTCGGCTCTTCGGCAAAATTATCTTTATCCTGATAATTCGGATCTTCAGGAATTCAGGATAACGCATCAGCG
>JAAGZO010000923.1 GCA_024206195.1 bacterium | reverse complement strand
CTTTGATAATCACGAAACCCTAGTTGACATAGGAAAAGTGAATGAGATTCTGACGAGATCACAGGATCTGCTACTTATGCGGGCAGTAAAAGAGTATACTAAGTCTGAGTACAGAGGTACAGGAGTATACCGTTCAGTATATCTCTTCGTATCAGATGAGCTGAATGGTTTGTACGATTATGTAGAAGTTGCATCTCTCCGATTCTATAGAAGAGTCAGGTAAGATGTATTGGCTATAATACGGTGAAGCAGCTCAGTGATGTGCAAATCATTGCTGAGCGCTTCCATTCAAAGGAGAAAAAATGAATTTTTTGTTAGATATGCGAAGACTATTTTCGGCAGTTTTCTTCAT
Source organism: bacterium (assembly GCA_024206195.1). The sequence goes on along the minus strand of JAAGZO010000923.1, from coordinate 3,112 downwards.
GTTTCTGCAAGAAGTTGTCGGAATAGATAGAAAAAAGTGGTCTGAGAGACTCATTCAATTATGGTACCCAACAGCAAAATTTGTTACATCTGGGGAAGAATGTGACATTTACGAGGTTGGAGATCTCGACATAGTAAAATTCGTTTGGGTATTCCAGAGAAAGTTGAAGAGCCGGGTGATACTGGAACCCAAAGCGAGAATTTCTGTGTTGTTGGGAACTATAGAGTTGTTTGAAAGGGCGATAGAAGTTGGAAATGACACTGCCTATCTCGCAGCACAGGAAATCGAGGACCAGCTAGAGAAAGAAGGGCTCGAGTGTGGAGATTGTCACGATGAAAATGTAGGATACGTAAGGTCAGAAGGGCGGTGGATGTTAATAGATGCCGGCTGCGTTCGTCGCTGTAGGTAGTAGGTGGCAATCAGAGCTTTTTTACAAGTACAGGCACATCTGTTCCCGTATACTTGTACTTTAAATAATAGGGAACATCGAATCTCTTCTTCCTTGTTCATTGTTAAAGTTACAATGTGCAAGGAATATTCGGGGGTAAAATACTATGAGTTTACAATTACCAACAATTAGATTAAATGGCAGAGTCGCAAGGTTTTTAACCACTAATAAACCGGGCTGGGCTACTGTAGTAGTAGACTTAACAAGTTATTTCACGGTAGATGTATCAAAGCTGGATCCTGAAGTGCTATACCCGTTTATTAAGACGATACTCACAGGACAGGAGTACTTCTTAAAGGCATGCCCGATTGTAACGCTAACAGGAACATTTAACGATCTACAAGAATCAGTTCAGGATCTAATAAGCGAGGAGCATCGATTCAATTTGATCTGGGTTGAGAAGTAGATTTTCTCAACTTAGTGTTACTACACGGGGATTAGAACCCCGTGTAGTAACTGTGTTACAGTGCCCCCAAGTTTGCTGCGTCCACGTCGCGGGGGTGGATACAGGAATAATACCTGTAACTGAAGCAAACAAGAACGTCTACGCCTATCTATAGAGGGATACTCTAAGTAGATCATTAGATAGTATGTTCTACAATATTCATAGGTTATAGAGGTTCTTATAAGGAACAAGACAAGTTGCTCATGTGGAGCGACGGCAAAGCACAACAGTTTTCATTATGTAGCCGCTGTTGTGCTTTTATTATTAAAGGCTGCTATGTACGATGAAAAAGTTAGTCGTAGTCGTAATGCTAGTTATCGCTAGCATAGTTGCAATGACGGAAGAAGCCCCTGCTGGTATATGGGGCCCGTCGAAAGCAGAGCTCTTAGAAAGAATTGAAGAGCTCGAAGAAGACGTGAAAGAAGCCAATACAACTGCTATTAGCAATATGTATCGGGTGGAGAGACTTGAAAAAAGTCTTGTAGCCGTGAGTAACGCGACGATAAATATTAATAATCAGATTCTTTGGTTATTGTCCTTTATTGTAGCAGTGTTTGTAGTTAGTAATCTTAGCCGCGTTTTTCTTTGGGTTAAGTTCCTGTATGGATGGGGTAAAAACCGTCCCTCTATTTGGAAAGCAGCTGTGGTGAAGTACTGGGTTGCTTTTAAAGCGGTTCGGATTGGCGGGCAACCGCCGGCCCCAACTGAAGAGGGAACTCCTGCACCAGAACCGGAACCTGAGGCTGTTACAGAACCCGTTGAGGAGTCTATTGTCATTCCTACTCCAGCTACTGGTACGGAAGAAGAGTTACCAACGGAACCCGAAGCGGAAACTGGCGTGGAGGAAAGCAGGACTGTCAAAGAAGAAGACAACGAAGTTACTAAAGTCGCTTCTGAATTGAACAAGAAGCTGGTAGACCCGGTCGTTACGAAAGCTGCTTCCGAGTTAAAGAGTAAGCTGGGTTTATAAAAGTTAACTTTCTCCTTCCTGTGAGGAGATAATATTAATACCTGATACACAGGTTTATCAGGTGACTACAGGGTTTTGTATAGTTTACTACAAATCGGAAGAATGGAAACTAAGGGGTTACTGGGGCGTAGCTGGGCATTAGTAATCCTAACACTAAGACCGGCTAAATTCAAGTTCTATGTACTTTGTCAGGTAAGTACGTTATCTTGCAAGGTACATAGAGCATTTACTGCAAATGTCTGAAGGTAAAAACAAGGAAGCGCAGGAGAAGAGCGTAATCAAATTTCTGAAGGACAAACTCCATAAACTCGGTTATTTGGCGTACGAGGTGTGCTTGATCGAGTACGACATTGCTCGGGTCAAGTTTACAGCCCGCATGTCTGTTTCTGGGAAAGGTGTATGTGATGTTTATGGGATACTCTGTGTAGGGACCAGGACTCTTGTCCTGATAGACGCCTACATAGCAGATGCCGGAATAGAGGAATTAGAGAAAGGCTATAGGAAAATGTTCGAGGAATCTGATACGGAGTAATCTATAGTTTATCTGGGCTGCTTAGTACCGTAGAAAAAAAGAGCCCCGCGTTACCAATAAGACGGGGTGCTACAAAGATCAGGGAAATGCAGTTCACGTCCTGGACATGACGTTAAACTGTCTAACTGAAGTGCTAATTATGTTAACAAAACTGTTTAATAAAAGGACACAATCTATCTTAGTAATAAGACTGGTTGTGTTAAATAAAGTGAAAACATTGGCAGTAAGATACGCTGGAGAGAGTGTATATCTTAATGCACACCTCTACCACACAGGTGTGATCGGGGAGGATTTCAAAAGGATATATCTTGAACTTGGTGATAAGGAAATTACCGGGTTTTATCAACATCCTGTAGCTAAAGAGTGGACAGTTTTTATCATAGAGGAAAACGTTGCTCAGTTATTAGAGAGTTACAGTATTCTGGAATTTCAAAAGGTTGTGCGTGATATTTGTTGTGAAACCTACTGGATGTGTGAGATTACCTCTGAATGTGTTAAAGAGGCAGTAAATGCACTAAGAAGTGGGGAAGTTGAGGATAAGACATGTGATCTTAAATCTTATTATGCAGATGGGGATGTAGAACGCATCTGTAAAGTGACTGGATTTTCTCCAGAGTGCTTCTAAGCTTAAACGTTGTGTTTACAAGAAAATATTAATCCTTGGATTTTTTTTTGAAGGAGGTGATTTTGTTGTCTGATGATAATATAAAACTAAAG
>JAAGZO010000922.1 GCA_024206195.1 bacterium | reverse complement strand
ATTATTTGATTTAAATTTAAAACTTAAAATTAAGCATTTCAAAATATTATTAAGTTTTTAAAATAGTTGTTTAATAGTTTAATATAAATTAAATAACTTGCGTTATTCTCAGATGAAGATATTACTTACCATTGGAATATTCCTTTGCGTTGCGTTTGCTCAAGACTGCTTGAACCCTCTATTAAACGGAGATCTTAACCCTGTTCTTTCTGGTGTTGCTAGCTCGAAGCTTGAATCACCTGCTGCTCCAGCAGGAAATACCGTCTGTACAACCTTGGCAGGAAACAACTGTTGTTCTAAGGATGGATTGAGTAAGATGGTGGATATGATGGCTGAGAAGATTGATTTCTTTGAATCGAAGAGAACAGAGAAGGACGAACTCTGGACAGCTGCTGTTAAGGACATGACTGCTGATGTTATTAGTAAAAACGCTAAGATGAGCATAGCCTTCTAAAAGTCAAATTATTGGGAGAATTTGTATAAAGAAACTCATACAAACCATCTTGACTACATGCTCCGAAAGACCAATCGTCGAGTTTATAGAAACCTAGTAGAGTAACACACTGGACTTGCTTTTGAAGAATGGGAAGCGAACAACCTTAAGAAATTTTCAGTCGATGGTAAGCGCGGTCTCTAGGAACCTGTCTGGGCTGATGAGTTAGCTGCCATAATCCTCGAGGAAACAACTGAATTGACAGAGCTTAAGGCCAATCGTACTCAATACTTTACAGCAGAAGCTAAGTGTCTCACTGCTGCTCTTGAATACACCGCAGGCATGTGGTGCTTTGCTTGCAATTCTACATATGAAACATATGCCCAGAGGAATTAATTTTTCCTTTACAGTTCCGAGTGCTCTGAAACTGATGGTATCGCAGACAGCTGTTACGACTACTTTAATTTTCGCTGGTAGTATAGAGACAAATATCGAAAATACATCTACGCCAAGTAATAGGCTGGTGTTGCAGAAGAGGTAACCACTAAATTTGATGAAGTGATAACGCCTGCTTATAAGGCTAACCTGACCGAAACGATCTACAACATGCAATTGGACTTGGGCGACTGGAGTGATAGTTTGGGAGATTCTTTTACCCTAACCAACGATTAGCTTCCAGAGATTTACAGGCGTCACTAGTATGTGAGTTATTATTCAGCTTGTGGGATGTTCTTCAATGCAGGAGGTGTTACAGACGATATTATGACCTTTGCATCTTTCCGCGAACCAGGATTTATTGAATATAGAAGGAGGCGAAGAAGAAGGATTCTATAGTAGCACTACGGAGTAGGAATTCAATGGACCGGAAGCTCAGGAGGTTTTCCTGCACTTGAGAAAGGAAGAGCAGCAGGGTTCACAATAGCAATTAGTGCTAATCCGTTGTGAGCTTAATGATTTGATTAAGATTTATAAATAAATTCAAATGAAATCAATATTATTTAACTATAAAATAATTAAACAAATTATT
>JAAGZO010000921.1 GCA_024206195.1 bacterium | reverse complement strand
TTAATTCCTTCCACAGTATACTTTTGGGAAAATGTATAGAACACTGTTTTGTTCAATTTTATTCTTTGTTTTATGTCGGTTAGGTTTCCTTTGGAAATAAATTTTCTCGCAATCTTCTTAAGTCTATCATTTGATGCCATTCCGCAAATAGTATCCCATTTTAGCCTCTTGATCTCCTTTAGGTTCCTTGCGGATGTTATTCCTCTGTCATAAACCATCAAGCCGGAATTGATTTTATATTGACTAAATGATGTGATTAAATCATATAGTGTACGGGAATCTGAAATATTACCGTCAAATGTTTTATGAAAAATAGGAATCCCATCTTTTCGGGTTACACCAAGTCCAATTTGAATCAGAGGTCTTCCTTTTACTCCATCTTTGTCTTTTCCTAATTTACCAAGCAGGCATTTTTTTCCATGAAGATAAGTATTTGTAACATCATATATAATGCCTTTCATATCTACGTTATAAATCTGTTTTACTTTTTCAAAAATATCTTTTTGGAGTATTTCAAGTTTTTTAGATTCAATGGAATCTAAAGCTTTTAGCAATCTATCCTCTGTTAATTTGTCCAGATGGAGAATCATATTAAGATCCGTCCTCTCATACCATCGTGCCATTTGGTTAACACTCTTGTAATCCATGCAATGTGCAAAGACTAAGCTAAGCACTTCATTTCCGTATTCTCCCAATATGTCTGAAAGTCCAATTTCGTTACTGAGATGATTAAGTACTAGCAGGGGGCCATATAGTTTTATCTTTTCAATATAAACATTTGAGATGGAAGATGACAGTATGGTCTTTTTATCAGCTTCTCTTCCAATGTACCTGATATGTTTTTGTATAACCTTGCTACCTACTCTAACGCTTTGAACTTCTTCCAGATAAATCCTGCCACCTTTTTTGCGCTTTCTTATATAACTCATAGTGGGTATAATACCCACTACATATTAAAATGTAAAGATATTTATTTTATATAATATCCGTCAAATACCAGTTATTATTGACTTGCGGAGGGGTTTGTGAACCTATAAAATGTAGTGGGTAAAAACAGGTTGGAAGTCAGGTATTGCAGGCAAGCTGTATCTTCACACATCCTGATCTCGGCGATTTCACAATGATACTGATTTGTAAACAAGCCGCATTTCTGTGCCAGGAAAAATTGTTTCTGTTTCATTGAGTTGCTTGCAAAGATCTAATACTATTTTATTGGATCTCTCATTGCTTAGACTATGAAGTGATACGTTTAATATCTTGTTTTCTATATCCGGTTCAAGGTCTGCTTCTGTAGAAAATATTTGTCGCAACAAAACCCTTGTTGCCTTCCTCTGTGATAGTTTTGGCTCGATCATTGTTGCCATCGCCGTCTCTGCCCTGTAATCTATCATCTTTATTGTATCCATAATATGCTTCTTTTCATTCAGCAAACCACTATACTTCTCACACTCCGATAACTCTCCAATCTCAATACTCTTCTTAATCTGTTTGCGTTGTTCCTTTAAACCAGCTACCTCGTTTCTGTATAATTCAATTACTTCCTGCAACTGTGATTTCTTTAGAACATACTTTTTCATCTCTTCATCTTCTTCGGCAATGTTTTTACCCTCAAGTTCCAAGGTTGTTTGACCAAATTCAGACACCTTTCTCCCAAGCTTCTGACTAACACTTCTTATCCTGCTATCAATATCTCTATATGCAGGGTTTACCACCTTCACCGTCTCATCAACAGGAGCAGTCCCATATTCGATAAGCCTATCAATGCCAAAGTGTTCACGCATATATTTGAAAAAGTTTTCCTGCGACCACCTCGCGAACATTCTACCAGCTATCACCGTCATATCAGGGATAAAATCCGTTGTGATTATGGCCGTCTGATGGCCACTTTTGGTCAACTTCCGAATCTCTCTAACATCAATCTTCTTTGACAACTTCATACTCTTCTCCGCAAGCATCATTCGCACTACCTCTCCATTATGCAATTTGACCTCTTGCTCTTTAAACATCTCCTCCGGCCAATCCTTACCTGGATATTTCTTGTATGTATAACAGCAAATGCGATGCTCTTCCCACATCTGTTTGAAAAACTCAGGACTATAACCCTCTCTATCAAAAATAACTGAAAACCTTGATAATTGTGGGTTTCTTGTAAGCTCTGATTCGGTAGGTTGATTGGGGACATCTTTGAGTAGCTCCGGTATGATCTCCGTTCTCAGTATTGATAGTAATCCTTTATTATGCGCACTACTGACTACAAAATACGGCTGACCAATCGCATCATTAACCCAGTAATCGCTCGTTCCCCTTAAGCACAGCTTTTCGCGTGATACAAACCTCTTAGGCAGTTTTGTCTTTTTCCCATGATACACCCTTACTCTGCCATCGACATACAATAACCCGGATAGCGCACCCGCAGACCCCATCCATTCTTTGGATAACTCACTATTCCATTGCCACGCATTATTCTGCTTTGCCAATATGCCAAGTTTTTTGCGTATTGTCCTTACCTCTGCTACACGGTCAAGACCAACTACCTTTCCCAGTTCTCCAGGACTATGGTACTGGAGAGATTCAATATTCTTTATTCTCAGCAATGCTGCAAATGCTAATGTGATAAATATGTGTTGCAGGTTGTAATAACCTTTAGGAAGTGAAAAAAACTTATCGGTATGATTTAATAGCCCGTTTGCTAAAAGTACTGGTAACGCAAAAAGGACACCTCCGTTTGTAACATCGCTGGCCTTTTCAAAACACGTTGTTGCCTCTGTTAATTCCCCAATACTTGCGCTAATACGCTCCTGTAGCCGTGTACACCCTTGCCCTAATGCCGCATCTCTATCTTCTTTGCTTCTCTGGCTTTTGTTACTTATGTTTTCCGTTTTTTTTTAAATCATTATTTTGATGCAATTTCCCTTCTCGAATCGCTTTGTGCAAAGTGTCAGCCTTCAATCCTAATTTCTCGGCCACTCCTTTAACGGTATGTGTCTCATCAAGTAATGCTTGTGCCGTGTCTATTACATCAGGTGTCATCACTCGTGGTTTACGGTTTATCTCTCTTTTGTAAAAGGCTCTTGGGCCACCCTCACGATATTTCTTTGCCCAACGTTTCATATTGATCGGGTTTAATCCAAAGACTTTGTTGATTTCAGATTGCGTTGCGTTGCCTGTCACAAAAAGTTGTGCCATAAACATTTTAAACAAATCCAAATCACCTTCATCGTGGACAAAGATTGGCATTTGACCATTAAAATAGTAGACTCGTCCGTCTCTTTTTGCAAAACCAATAAGCTGGTTTATCAACGTTACTTCACTAGAAAATATAGGTAAAAGCATTTGTGGCATAAGGTAGCCTCCTTGTGTTTTTGGTCTCTTTCTTAAATCACCATTGCACTTGACACTATAACCACTTTTTAAGACATAAGCTACTTTTTCTTAGGGAGTTAGGGGTGATATCGAGGATTGCCGAGATCAGGATGTGTGAAGTTATACCCTTGCTGCTTATGAAACTTATTGCTCATTATCTTTTGTTTTTTCATCGTAATAATCATTATCTATTTCCTTTGTGTGTTGGCAATTTGCCGAGGCTGGAGGATCAAACCAATGTTTTCCAAAGAATTCGTGAGTCGAATAAAATAGCTAATTGGCTCATTTTTTGGCTTGTTCAT
>JAAGZO010000920.1 GCA_024206195.1 bacterium | reverse complement strand
TCCAATAAATGTTCCAATCATTTCACTCACACAACAAATCGCCGCATAAAATATGATTCAAAGCCAAATACTAATATCTACGGCGAAACACAGCATATTCACCACAACACCAGGCACATAGGCACGTTTTCTAAACACCAAGGATCTCAAAAATATGCGCAACCTATGTATATACTAATACTACATATACCAATCTATATATGGCATATTAAATAAAAGATCTCCCGTCTCATTATTCTGTGAGTACGAAATATGTAAGAACGGTCCAAATTACTTATATATACCATATATACACAAGATGGAATATATAGTATATATAGAATGTACAGTATATATAGTATGTATGGTATATATAGCGGTAATGAAATACTAAAAGAAAAGCCGCCGTCGGCATGGAAAAGAACACAAATAATAGAAAGTATGTATCGGTATAGAAATCGTGATAAGCGCTCATTTTTCAGAGCACTTTGGAAGGAAATTGTAAAACCGAACATGAAGCTGCGAAACATCCGGATTCCTCTGGTGCCCGAAGCATGCGAGAAGGACACCGCCATTGACAAGGTCACCCTCACAAATGGTCCCTTCTTCCCTTCTGTTCACGTCCGTTTCTGCTCCAGTCGATGCTGCACAGATACCGTGCTGAGGGGACTGCGTCGTAGCGACCATCCCGGTATCACTCATCTCCGCTTCTTCTCTTCTCTCCAGACACTGTTCTTCGCCAGATGATCTGCACAAACTTTCCTCAGGGCCGTCTTTTCCTGACTCACTGCTAGTCATCGCTGTTGACGAGTCCTCAAAGTCATTCTTTCCATTCATCTCTCCGCTATTCTCACCATTCATCTCAATTGACACTTTCCACAATCAAACCGTATCTTCAAATAGGCAAATACACAGGGAAATTTTCACCCTATCAATAATCCATCAATTGAACTAACGTTTACTTACGGTAAATAATATAAAAATATACACAAGTTCACACTTGACATACACTGCATAAGACTTGGAATGAACTTGCTTACTGTAGCGCTGCTACTATATATACTGCTATCGGTTAACAGCGTTACGCTGCTGTTTTTCCCATATATACTATATATACCTTATTAACTAAAAAAACCAGCCCAACAACAACTAGCTGAACCTCAAACTGACCCCTTGCTGAATTTCTTAAACGAAGGTCTGACGATCGTACGAGAGCCAACCACGCAGTATCTGCCCATGCGAATATTCGCCAGATCTCCGCGAAATATGCAGTTGCACATTAAAATTGTCTGGAAAAAACCAACACGATAATGGCCAGCGCGGTAAAATCACTGCCTTATTAAGCACCTTTCCATTTAGGACAATATTCTGACTGCCACAAAGCGTCG
>JAAGZO010000919.1 GCA_024206195.1 bacterium | reverse complement strand
TTGATTATCACCAGTATCTGAAGACTCTTTGTCCTCATGACTATTCGTTTCTAAAGACTTTTCATCTTCAGAACTAATGAATTCTGGAGAAACTTTCCTAGCCTGAGGAGAGGCGTGAGGCCACTTCCTACTTGTAGGAATAATTTTTCCAGAAGCTAAAATTTCAGGTGACGGCATTGATAAATTCTCAATGTGAACTGTGAATAATTCACCTTTGTGATTCCTCAAGGTAGCATTAGGTTCATTCAAAGCTTCAATTTCATAAGGTCTGCTCCATTGATTGTTGAGTTTTCCAATGCAGCTTTTATCTCAGAACAAAACTTTATCTCTGACTTTTCCTTTGAATGGACATGTTCTTAGATCATATCGAGCTTTGTACTTTTCTTGTCCAACTTTAATCAATTCATGAGCTATTTCCCATCCTTCTCTCATTCGCTTATGTAACTCATTCAGATCAGTTTCTGCATACTGACTGATGACATATGAGAGAGGAGATTGAGAGGGTAGAATTGGTTCTTTTCCAAAATGAATCCTGTAAGGACTTTCTCCATGAGCAGAGTGTGGGTACTATTGTATCCCATCACCACAAAACTACTTAGTTCGTCCCATTCTTCACCAGACTCACTCATAGATGTAGCAAGTCGGTTCATAATGGTTCTGTGTGTTCTTTCGACTTCTCCATTAGCAATTCGGTGATAGTGAGTTGTATAGTTATGAGCGATGCCCAATCGGCTACAGAAATCTTTAAATAGCTTGGACACTATGTTCGTTCCTTGATCAGTGACAATGGTTCGAGGGCAACC
>JAAGZO010000918.1 GCA_024206195.1 bacterium | reverse complement strand
GTTGAAATTTCCATAGGAGTAGCTGCCGTTGGGTTCGTAATCTCTGGCGCACTACCTAATGGTGTAGTTTCAGTATCCATTGCAGTTTCTTCCTCTTTATCTGCAATGGAAACTTCAGCAATGCCTTCACTTTCTTCGTTTCCTGTCTCTGTGACCTTTTCAGATCCTGCAGAGTCTTTAGCCTTGACTTCCCCAACAATTTCTGGTTCCTCATCCGAACCTTCTAGTATTATAGCATCCGGAGATAATTGAAGGTTAGACATTGAATCGAGATATCTTATTCTCCATTCTTTGTCTTTATCCAATGGAACAGTAATTAGAATTTTAGAGGCATTTGTAGTTGTGATTTGTTGGTAAGTTGATCCAATTTCAGGACCAACTCGTAAAATTGGTTTCTTTTCTTTAGTAGGTTCAGGTTCTGGGATTTCTGACATAACCCTTTGAATTGGTTCCTTTTGACGACGTTGTAGTTCTCTCCCAGTCTTCCCTTTTCTAGAAGCTTTATCTAATTGTTCTTGACATTGCTTTTGTAAAGCTTCATTTGAAATTAATTCTTCAATAGGAACGGGAATCGAAGCAGCTCGGGATTGATCCGGAGCTGTTCCAATCACAATAGGTTGCGCAGAAATTCGCATTACAGGCGATGGAAGGCCTGGTTTTTTGAGAATTGCAGAATATAAATGAGTGCCTTCTGTATCTTGAAAATCTAGTAGGCGCTTAGTTTGTTGAACTTGAGCGACTTCTCGAGTTTTCTCAAGTCTCTCTCGGTCTTCTTTTTCTTTTGATGTTTCCTCTTTTCCATCTGCCTCTTC
>JAAGZO010000917.1 GCA_024206195.1 bacterium | reverse complement strand
ATTCCGGGGACACAATACTTAATTATATAATTAAGTATTGTGTCCCCGGAATTTTAAAATTTTTACTCTACCAAAAGATAATCGAGTAGGAGGCACGTGATTAAGTCACTTGCCGGCCTCTCACACCACCGTACGTACCGTTCGGTATACGGCGGTTCGATAAAATTAATGTACTAATGAATATCTCTCCACTATTGATAGAAGCCCTAACTTCTTTAGGTATTCATTGGTGACTGTCCTTGAAAGAATTGGACTGTTGGATATTCTCCAATACCCTTTTCTCGTATTTGCGTATTCCCAAGCTTTGGAGTTATTTATACCAAGCTTAACAAGATTGTCATGCTTGGATTTAATCCTCTTCCACTGTTTCCACAAACACATTCTTATCCTTCTTCTAAGCCACTCATCCAATGTTTTCAAGCGCTTTCCCATATCCGCAATTTTAAAGTAGTTGACCCATCCCGTTATGACTTGTTTCAGTCTCAACATTCTTTGTCCCATACTCTTTGCATTGCTTCTGCCTGTTATTTCTTTCAGCTTACACTTTAGTTTCATAACAGACTTTGGATGCACCCGTATTCCCACGCCACCCTTTTTAAAGTAGAATGAGAACCCCAAAAACTTCAGCTTCCATGGTCTTCCTACAGAACTTTTCTTTTTATTGACTCTAAGCTTAAGCTTTTCCTCAATAAATTTTGTAATACTTACCATCACCCTATCCGCCGCTTTTCTGCTTTTGACATAAATATTACTATCATCAGCATATCGACAGAATTTTAATCCTCTATTCTCAAGCTCCTTGTCCAGCTCGTTCAGCATTACATTACTCAACAGCGGCGACAGATTCCCGCCTTGCGGCGTTCCTTCTTCTGTCTCCATAACCACACCATTTATCATGACCCCTGACTGTAAGTATTTTCTTATTAAAGATACTACCTTCCCATCTTTGATTGTCTCTGATAGGAGTCTCATTAACTTATCATGATTTACCGTATCGAAGTATTTCGCAAGGTCTATATCAACAGTCCACTTGTAGCCTGCTTCTATATATTCCTTGCTCTTCAACACCGCCTGATGGGCACTTCTGTTTGGTCTGAACCCGTAACTGTTCTCGGAAAACCGCTCTTCGTATATTGGACTTAATACTTGGGCTATTGCTTGTTGTATTACTCGATCAAGCACCGTAGGGATCCCCAACAGTCTTATCCCACCGTCTGGTTTTGGTATTTCTACCCTCCTGACGGGTTTTGGAACATACGTCCCTTTCCGTATAGATTGCATGATTTGATTCGCATTTTGTTTCAGGAATAGCTGCAACTCATCCACTGTCATTCCATCCACTCCATGACTTCCTTTATTGGCCCTGACCTTCCTATATGCTTGATTCATATTAGCTTGGTCAAGTATCTTCTCAAGCAGCCCCTCGGCATATTCATTCTCATCGTTTTCTCTGTTCTGTGACATAGAAGAAACACTCCGCACTCCTGCATTACTTTTGAGTTCCACTCTATCCTCCTGCAGGTAGCCTCCTTTATTATTTTTGAAGTTGTCTGCTTTCCTCATATCTCCTCGTGTCTTCCAAACTTTGAAAACATTTTATCGTTCAGTCCTTCCTAGGCTGCTCGCTTTCGCAAGCCGCTCAGTACTATGACCTCTGCTGACTTCTGAGCGCTCAGCCATACATCTCTGCATGGTTTGCTGTTTCTAATTTCATATCTACAGCTTATCGCTCAGATCTCCCCAGGTAAGAACGCTTACTTTCACTCCATATATCTGCCGCATTTACATCATCTGTTTCGGATAGTTTTGGGCTTTGTTTTGTTATGCAAACTCACCCACCAGACTTATGCCTTATATGCGGTTCGTGTTCCTCAGACCAGAGTTTTGCCGCCGACTTCCTTCAGATTCCACCTCACGATGGACACCCTTGTCTTAAGCTAACGGTTGGCACTATCAACCTCCGTATCGGTCTTTCACCGACTAGCAAGCGCCCATGCTGGGCGCACAAAAAAAGGAGAAGAACTTGATGTAAGTCCTTCTCCTAAAATTGGTTGCGGGGACAGGATTTGAACCTGTGACCTTCAGGTT
>JAAGZO010000095.1 GCA_024206195.1 bacterium | reverse complement strand
GATAAATGCCGGTAAAACAGTAGTAACAATCAATCCTGCAAGCAATTTAACAAGCGAACAGGTGGTGTATGTAGCAATAGGCGCAACAGTAGAAGATGATGCGGATAACGCTATAGCAGCGTCAAGCGCTACATTCACAGTAATTAACACTATAAGGCAATTAGAAATTGACAATAGTCCTGTGATTTACTCAGGTACACATTTAGATGATACTCTATATTATTGTGTGGATTCACTTGATATTTCCTGGTATATGCTTAGTAGTTCTACTGAAATTGTAGGTTTCTATTATAAACTTGACCAGAGCAGTTCTACGGTTCCAAATGCTTCGAGTGGAACATATATAACCACTAAAAATGTTAAGTTTTCTGATCTTGCGGATGGAGTTTACTATTTTCATATCGTTATGAAAGACTCACAAGGTACTGTAGGAACAGAGGCTGTGCATTTTAGGATTAACATAAAAAAGACAATTGATGCTACTGCTGACAATATTACATATGGTAGTGGCGGAACAAAAGTTGAAATACCTGCTGGAGCTATAGATGAAGATACTAAACTAAATATCACTGATCCTGAAGATATATACTTTATGCCGTATGATGAGGGCATAAATAAATTAAGTATTCTAAAAGAGTTTTCATTCAGTAAAGACATGGGAAAGTTTAATAAAAATATAAAAATTCAAATTCCATATACAACTAGCGGTATTGGAAATGCTAATGAAGAGAATTTAAGAATATTCTGGTGGAATGAGACAGCTTTAATATGGCAATTAGTAGCGGGATCCAAGGTAAACACAAATGATAAATATGTTGAGTTTGAAACAGAGCATTTTTCAATTTTTCAGATTATGGAATATGTGCAAACTAGTAAAAAAGTAGATTATTTAAGCAATTATCCCAATCCTTTTTATGCGAAAAGAGAAACAACAAAAATTCGATATACATTAAAAGAAGATAGCGATGTTATTTTACGGATTTATGATTTAGTAGGTGGTTTAGTTCTTGAAAAAGAATTCTCTTCAGGGAATACTTATTCAGTAGCGGGCCCCAATGAATATGTGTGGGATGGGAGAAACGGTAATGGTGATATTGTAATGATAGGTTCATATATTTGTCGGATTATTGTAGATAAAAAATATTCGACTACAAAAGTAGGCGTAAAATGATAAAGAATTTTATAATATTATTACTGCTTTTGGCTGGAAATATAGAATGTGTTTTTGCGGCACAGCAGTCAGGCGGTTTGCCGGGATATTTTCTAAATCAGGGTATAGGTGTCAGAGGTTTAGGAATGGGCCGCGCCTGTGTCTCTACGTCAGATAATGCTACATCCATATATTGGAATCCGTCCAGATTGAGTGCTGCAAATTATATGTACATTAATGCTATGTATGTGAATCTATTTGAAGAAACTTATTATAGCAGTCTGGCTTTTGTTATGCCTACAGGGGCTAATTTATCTTATGGAGCATCATATGTACAGCTTGTTTCAAAAGGAATTATAGAAAGAAATAATCTAAATGAACCTGGCAATAAACTTACTGATAGTAATAGCGCTATAACATTAGGAATTGCTAAAGAATACAGCAGATTTTCATTGGGTACTAGTATTAAAAGGATAAACAAAAGTTTCGATAATATAAAGATAAATGCATATAGCTTTGATTTCGGATTTAATAGTGTTGTATGGTCAGATGTAGCAATCGGATTGAATATTCAAAATCTTTTAAGTATTTCAAAAAAGAAGGATAAAACAACTTCAAGGAATAGCAAAGAAATCTCTCCAGTACGGAATCTTAAGATCGGAGCATCAAAAAGTGTTATCGATTCGTTACTGGTTGCTGCTGATTTAAATTTTAATGCAAAGGCAGATTTTAAATTTAATTTTGGCAGTGAATATGTATTAGAAATAATGGAATTAGAAACAGCAATAAGAATTGGCTATGATCAACCGCATATAGTCGGAGGTTTTGGTGTGAAATATGATGATTTCACCCTGGATTACGCATTGCTTAGTCATAAGCTGGGATTAAGCCATAGGATATCTTTAAATATACAATATGGTAAAAGTAAATCTGAGCTTGTTGAAATATATCAAAAAAAGAAACAAGAGAAAGAAAATACTCAAAAAAAGAATCACGCAAATGAATAGATTTGTTAACTATACTTTAAAAATAAATAATATTTGGCTTGTATATAGATTTAATTCTCTTCCATTACAGTTATTCCAATCAGTAAAAACTGATTGGAATGCTTGGCGCGAACAGGGTAGAAAGGATTTAAATCAATTAGATCAACGATGACTTGACATAATTCCTACAATGAGATATAATGGGAATATAGTGTATAATGGTAAATATGGGAATAGATTAAGCAGTAGGTAAATGACGTATTCCAGCGAAGATAAGAGTGATTATATGGCAATGTGGTCCAGAAATCTTTTATTAACAGTATTTATCGTTGTATTCATCTTAGTCAGCGCTATGTATGCGATTGCTGATAATCCAACTCACAAAGCATCAATCACCGGAGCAGGTTCCCCTAATTATCTTGATGGTACTAGATCTGTCTATGTCTCTGGCAATTACGCTTATGTGGCGAGCGGTCTTGACAACGCTTTGAGTGTAATTGATATATCAGATGCAGCCAACGGCAACATAATCCACAAAGCATCAATTACCGGTAGTGGTTCCCCTAATTATCTTTACAATCCTTGTTCTGTCAACGTCGCTGGCGATTACGCTTATGTGGTAAGTTATAATGACAACGCCTTGACCGTGTTTGATATTTCAGATGTGGCTAATGGCAACATAACCCATAAAGTAGCAACTACCACCTATATTAGTGGTCCCAAATCTGTCTTTATTTCCGGCGATTACGCTTATGTGGCAAACTATACAGGCAACTATTTGAGTGTATTTGATATCTCGGATGTAGCCAACGGCAATATAACCTACAAGGCATTAATTTACGGTAATGGTTCTCCTAATTATCTAAATAGTCCTGCATCTGTCCATGTCTCCGGTAATTATGCTTATGTGGCAAGCAGTGTAGATGATGCTCTGACTGTATTTGATATCTCAGATGTAGCCAACGGCAACATAACCCATAAAGCATCAATCATCGGAGCAGGTTCCCCTAATTATCTCCAATGTGCTTATTCTGTCTATGTCTATGGCAATTACGCTTATGTGGCAAGCATATTTGACGACTCACTGAGTGTATTTGATATCTCGGATGTAGCCAACGGCAATATAACCCATAAAACATCACTTACTAATCCCGCTAATTATCTTAATGATCCTGTTTCAGTCTATGGTTATGGCAATTATGCTTATGTGGCAAACAATTGGGGCAACTCTCTGGGAGTATTTGATGTCTCGGATGTAGCCAACGGTAACATAGCACCAGACGGAATAATCGGTGGTGTAGGTAGTCCTAACTATCTTGATGACGCTTTGAATGTTCATGTCTCTAGCGGTTATGTTTATGTGACAGGCTTTGCTGACGATGCTCTGAGTATATTTCAACATGGTCCGCCGATAGTAATATTCAGTCCGCTTGATTCTGCTGCAGGGGTGTCTCTAGATTCAAATATTACTATTGCTTTTGATAAAGCAGTACGTAATACGGACGATTCAGAATTAACCGACAGTAATGTTGATGCGCTGATTACATTGAAAGAAACCAACGCCAGCGGATTCAATATAGCATTCGATGCAACGATAAATGCCGGCAAGACAGCAATAACCATTAATCCGACGAGTAATTTAGCAAGTAAACAGATAGTGTATGTAGCGATAGGAGCAACAGTAGAGGATGATGATGATATTTCAATTACAGCATCAAATGCGACGTTTACAGCTGCGGATATTACTAGTCCGACAGTAATATTCAGTCCGTTAGATTCAGCAACCGGAGTATCAGTAGATTCAAACATAACTATTACATTTGATGAGGCGGTACGTAATACCGATGACAGCGCATTAACCGACAGTAATATAGATGCATTGATAACCTTAAAAGAAACCAACGCAAGTGGCAGTAATATAGCATTTGACGCGACAGTAAACGCTGGAAAGACAGTAGTAACAATAAATCCAACAAATAACCTGTCAAGCGAGCAGATAGTGTATGTTGCAATAGGTGCAACCGTAGAGGATGATGCAGATAATACTATATCAGCGTCCAGCACTACATTTACAGCAGCGGATATCATTAATCCTATAGTATCTACATTGTCACCCGCAGACGGTGCGACAGCAGTGGCGGTAGATTTAAATCTGGTGATAACATTTGCAGAAGGTGTAGACGCCGAGACAGGCAATATATACTTAAAGAAATCAAGCGATAACTCAACAGTCGAGACCTTTGATGTAACTTCTGATATAAGCGGTTCGGGATCGGATACGATAACGATAAATCCTACAAGCAATTTAGTAAGCGAAACCGGTTATTACGTACAGATAGACACAACATCTTTTGATGACAGTTCCGGTAATTCATACGCAGGAATAAGTGATACAGCTACATGGAACTTCACTTCAGCGGATGTAATAGTGCCAACGGTAACGTTTAGCCCGCTTGATTCAGCTACAGGAGTAGCGATAGATTCAAATGTTACTATTACCTTTAACGAAGCAGTACGTAATACAGATGACAGTGTATTAACTGACAGTAATGTAGATGCATTGATAACCTTAAAAGAAACAAACGCCAGCGGCAGTAATATAGCATTTGAAGCAACGATAAATGCAGGCAAAACTGTAATAACTATTAATCCTGCAAGTAACCTGTCAAGCGAACAGGTGGTGTATGTGGCAATAGGTGCAG
>JAAGZO010000916.1 GCA_024206195.1 bacterium | reverse complement strand
CGAGAACTTGGAGCATAGTCCTGGGGTTAAGAATGTTTGGCTCAGGCTTACAATAAGAGGGTTTGTGATTGTTGACAAGTACAGAAAACAGTGACAGAATGAAACCAAAATTATGCAACTAGTAATAAGAAACATAATAAGAAGAGGAATAAGAAGATAGAACTGCGTTTCGACCCTGATTCCTGACGCAAATTCTATCACTCTGGTTGGGTCATCTTCAGAGGAAGCCCAGAGTATCAATTTTAGAGTAATTTTAGCCTTAGGTATCAGAATTAGTAGGCGAGTATGTACAGGCAGAAACAAGCTGCCCTTACAAAAAGCATAGCTTTTCCTTACAGCAAGCAGTTATCAGCTTTGATTGTTTATTAGAGAGCAGTTTTTCTGAGCCCTTTGTTGGAGCTTCCCTTTCAGGTTCCCTGTCTCCAGCATCACTCAAAAGCTACCATTCAGTTCCCTACTTTGTCCTGCTAGCTTTTGAAAGACACGCCCGGGATGGTTGTCTGTCATGTCAGCTCAGATGTCATCACAGCACTCCT
>JAAGZO010000915.1 GCA_024206195.1 bacterium | reverse complement strand
AATTTAAATTTATATTTATGACCTGCATCGAGGTCGCTGCTTCTTTAACCCCCTGAGGAAATGTAATGAAGGATCTTGAGGTGCTTTTATTACTGTATTCTCATTTTCCGTGCATACACTATTTTGTGTACAGTACCTTTATTTTGTTCATATTATACCGTAGTCTTTTCATAGGAAGAGAGTCTCGAGGAATTCGGATACGCCTGCACATGAATGTCAAACTAACCACAAGCACGTATGCTGACATTCTCTGGCTGCTAGATAACATGCTTCCGCTTTCCAGACATTGAAACTCTCCAAAACATTCACATACATAGCTTAGGAAGATAGGAATTTGCCAACTTCTTCTAAGTCTAGTTGAGACCTCTACAAGAATGCTTACATCAACATAGCCGATTCTTATATAAGCTTAGCTGTGATCCATTTCAATGTTCCTGCTTGCTTGTTCCTGCACAACTTTGTTCATATCATTCTGCTGTAGAGTTGCCGTTTGAGCAACTGAATCCGTACCGAATCGCTAATTGATGCCATTCAAGAATTCGTTTGCACGAATACCATATTCCGTTTGTTGTCCGTAGTCCGTT
>JAAGZO010000914.1 GCA_024206195.1 bacterium | reverse complement strand
AAGAGTTATCAATGAACAAAAATTTGTCAAGTAGTTTTAATAAGGATAATTCAAGTTGTAGAAACTTGCTATCCCTTATCATATAAGGGAAATGGAGCTTATGAGCCTTAAAATGGCGTGAATCAAATGCCTCTCTTTCCCTTGTATATTAGGGCTTAACAGAGTTTTCTTGAAAATGTGTTAAGGATGAAGAAGAGGCAGACACAACACATACCGGAAGGAATTCGCAACACAGGAAACGATCCTGAAAGAGCAATATTGAGACGAAAGACAGCATAAGGGGGCGTAAAGAATGAAGAGGACGTAATACAACGCCAATACACCGAAATTATCAAAATCAGAGAATAGAGAGAAAGCAAACAGAACAGGAGTGAGAGAAACAAAGAAGTTGACCGTTATATCCGACCGGAATATGTATGAAATAGAAAGATATATATCGTGTAAGTTATGAAGAAATAAGGTGTTATGTGAGAAAGTGCCTAACAATGAGATGAAGCTGACCCAAAACCGCCGGGTTAGTTACGATTGTTGCTTGTTCCAATGTCTTGTGGTACTGCAAGCGGCGTTGCTTGTGGTAGGGGCGGTTTTGGGCAGCTTATCTCAGCGTTAGCTTCTTTGTACAGTAAATATTGTT
>JAAGZO010000913.1 GCA_024206195.1 bacterium | reverse complement strand
TGCAGTTAAGACTGCTATGGAAAACCAGGTAGAAGAAAAACAGGAAAAACCTGCTGGAGTAGCAGGGAAAATCGTTGAACAGACAGCGGATGCAGTTAAGACTGCTATGGAAAACCAGGTAGAAGAAAAACAGGAAAAACCTGCTGTAGCTGGAGTAGCAGGGAAAATCGTTAAACAGACAGCGGATGCAGTTAAGACTGTTGTAGAAAGTCAGGTAGAAGAAAAACCTGAAAAAGCAGCAGCTAATGAAACAAGGGCTCCGCCGGTTAATAGGACTGTTGTTTCCGATAAACCTGCCGAAAAACAATCTTCAGAACAACCTTCCGATGCTCATATACAGCAGCATGTAGCAGAATGGCTGCCAGAGTCTGCTGGCGCAGATGACAAGAGCCGTCAGGAGCTGCTTGCTGACTTGGGCCGTACAGATAATCAGATAACCGAAATTATGGCAAATTTTGCAGTAGAATCAATTGCTGTATTAATTGATCTTATAAACCAGACAGGAGATCTGGCTAACTGCGCTACAGAAGCCCTGGGTAACCTGCTTGATGCATTAGGCATAACAGCTTCTGCTGAAGATAAAGAAAATATGGCTACAATAGCTATCCTTGTAGATATTCTTATGGGGGAAGTTACAGCAGAATCCTTACAAAAGGGATTATCCGATGGCACTCCATTTGAGACTTCAATGTTTGCTATCCAGAAAGCAGCTTACGTTAATTACGGTATAGAATTAAATGCAAATATAACAAATTACGATGATCTTGAATCAGATATAAACGATGGTAATTCAGTAATAGTACATGTCGGCGGTGACCATTATATTGTTGTTACCGGTATAGAAGATGGTGTTGTTACATATGTTGATGTTGATGGTAATGAGTACACCATGTCAGCAGAAGATTTCATTAAATGGACCGGTAACGATATAAAGATTTTGTCTGAATTAACTGTTGGTGTAGAAATGACAGTCCATCAGTCCATAAAAACAATGGGCGCCCGTGGTGGTCCTTTAGGCGTTGTTGAAGATATAGTTGGTGGTGCTGCAGATATAGTCAGTGGTACTGCAGATATAGTTACTGATGTCTTTGACGGTGCTGCAGATATAGTCACTGATGTCTGGGACGGTGCTGCAGATATAGTCACTGATGTCTGGGACGGTGCTGCAGATATAGTCACTGATGTCTGGGACGGTGCGGTAGATATAGCCACCGATGTCTGGAACGGTGCTGCAGATATAGTCACTGATGTCTGGGACGGTGCCGTTGAAATTTATAATGATGTCACAGATTTCGTTGCCGAGGCTTATTATTTTGTTACTGAGCCTATTATGGAATTCGTAGATGAATATATAGCGGATATACCAATAGTAGGTGATATAGTTAACTTTGTGGTTGATGCAGTTAATTTTTCATTTGAAACTTGCTTTGTAACACTTCCGCAGACTATTGGTATGTGTCTTGAGGGTGAATGGGAAGAAGCTTTTCAATATTATACAATGCAAATGGGGAAGGGTCTCAATATAGAACTTTTTGGAATTAAACTGGGTCAGGTAGTAAAAGTTGTTGCAGCAGTTGTTTTAACTTATTTTGGTCAGAGCTGGGCAGTACCACTGGTAAGTGGTGCAATTACCTTTGCTATGACATATGAGGATACATATACTGAAGTCTATGATATGTATATCGAAGCAGGATATTCAGAAGAAGAAGCAGATGAAAAAGCAAGAGAAGTAGCTATGGAATGTGCCGGGATAGCCGCTGGTGTAACAGTAGCTATAGGATATGCAACATGGGGATTAGATTGTTTAGGTGAAGGCGGATCACAGGCAGGCTCTGAAGCAGCGAAAGAAATGGCTAAGGAAGAACTGGTAGGACAGGTTGTGGAAGATCAAATAATTGATGAAGTAGTTGAAGAAACAATAGTTGACCAGATAATAGATGTCTTATTAAGTCCTGTAGACTATTTAATAGATGTGTTGACAGAAGGTGTTATGTATGGATTAGATTTTATTACAGATACTATACTGGATATTGCAATAGAAGAGTCTGTACAGAGTACAATAGAGGGATATGTTACAGATTTTTTTACAGGCGCTGTTACTACAGCTTACATATCCACATTAATGAATATAAGTCTGCAGCTTATAATGACAGGCAGTGTTGACTGGTCTCAGACATTAGATCAGGCCGGATTTGCATTTGTAACTGGTGGTGTTTTAGGACTCTTCAATAGTACGATGACTGAATGGTCTGAAGGAGCTTCGGGTAGTTTAAGGCAGGGTCTGTCAAAAGCCTATGTAGATTTTGCTCAAACGTACAATACAGCAGCTTTTAAGACTACTCAGTATATTGTCAATATAGCTAAATTAATAATGGTTGCATCAGGAGGCGGATCAGAAGAATGGCAGATGGCTTTAAATTATGCTGATGCTGAGATGGGTTTCTATGGATCTATAGGGTCAGCATATGATAGTTCTAACAATCTGAATAAGCAAATAGGAAGTGGCTATACCGGTATGGATCGGTTAAGGGATTCAATAAAATATACAACAGATCTTTACGAGTTGAAAGCATCATTGGCTGGAATGAGCGGAGATGAAGTATCAGAAGCAGATAGTAATATGATAACGATGGGCAATTTGTTAGGTACAACGATGGACGTGGGAGAAGGTATAGGAGATGTTGCCGGTCAATCGCTGGATGGGGCAAAAGAATATATGGATACGATGGTAGATGTACTTGGAGGAATAGCGGGTATAGGTCTGGCTGTTAATGGTTTACAGGGAGATCCAATGAATGATTTCTTGTTCATGCTTTCAAATATAACCAGCTTGTATTCCGTAGCTTCAAATGCATATGACGGTGCAGAGTACTATAGTAAGGATAGAAATAAGGCACCGACATTAAAAACATTAATAAATATACTTGCTGGATTAGGTCAGATAAACGAAGCTGTAGTTAAGATAACTAATGCAGATACTATGATTCAGGGCGATTATTTTGATACGAAATATGAAGATATGTTTGCTGATCTTGAGGCAAAGTTTGGGGAAGATTATGACATGAGTGATCCCGTAGTTGGTCAATATCTGAATGATACATACGGAGAAGCTTATATGGCGGAATTTGAGGCAGACCTGGATATATATTTAGAATTTGTAGATCTAAATGCATTAATAGCAGTAGGAAACCTGCCGTCAGCGGCATTTAATCTTGTAGATCGAGGAATAGATGTTGCCGTAAATTATAGGGCGTCAAAATTGGATAATGATCAAAGAGTAAAAAGCGAAGAAGTAACCAGCGGTGTAAACAAAATGAAAGCAGAGCTGGCAGTACGTAACTGGGGTTTAAGCATGGAAGATGTAGAAAGTTTAGATCCTGGAGCAGTGTATCAGATATATAAGCTTGATCAGTATGGTAGATTAAATGAAACAATGGAAATGTTGGGTCTTGATGATATCAATGTAGATAATCTGGCGATAGTAGGTGAACAGGTAGCATTTATAAATGGAACAGAAGAATTTATATTAATAAATGAAAATGATGCTTGTGTGCATCAGGGAGATGGCTGGATTCAGATAGGCGGAGAAAATGATACCGGCTGGCAGACAGAGCAGACAGAAACCGGT
Source organism: bacterium (assembly GCA_024206195.1). The sequence goes on along the minus strand of JAAGZO010000913.1, from coordinate 5,541 downwards.
TTTGAAGTAAAGCAGAATGTAGGGATGTTTGGTGATATATATGGGGAAGTTATAGATGGAAGAGCTATAACTATATCTGGCCTGAATGGGAATTTAGATATATCAGTTTCAGATGTACAGGAAATGGCAGCAACAGTGACAGTAGGGTCCGATATGGTACAGACAATATCATTGGATTCAGATTATGGAATTGAAGCATCATACTCTGGAGGAGATGAATTATTAGAAGGCTGTATGATGGATGTCGAGATGCAGGTAGTTCCTGGATCAAGTCAGTTCATAATAACAAATGGTGATTTTGTATTTGATGGCACTGTAGATGGTTTCTATTATGAAATGGGAAGTGGCGGAACAGAATCAAAATTAGCTGATGATATAAACACCAGTGGTATATTTACATTTTCTGAGACATCAAAAGGAAATAAAGCATATACGGTAAGCGGTGAGGAAGCAATAGTATCGATACGTGACGGCCAGGTAGTACTTTTTGGTGAAGGCACTGAGATCCGGGGAGGTTCAACGATAAGCGCTGGTGGTGATAATATAATGCTGGTAGCAGAAGGTGACCTTATGATAATTGGTCAGGATGAAGCCGGTTATAAATATGCTGCAAAAGATGGAGCTGCAGTAACCGTAACAGGAACATTAGAAGACATTGAAGCTGTTCAGGAATGCAGATTGGAGTTGGCAGATGCCGGTAGCGCATCAATGTATAAGCAGGCAGGATTAGAAGAAGGTGAATCAATATCATTGACAGTTATGGGGTATGATGGACTGGGAATAAGTTCAGCGCATACAGAGATACATTTATCAGAAGGTACGGATGTCGGAGAAGTACTTGATGATGCAAAATATGATGGCTACAAGATGGATAACGAAGGAACAATAATCTATAACTATCAGGTAAAAGACCATTCAATAGTAGAAGAAAACGGTAAACGGAAACTGGAAAATGCACAGTTTATAGGTATAAATGCAACAAAACCAGTGGAATTGACGTCTGCAGATGGAGGGATCTCAGCCAGTGTAGATTATAAATTAACAACAGATGCAAATGGAAACATATCAACAAGCATAGATCATACGACATTGGCATTGACTGATGGCGGAAAAGATGTAGTTTATAAAGGCCAGTTTATAGATGCAGAAGGTAATACAATAATAATGGCTGATAGAGATGATGAAATAAAAGGATATGTGTTGACAGAGAGTGCAGAGTCGATATCTCAGGCAGGAAATGATTATGTAGTAAATGTATATGGAAAAGAAATGCCTATAAGGCTGGTAGTGAATTTCAATGAGGCGGGAGTCTATACCGGAGATAGAAACCAGATAGAATATAAAGGGGAATGGGTAGATGCAAAAGTCTCAGGGACAATGGAAAAAGATGAATATCTGGCAGTAACAGAGAACAATGATTTCTATGTATTTACAGCGGAATCCGGTAAGTGGGATAATGCGACAGAAGAGAATGCAGTAAATGACTGGATAGTTGATGGTAATGAACTGGTTAAAGAGTGTTCCGAAGAAGGTTTATTTGGGGAAGGTGCCAGTATAAGCGGTACACTGGATGACAAAATAACAGTAACCGGTAGTTCAGATTTAAGGATGGTTTTCAATAGTGATGGTCAGTTTTCAGTAACGACAATAAGTGATGTGGAAGCATCGTATACAAATCCGGATGGTACTGTAGTAGATGGGAGCATAAAAGCCGGAGCAACAGTAATGCCGGTTAAATATGACGGAGTAGAAGGAACAGAAGACGGTACAGCAGTAGAATTAAAAGTAATAGATGGAGTGTTTCAGCTTGGCAGTGCGAATGATTCAATAGATGTGCTTTTTGGTGAAGCGCAGCAACCAGCATCGACATCAGGAGAAAAAGTCAAGACAAGTCCGAAAGAGTTATCAGAAGGCGATACTATGGGAGTTATGACACCTGTATATGATGAAGATGGCAACCATATAGGAACCAGTATATCCGGTAACGGGAATAAATCGGCGCAGGTATCGATATCAAACGGTATGGTAGTAGCCGAATGTATCGGAGCAGAATACTGGCAGGGATCGCGTATTTATGTGAGCGGTAAAGAAGGTGAGAATCTCAAGGAACAGGAAGTAGTTGAGGGTACACTTGTAATAGCCGGCCAGGATTCGGATGGCCGGATAATATATGCCGCTAAAGAAGGTGAAAATGCAGTAACCGAGCTAAGAACAACGACAATGAGTGATGAAATATCTACATTTAATGAAGGAGATGCGTTCCGCATGCTGCCTGAAGGAGCGGAATGGGTAGCAGAGGGAGAAAGCTATAGAGTAAAGGAATCGGAATCAGTATTAAGAACAGAATATAATGATAAGGGAGTAACGTCTGCTGAGATGGAAATAGCAATATATTATGGAACAGATTTAAAACCATATCTTGGAAGCGAGTTTGAAGGGCGTACAGCTTATAGTGACGGAAAGATAATAATAAGTTATCAAACAGAAGTAAACAATGAAGGTTACAGCGTAATAAGTACTGATAGTGAAGGCAAATATGTACCGACTAAAACTGAGTATGAGAGCATAGAGGCAGGTAAAATAATAGCTGAACTCGATGATCATATGTATATGGATATAATTACACTTGACGGCGAAAATATGAGCAGGAGCTTTGTGTTATACGGATCAGATGGTAAGAAAATAGAAGCAGTGGAAACAGTTCGTCAGGACAGGAATGGAAATGATGTATTTGTATCGGATGAAAATGTATATTTGATAGATAAAACACAGGGAACGATGTCGGTACTTGATAATGAGTCACAGGCAATAGTGGATATAAAGGATGATAAGAATAAGGCAATCGAGACACGGATATATGAGAATACTGAAGCCGGAGTAAGATGTACCCGTGAAGTTGGCGGAGAAGTAGAAGCAGTAATAGAGTATAGAGATAAAGTACTGTATATAGGAGATAATTTAGAGAATGTTGCAGCAGCAACAATATATGGCCAGTCAGCAGGAATGATAGATTCAGACGGTAAATTAAATTTTAATGTTAGTGATGAAAATACAACTTATTTAGTTACAGACAATGGAATATATTCATTTGTAAATAAAGAAGGTATCTTTTCAGCCGGAGCAGCAGAAAATTTACCGCGGCATATAGTAAATGGTGATATTGTGTATGAACTAGGTTACGAAGCAGGCGAAGAAGGTAATGTAATACCTGGTATAAATAGGATGTACGGAAATGTATCACAGGATAAAAATAATCCTGAATGGAAAGCAGGAAGGTTACAGGTTGATGCATTGGGGAACAGGTATTTCAATACAGAAAGTAATTTTGTCGAGCTTGGATTTATGTACAAAATGAAAGGAAATGATATTCAGGGAGAAGCGCAGAATAGTATATCAAACTGGGCAGTACTGAAAGAAGGCGACAATGTCATGTACTGTGACTGGAATAATACAGATGGATATAATTTTAACGGAGTAACTCCTGATGGCAAAAAACAGATGGACCAGACAGTTGCCTGGAATATGCCAAACGGTGAAAGTATAACTTTGTCACTGAAAGTTGGTAAAAACGGAAATGTAGAACTGGATAGTCCTGATTTTAAGGATGAAAACGGCGAATTAGAGTTTCATTGCGGTAAATTTGCCGGTTATGACGAGGGAGAACTTGAGTTTGGTATAACCAGTATTAATTTTGACAATAAGAATGGAGTATTTAATGTAAATGCAACACTAAGATTATCCGGCGGTCAATATTTGGATGACATGACTTTTGAAATAAAAGAAGGCGGTAAAGGAACACCTGATGAACCTGAAAAAGAAAGCGATACCAAACACCGATTGGAAGCCGATATAGACAATGGCTATATAAGACTGGAGGCTACAGAAGGCAATAGCGGAGAATTTGATATAAGCTTTAAATTATCAGATGCATTGGAAGATGATATAGGAAATGTGACATTTGTTAAGTTCCATGCCGGAACAGAGCTAACCGTATTAGGAGGATCAACTTATAAATCTGGTGACAGGGAATACAAACTTAAGACTACTAATATTGATGCAACAGTGAAGTTTACTGATGGAAAAGTTGTATTTCTTGAAGATACATCAATATTTCTTAATACAGATACAAATATGGATCAACTGACCGATAAACTTGGAGATAAAGATAATCTTATATCCGGCAGTTTAGAAATAACAGAGAAAGTAACAATAGAGCATGCTGATGGAAGAAAAGAAGAAGGAACAAGAGTACAGATAATAACAGTAGATGATAAAGTCTCTGAAATTTATGCAGGTAAAGATAGTGCGGGTAATGATAGATACGTTGAAGATATAAATAAAATTTTCAATATGGATACGAAACTTACACTGACAATAGATGGTAAAGATACAGAAATAAAAGACGGCCGCTTAGAGACCGCAGTAGGAGAATGCATTAATTTTAACGGCCGCGGAGCGGAGATAGATAAAAACTTTCTGAAAGCCGGTTATGATGCAGTTAAAGATGTTGCAAAAGCAGGTGCCGGATTTGTGATCAAGACAGGAGCAGCATTAGTATCGGCTGCTGAGGTTACTGGGGCATGGCTTGGCGCAGGTAAGGAAGCAGCTATGGATGCATATAATAGTGGCTGGGGAGCGACATCAGATGAAGTAGGTGACAATTTAATGGAAGATTCCAAGACCGGTAGAGTGTTGAATAAAGTGGGAATAGTAGGCAGGGATGTGGTCTATGATGTAGCAGAATTTGCATTAGGCAGTTACCAAGGAGTAGTAGGCGGTATATTGGGTGATGCGGATATGATGGAAAGTTCGGAAAAGTTATATGAAGATTCAGTAACAGATGATATATTAAGGAATATAGGAGAAAACCTGGCCGGCTCGGCAGTGTTCCTTGCCGGTATGGGAGCAGCAGCAGTACAGTGGATAGCAGATGGTGTGCTTTTTGGGCTATATGATAGGGATGAAAACAGTGCCGGATTTAAATCAATGATGTATGGAATAAACTTGATTTGCGGAACAGATCATGATGAGATGACAGATGTATCCAATAAAGAGTTACTGGTATCGCTGGGCTGGACAGTATTTAATGCAGTTACATTAGGTGCAATGGGACTAGGAGGTAAAGGGGTGGCAAATGCAACAATGCAGGGATTAGAAAAAGTATCTAGAATACCTACAATAGGCCGGGGTGCATTTATGCAGGGAGCTAAAGATGCAGCCTGGGGTTTAGTCCAGAGATTGACAAGTATGGGTAATTTCTTCCGGGTAACTAAGACAGGCCAGATGTTAGCAAAGACAGGCAATATATTAGGTAATATAGGTAAAGTAGAAGGTACGCGTATAGTCGGCGGAACATATCTGGATATGGTGGCTTTTGATGAATCATATGATGATTTTGGCGATTGGGCAGATAAAAAGACCTATGAAGTATTCAGTTCATTGGCAGATGGAGAATTCTCTGAAGCGTTATTGGGAGCATTAAACTGGGCACTGGATGATTTAATGGTAGCATCCGGGTTGAGGATATTAGGTAAATCATCT
>JAAGZO010000912.1 GCA_024206195.1 bacterium | reverse complement strand
AGTCCTCGGGCAGCTGCGAGATCAAAAGCCATCATCTCCCGTTCAACAAATCACTTCACTTCGAATCACACTTCTGGCGAAGTCTTCACATAGGGGGTACTGTGTCTAAAATAAGACAATTATACTTATGATCGGTGAATGAATCATGCATTATTGAGAATTACAGAATTAGTGAATCGAGCACTGAATTTGTCATACCAATTACGCATGGTCAATATTAAAATCCAAGTCAAAAGGTCAAAAATAAAGCAGCAACCTGGGCTTGGCATACATTTTTTGAGTACCAAAATGAGTCAACCAAAACCGAAGAAGATATGAGTTTTGACAGTGATCGCTCTAAAAAGCATACCTGTCTCTCTTTTTATCTTGATCTGGAGTCGCTATCGAGCTGCGACTATCTGAATTCTCCAAACGATCCATCACTAACTTAGTCAGCCAGTATCCACAAAACAAACATGTACACTAACGAAGGAAGAAAGGCTATACTTACATCATAATTTGTATTGAAATTGCATACTGAATTTAAAATAATATGAATATTTGT
>JAAGZO010000911.1 GCA_024206195.1 bacterium | reverse complement strand
TGAGAGGGCATAAGAAAAGCCCCTCCGCCAATGAGGGGCCGTGTGTAGTCTAATTGCAGTCTCCTACACTTGCAACCCGCGACAACCATGCAAGCGGGCAAAGATTAAGCATTTATTATAATTGTGATTTTAGCCTTAAAGCTTTATTTCTGCTTTTCGCCCTGCTCTTTAGTAGATCTACGGCTATTATATTTTGATCCTTGAGGGCTCTAGCCTCCTTTAGTGCTATCTCATATATTGACATTCCACTTACATCCGCACTATTGCATACTGGGCAGCTGCCCTCAAACTTTAAACGGCCATTGTAGCCGCAACTGTTGCATTTTACCATAGGTTCATCTTAAGTTGATCGGTTATTTGATAGGGGTATTTTTCTTTATACTGTAGTAGAGTCTTTACAAACTCATGATCTTTTCCTAGTAGATCCTCCTCATCAAGTATGAGAGCAGCCCAAGACTTGTATCTTGTAAATATTGACCTATAGCTAGCCTCAATATATCTTGCCTCTCTAAACTCGCTTTCTCGCTCAAATATCAAAGCACAGTTAAGCTGTGAAAAGCCTCTGTGTGCAAGTGTTCTCTCTAGTCCTGGCATGTACCCAGAACAGACAATGATCTGCTCTGGGTTTCTTGCTGTAGTTCTAGTCTTGTCCTTGTATCTGAACTGTATCTTGTAGCTCATAATCTTCTTCCAGTTCTACTACTGTCTCATCATTACAATGAGGACAGCATCCTAGGTTCTCAATAAATTCATCTTCATGGCCAACGTGCTGGCAGTTTAGGCATATCATATCCATTAGTAGTCTTCTTTTGTTATAGGTGGGAAATCGGTGACTTCTGGCGCTTCGATATGAGGGACAAATTGACCCCATACTACCTCTCTAGTCTCTAGGGTTTGCAGTCGCGCCTCTAGCTGTCCAATGATAGTTTGTAAGCTAGCGTTCTGATCCTTGTAGAAGTTCAAGGAATCTAAGGCCGTAGCAAGTTGCGCCTTGAGCTGCGCATTGTAATTTTGTAGGTGGCTAAGTTCTTGTGCTGTTTCTTTTCTCATGATTTTAGTTTTGGTGGTTATAGGATGCCGCGTGGCGGGTTGTTTAATCTACCGAAAGTGTGTCTTTAATATTAGACATGTGACTTTGGCTATCTACCCAAACCGTCATCGTATGAGTATTGTATATCCCAAATTCAGGAGGAGAGATTGTATTGCCTTGTACATCAAGGAAACCCAATGTCTTAGTTTTAGCCATAAATGTTGCGCCTTCTTTTTTAATAAAAGAATCTATAGGAGAGTCTTTTAATTTTTTCAAATCAGATTTGCAGCTAGCTAGATATATGTCTGATTTTTCCCACCACTCTGATGGGGTATATATGCCCCCTCTTTGAGATCTATCTTTGATCTCGCTTTCAATCATTCGTTCAGCTACATCTAGCTGAAACGCTTTATATGCTTTTGCGACTTCTATCTCATCTTCATTAGATACTTGGTACCAATACTGCGGACAATTCCACAGCACTGCTATATATTTTATTTCATTTCCAGTCTCAAATGTAGCTGGAGAAAATTCTGCCAACTTGTGTACTAAAGGATTGATTGATTTATGTGTAAATAACTCTATATATTTTTGTAAATTTGTCATAATATTTGGTTTTAAGTTTTGTAAAAATAGGCCGCCCGAAGACGACCGTGCCAGTTAAGCTATAATTTAT
>JAAGZO010000910.1 GCA_024206195.1 bacterium | reverse complement strand
TGCGGAAGCAGTAGCTTCATGCATACATTTTCAAACTGATTGTTCACTACAAGAATATTTGCATAATACTTCTTGCGCAGCAACCGTCAGCTGGAATCAATATTTTAATGAGAATGTTGACATATCTGAGTCACTTGAGCTGAGCAGTCAGTTCACTCACATTCTCTTTTATTCTCAATCAGATGGACAAACAACAACTCAATGAAAATTGTTACAAAAAACAAGTAAGTACAGAGGAACAAAAAGAATTGTCAGGGAAAGAAGAAAAGAAAACTTCAGAGCGAATAGAGGTTCTAGCAAACAGTTCCATAGAAATGTCATTCAGGACAGACTCAGATCTGTTAAGAACTTCTGTTGCTCCGGAACCCATAAAGCAAGTGCCTCAATTGAATGAAAACTTTCCACTTGAGCCAAATGGCTCGTGGTCTATTTTTCAACAAGCAGAGGAAAGAACGAGAGAATTTACAGAAGAAATAGTGTTGGAAAATCGGTCCAGACTTCCCATGCATTATAGGTGATTCCTGCTTAGTTCATAATAGGATAATCTGGGTATGGTGGCTTTAAGCCATGTTACACCCAGACCTCACTAGTATTCTTGCTGTTGGGTACTAGAAAACATTTTAGTAGTATTCCCTATCTCATTGGGACTTTTGTTGTTTGCAGTATTTATGTCTATGCTTTGGTTTGCATAGTATGCGGTATAATAAAGGACTTATTTCTTTTGATCCACACAAGTCCTTCACAATTTCTGGGTAGACTAACCTCGTCCTGAAACCCTGGAATAAGTTCTCCGTCCTCCTGAAGCACGTTACACTGACTAAAGCCACTATTAAAGGGGGTTT
>JAAGZO010000094.1 GCA_024206195.1 bacterium | reverse complement strand
TCAACTTTCCTTGGTACGGAATGCTTTGTTACAAGATTGAACTTCTCCTTAGGCTATTCAGCCAGAGTAAGTGTCAACTGCTAACGAGTCGGTGGATTTATAAGCAACCGACGATTGAGCGTGTAGTGGATTTTTGTAGCACTGGCTCGACTTCGTTTCGTACGTAGTCCAATTTCTGTTCTTGTGTTGGAGCAAGACAGTTTGACTCCTCCTTCAGTTGAATTTGTGCACGGGATCCAACATTAAGAGAAAGCCTTTTCCTAACATCTTATTCACCAAAATAAAGAGCGGAACTCTTCTGAAGAGAAAGGTATCATCCGGAACTATCAACGAAAGTTTACTTGCCACCTTTAGTAGAGAGTTAGGATAAACATCGAGCCACACAACAAAGAACCCCTAGCACGACCACACTGTAGAGACGTACGCTCAACAACTTCTTATATTGATCTGTTATATAATAATGGAAGTTCACTAAGTTCAAGCAAGTGTATTCCTAACAGGAAAACAAGCAATACCATACTACTAGCGCTAATACAAAAATGAACAGAAAAAGAACTACTACTACTACTAATTTTCTCTCCCAACATCCCCTTCCTTATAAAACGCTGGTCCCCAGCTCACTCGTACTCTAACAAGAGTGAAATGAGGCGAGACTTTCGTTTTTTTGTAAAGAAAAGGGATAAGGGAGTCAACTCGTATTACTAAGATTAACTCTATTAAGAATAATGAAGATCAAATCTT
>JAAGZO010000909.1 GCA_024206195.1 bacterium | reverse complement strand
TCTCCCAGAAGATCTTCCGGCTTTTTGTAGTTCTTCAGGAGTTCGTCAATGATTTTTTTGTCGATGGTCATAGGTTCTCTCCCCCATTGTTGTGGTTGAACTTACCTATAACCATTTACACAGTTTATCCTACACACCCTAACCGAAGACCAATGGGTTGAACTTACCTATAACCATTTACACAGTTTATCCTACACACCCACCGCCTGTGCTGGAGTCTGACCATTAAGGGCCTCATGAGGTCTTACAAAGTTGTAGAAGGTCCTGAAATTCTTACTGAATGCTTCTGTTCCTTCTGGATTATCGTGCCCTCTAAAGCCCTTATCTCTGTGTCTAAAGGTTCCATGATACCGCTCAATCCTGTTGTTGTTTCCTCTCTCTTGCCTGATAGAAACATATCTCCTATGGGGCTTCTGGTTGGCATAGGTGTAGAACTCCTTAGTAACAGCCTTGTTGTAAGCGAAAGCACCATCTGTAGTGATTGTCTTAGCTTTCTTCTGTGCTGTCTTTTTAGCATCCTGAAAGAGTTTTCTGGCATCTACAGTTTTCCTTGCGGGACTGACATGGTTGGCTAAAAGGAATCTTGTTTCCTCATCCATGCAATTCCAGATATAATGAAGGTCTCCCTTAATCTTAGTGAACTGCTCGTCAGCTAACCAGTTATCCCCAACATCAGGATGAAGGTGAGAAACATACTTGTTGATTTTATCCATGAAGTCATGAACCCAGCGCATGATTGTTGTGTGATCTACAGAGAGTCCCTTAAACTGCCTCAGAGTATCTTGAATTGATCTATAGGACATTCCCTTTATGTAGAGGTCCATAGATAGTGTAATGGCCTCAATATCCCCTTTGATGTTGGATACTGGCTCAAGGATAAATCTCTTGCCACAGTCCTTGCACATCCACTTCTGCTTCTTGCCCATTGTAGTTTTTCTGGTGCCATCCTTCTTGATAGATGGTGAGCTGCAATGGGGACAGCTCTTTTCCTGTTCTTCGAGGTAAGGTGTGTTGTTCAAGTATATTCCTCCTTACGGGTTAATTACCTATAATATCACCTTTACTTATGAGTATATATAGTTTTGCCCTATATGTCAAAGGTGTATTAACATGTCACGTTAAAGGTAACATTAAAGGCATACATTTATATAGAACAAAGGAGTGAGTTCTACTATGTCTAAGAACAAAAGGCCAGACGAAACTAAGCTTCAGCCCGCTACATCAACAGGAAATTCCTTGAGGGCTACGGTTCCCGGATTTATAATCAATCAGTTTGATTTAAAAAAAGGAGATAAGTTAAGATGGTCTATTCTCAATGTTAATGACAGAACGCTCAAAGTAGAAATAGAACATGATAAAAATAAGTCCTAAAACTAATCTTCAGGTTTCATCCGTAAATTCTGGGATATCAACAGGTAAACCCACCCGCATGAAAAATCTAGCAAACGCTTGGGACAAGTGCTCTTTATATGGGGGAAGTATTCTTACCCTATCTTTGTCCGTTTCATTTGCGAATGTAGTTATGAAATCAAAAGGCATACTGTAGATTGATCTAAAATCAACAACTAAAAAATCTTCATGGCCGTCTGGAAATGAAAACTTATCTAGCAAGTGATATCCTGCCGAGTAACCTTTTCTGAGTTCATTCTTCCCTTTTGGTGA
>JAAGZO010000908.1 GCA_024206195.1 bacterium | reverse complement strand
AATAAATCAGATGACTCCGCGTGGGTTCGAGCTTACAGAGCTTATTCGGGGTGGCTCAGTGTACAAGAAGCCGTAAACAAGCACCGACTTCTGCATGTATTGTATTTTATTCACGATACAAGGCAATAGCGTACCACAAATACATAAAGGGCATGGTAAAAAAATACCTACGCCACTGAAAACCTACAGTATAAGCCTACTTCTGAACACTTTAACAGTACCACTCCTTAAACAAATATCTGTCTGCTTATTCCAGTGCACTACAATCCTGTTAGAAAAGAAGAATTCTCTACAGTCCAAATGAGACTTTCCAATGAGCAATCTATTCTCTCCCCTAAGGCCCGCATGCCTACGCTTAACCAAGAGATTATCACTATAAACGTCCCCATAGTAAACTTGGTACGCATAACAAGGATCAGACATTACACAGCTATGCTGAAGTGTATCCAATTTCAAGGAAGTTAGGCGGTCCTCATATTCCATCTTTGGAAGTTTCAATACAGAAAACATCCGCCTAGTGTAATAGCGCTGAACAGATTCTAGTAAAGAAATATCCCTCTGTTGCCAAGGGGACCAAATCGGCGAATTTGCTTCAAGTAACGGTCGAATATATGTAACACCAGTGGAAAAATGCTCCTTTCAGGAGCATGAAAAAGGGAAATATGTT
>JAAGZO010000907.1 GCA_024206195.1 bacterium | reverse complement strand
CTATGTTCCCCTATACAATAATTCCTTCCATGATGGGTGGGACTTATTCTAATCCGGTTGTGAATCCTGGTGGTGGAGGATTGGGAGGCATGGCTCAAGGGGCTGGTATGATGGGGTTAGGGTCATCTATGGCCGGCATGTCGATGGCAAGTAACCCTGTGATGTTTCCTTTAATGATGATGATGGGAGGGTTAGGAGGTAAATAATGCCGACACCAATATACTTACCACAACAGCAAAATCAAATGGGCAACATGCTCCAACAGCTTGTAATGATGAAGATAAAGGAGAATATGGAGCAGACAGGATTTGATAAACGAGCAAAAGCTGAAGAAATTCGCATAAAAGGGCAAACAGAACAAGCCAAGATAGCCCTTGACGAAAAACGACTCTATAATGAAACAACTCAACTAAATAAAGAGAACAGAGCGCAGGAAAACAAGAAAGCTATTATTGACTATAGAAGTGCTAATTCCAAGCCGACAGAAGGAACATCTTTCAATCCTACAGGAGATTTAAAAAACTTTGAGCTTACAACTTATGGGAAAGCTGTTCCAGGGCAAAGAGGCACGCCTGAATATAAACAAGCATATCTTGAGTTTATAGAATCAAAAAAGTCTGCCTCCCCCTATACACAATCAATGTTACGTAGATTAGAAACTGCTGACAGACAGTTTGGAACAAATTTACGGAAAGAATTTGAAGGAAGAACAGAAGTAAAGGACTTTAAAGAGATAGAATTTAGATACGATGTGATGGATAAGGCTTTTGAAGAGTCTAAAACAACAGGAAATTTTGTAGCGGTAGACCAAGCACTTATTACAACGTTTAAT
>JAAGZO010000906.1 GCA_024206195.1 bacterium | reverse complement strand
TAATTTCATTAACGGAGTAATCATAGACAATATAGTGAACAGTAATAACCAATTTCGGACCAGAGCCAGCCATAGTTGCAGTTCCTGCCGAAGCTCTTTCATATGTATAAACTAATTTGTTTATTGCAATAACTGCATTAGCTTCTTCAGCATATTTTTTTACTGTTTCATATTTAGGTACATAAAAAGTATAAGGAATACTATCCTTAGTAATTTTCATGTTAATCTCATTAAAATGGTTTGCATCGCTTTGTCTTTGTATATCATCTATCAATGAAGGAGAGGCAACTACATTTATATTACGTGTACTGTCTTCAAATCCATTAAGAATATGAATGTATGACGTGTCTCGTAATATTATTTCAGCTTCTCTACTATCCGTATCAAATCGTTTATGAAACTTTTTTCTGTCTCCAACTATAACAGCATCAGGCATTATCGGAAATAATGTAATCGTTAATTTTCTGTCTCCAACAGTGTAATCTTTATTTATAAAAACGTATGTACCCATACAACCAAGAAATATTGAAGAACATAAAATCATTAAAATTAGACGGTTCATAAAGCCTCCAAGAAAGTAGTTATTAAAGATATAATGTGTGTTAAGTTTATTTCATTCATTAAATTTCGAAGAATGAATCAAAGCACTACCTAAAAATAAAAGTTTGCAAAAAGTATAAAAGCATTGCTCAAAATCCTATATCATTTTTCCCATATTTCCATATATATATATATCGGGATAGAGCTGCGCCTCACAGCGCAGACCTCCCACACCACCGTATATACGGATCTCGTGTACGGCGGTTCGGCTGATTCAAAGCCAGTTTAGTGTCCCAGAATTATTAATCCGAATACTTCTGTAAAATACCTTGTTGGAAAAGCAATATGCATAGCCTTGCAACGACTTATTCTCCAAGAGCCTTTCCGTGAACATCCTATTGATACAGCATCGTCAATATTAATCCCGCGTGCTCTCAGTCTCTTAATTCGTGTTCGTGGTCTCTTCCACTGTTTCCATAGTAAAGATCTCAGCCTTCTCACCACCACATGGTTCACCGGCTTCAAAAACACATGGGTTTCAGTTATGCGGTAGTAATTCCACCACCCTCTCAGCAAATCATTGAGCTCTTTGATGACCTGAAAGATACTTTTCCCACGGTTTCTGCCAGTTATGGTACGAACCTTATCCTTGAATCGTTCTGTTGATGTCTCCAATATTCTGATTCTCGGATTTCTGCGTTGGTTACTAAAACTAAAACCAAGAAAGCTTCTTTTCCATGGACGGCCAAAACTGCTTTTCTTTTCATTTACCCGTAGTTTCAATTTACGAGTGATAAATTTACAGATATTCTTCATTACCCGTTCTCCTGCATGCCAGCTTTTGACGTAAATACCACAATCATCTGCGTAGCGCACGAAATGCAGGTTGCGCTTTTCAAGCTCTTTATCAAGCTCGTCAAGCACAATATTACTTAACAAAGGTGATAATGGACCACCTTGTGGTGTTCCTTCTCGATTCGGGCTAACCAAACCATTCTCAAGTATACCTGCTCTTAGAAAACTACCAATAAGCTTCAGTACTCGCTTATCTGAGATATCCTTTGAAAGTCTGGACATTAAACGATCATGATTGACATGGTCAAAGAATTTTTCCAAGTCAATATCAACAACAATACGATAACCATCAACCATATAGCTCTTGACCTTCTGTATTGCCTGTGCAGCACTACGTTTTGGTCTAAAACCATAGCTAAAATCAGAAAATTGTGGCTCCCAGATCTCCTGTAACTTCTGAGCTACTGCTTGTTGAATCATACGATCAAGTACTGTTGGTATACCTAATTCTCTTTTACCGCCACTTGGTTTATCTATGTAAACCCTGCGAACTGGAAAAGGTTTATAAGTACCTCTCAGCAAATCATCGCTGATCTTTGTCCAGTGATGCTTCAAGTATGATTTTAATTGATCTACCGTCATACCATCGATACCAGGTTTGCCTTTGTTACGAACAACACGATGATATGCTGCTCTTATATTATCTGGCTCAAGAATTTCTTCCATGAGCTGACACGTTCCAGCTATGTGCGGTTCAGATTGTGACGCTATAAACATTTCAGGGACTCTCCTGCAATACATTCATAAGTACAATACTGGCAATACACATTCTCATTTACCATACACCTTTCGGGTAGGCACCGTTCAGGCCTTCAACAAACCGTCAACAAGGAACTCTTACAATTTATAGCAACGCTATTATTATGCCTCGTTTCAGTCAGGTTTATCTAATACGCCATCTGCTGACTGCCTGTTTGCGATCAGTTCACCTCTCGATTTACTCAGTCCCTTAAACAACAAAGGGACAGCTTGCAGGCTCTCCCGGGGTAAAACACACTTCTTTCCACACGTAACTGTCAGATATACATGTCTGCCCTTTGTAAAATAACAGATAGAGGACTTAAACCTGAGTTGCGGTCTCGTCCCGGACAGCGATGCCTAATCTGCCTGC
>JAAGZO010000905.1 GCA_024206195.1 bacterium | reverse complement strand
GTCCGGTTTAAATTGAAGATTTTAGATCATGCCCCTGAATACCGGTCCGACTGGTTAGATACTATCTGGGATAACCCCGAAAGAACAGAAGACCTACACCCGGTAAGTTTGAAAATGTGGAATTCTGAACACTTTGATAAAACGACAATGCCCATGGTTTTGCGGACGCACCCATACTTTTTTTTAAATCGAATCACTTAGGAGGAAGAAAATGTTATACCAAGTAGCCTTAATCAGAAAACCCACCAAGAAACAAGCTGAGGATGGGAAATTAGAAGAGCTTATCATGGAACCCAAGGCAGTAATTGCAGCTGACGATAAGACAGCAGCTATCAAGGCCTGTAAGGAAATAGATAGTCTGGATAATGTAGAGGTAATAGTACGCCCTTTCGTATAAAGGAGGAATGCGAGAAGTCCTCCGTACCATCACCCAGGCTCTTTGGTCAAAAAACTAGCAACACGATTCCAGACTGGAATGATGATGGGTTTTCAATGGCACACGCAATAGGTCAACCGCTCCCCGGCTCAGACAAATGGGTACTACCACCAGCAGTTACTTTTCAAGCAAACGTATTAGGAGACGTAACATGAACGTACCAACATTAACAGACTTAAATGACATGAGTAATATGTCTATGGAATCCTTAGCAGTCTTCCCGGGTGTTAAGGGGGAAGATGGAAAGTTTCTACCTAAGCAGCCGCCCCTGTTTATCTGGAAGGGTCTGAGGGGAGATGATGGAAGAACACAGTTCCTAGCCATAAAAGCCACAGAAGTTTATCTTGGAGAAGAGGAGAAAAAAGATGAGTCCTGAAGAGATAAAAAGCCTACGCGCTGGGAATGTGATTGCTATCAATGGAAGGAATTATGTGGTGCATAATTTATCCGAAAATGAAATAATGGTAGTCGGAATCATAAGGGCTCATCCGGACGTTCTATCTAAGGATAACTGGAAATTTGTAGCTGATAATTGGAACGATCTTGAACCATTTAGTAAACCCATAGATGACTTATTATAAAGGAGAAAAAAGATGACTGAAAAATCATTCGAAGACAACATCGTAAACATGAGCGCCAAACAGAAGCTCCGGGCAGAAAGAGAAGCAAAGGAGAAAGAGTTAAAAGCCGTCTCTTTGGAGATAGAAGAAGCTGATCCCTTTCCCATTCTCAACGGTCTAATGGTTAAACCCGTAGCAGAGCAGAAGACTCCCGGTGGAATACTCACTCAGCAGAGTCTAAAAAGCGACCAAGACTTAGCTATCTGTGAAGTCTTAAAAGTGGGCCCCGGCTTTGTTAATCAGGTGACAGGGACAAAAGTAACCATAGAAGATATTTCCCTAGGGGACTTTGTCTGGGTGCTTAAATGGAAGCTAATGCCAGTAATCCCTAATAAGAATATCTGGTGTACCACTCATGATGCAGTAAACGCTGTTGCCCATAGGAAGAAACCAGACAATACCAGCAGTTCCGTCAATCATGTAACCCCTGAAACAGATGCTAATGACAGCACAGGGATAAATAAACAGGAGATAAAAAAATGAATTATGGAGAAATGATAAATGCTATCGTCGTCTTATTGGAAGTGGTAAGATGTAGCGAAATAGATCAAAAGGAGCGCATAAAAGCAAACGATAAGATAGGTGAATTGATAAATCTATTAAAATAAAAAGGAGGTAAATAAATGAAGAAGTTTTTTCTAAGACTAGCACTCAGTTTAATCAAAAACAGGCTTAAATCCAATAAGTTCCGGGAAAGAGTCATTCGGGAGATAAATTTAAAAGTAGACATCCCTACACTCCCAGAAGACCAGGAAGCAGCTTTAATAGGTGCTGTCTATGATTCTGTAATGGATATATTGAAATGAAGCCCATCTTCGTACTAATGAAGAATGATAACGGGGTCCTCTACGATTCCTACGTGGATTTCTGGGCCCTTGTCAATCTGGCAGGCTTTGATACCTGCGAATTCAGTGATATCCCCTGGGATGATCCTGACAGAGCCGTGATATTCTGCATAAATAACGGAAATACGACAGAAGCCTGCTCCCATCACAAGCCAAAAGCCAAATGCAAAGTGATTCTCTGGCAAATGGAATTCCCCCGATATGAGAGAGGCCAGCTAGTAGGTAATGAATGTCCGGATTATGTGGATGAAATGTGGGTTTCTGACCAATACCACAGGTCCCTCATAAGGAATCCCCGTTGCAAATACGTTTTCCTGGGAGGTCATCCCTACTTCGGTGGTTTGCCAACAGAACCAAAATTATGGGATGTCTGTCATATGTGCTACCTGTACGGAGTGCGGGAAGCCAAGATAACTTGGCTGACTAGTTTTGGATACAAAGTAGCCCCTGCCACCTATGACCTCTCAGTACGCTCAAACATCCTCTCTGCGAGCAAATGGGGGCTAATGCTACACCAGAACAACATAGCTATTAAAACCCCTCTCAGATGCGTTCTATTTGCTTCCTGGAGGCTTCCTATAATTGCTGACTTTACGATCACCCCAGAGCCCTATCAAATCTTCATGGAGCCACTCCTTCACTTTGACCCAAATAACAGCGAACTAAGTAATGACAGACTCGTAAAAGATGTAGTGGAATTTAATTACCAGCTCGTCAGCCAGAAGTTCCCGTTCAGGAAATGTGTGGAAGAAGCAATATGAAAATACTTTTGACTGGTGGCTCCGGTCTCCTCGGCACCGAACTACAAAAACTAATGGTATTCGCATACGCCCCTTCTCACCAGGAGATGGATATAACCAATTGGGTGAGTGTCTATAATTATTTTGAGAAGAAGAAAATTGACTTGGTAGTTCATTGTGCCGCCTACACAGCAGTTGAGAAGTCTGAGAAAGAGAAAGTTAAATGCTGGCAGACGAATGTGGATGGTACAAGGGTATTGGCCGAAAAGGTAAATATGATATACATCTCTACTGAATATGTTTTTGATGGGACACAGGGAAATTATGAAGAAGATGATGTCCCCAATCCCACAAACTACTACTCCCTCACAAAAGTTGGCGGAGAAATAGCAACCAAGGACAGAGACACAATCATTCGTTGCATCTTTAAGCCAAGACCCTGGAAATATAAAGCAGCTTTTACTGACCAATGGACTAGCGGAGACTATGTAAATATAATCGCCCAAGAGATAGTATACGCAATCAGTATGTGGCAGCATTTACCTCGCATCCTACATATAGGAACAGGGAGAAAGTCTATATATGACCTGGCATCTCAAACCCGGGAAGTAAAAAAGATTTCAAGGAAAATTGCTGGCACTGAATTGCCCAAAGATGTAAGTTTGAATACAGACAAATGGGAAAAATTAAAAAGGATGCATCTATGATACCCGTACTGAGACCGACAGCTGACGAGCAAACCAAAAAGGAATTGATTGAAGTAATAGATTCCGGATGGTGGGGAGAAGGGCCCAAGGTAGCTGAACTAGAAGAAAAGTTTGCTGAGAAAGTGGGTGCCAAATACGCCATGGCAACAAACTCCTGCACAGCCGCTCTGGACATGGCGCTCAAACTCTACAGCATCAGTGATGGGGAACTAATTACTACTCCCATGACTTTTGTAGCAGACGCTATTGTAGGGGAATGGAATGGAATGGACGTATCCTTTTGTGATGTAGACAGAAGGACCCTGTGCCTTGACCCCACCGCCTTAAAGATAAACAATAACACCCGGGCAATCATAGCGGTACATTCCCATGGACGGCTTTGTGATATAGACGGGATACGCAAGAGGTTCGGTGGGGTAATCATAGAGGACTGCGCTCACGCCATGCATACCCCTGGTGCCGGTACAAAAGGAGATATAGCTGTCTGGAGTTTTCAGGCCGTCAAGACTCTTCCAGCTGGTGATGGTGGAATGATAACAACCAATAGCCATGAGTTGTACCAGATGGCTAAGAATATGCGTTGGCTCGGTGTAGGGAAGTCTACTTTCGATAGGACAGGAGATAAAAAATACTCCTGGGACTATGACATAACCGGAAATGGACTCAAATACTACATGACGGATTTAAACGCTGTACTCGCATTAGGTGGTTTGAGGCGAATAGATAGTCTCACTGCCAGACGCAGAGAAATACAGGCAAAATACAATGAAGCCTTTGCAGAACTAGCAGGAGTTATCGTACCTGAACATTCTCACACGGTGCAGTATTATACGCTGGAGACTGTAAACAGAGACACTGTTTCTACGAGATTAGCAGAAAGGAAGATCGCAACGTCAGTGCATTTCAAGCCTTTGAGTGAAATGACTTACTGGAAGAAAGCTGTAAAATATCCCCTCCCAGTAACTAGTTCTGTCTGGCCCAATCTATTATCCCTTCCCTGTCATGATGCCTTAAAAGATGATGATGTAGAATATATAATTGGAACATTTGAGGAGATAGTCAATGAACTTACTTACAATTGATAAAATAAAGGCCCTTTCTGTAGGAGCGCCTATAAAAGGAGAATGGTTACAAGGCAGGGATTCCCAGAATGGGTTATACTATGATTTTCTCGTAAGACTCACCCAAAGTGCGCAGCCCTCTCTGGTTATAGAACTAGGTACTAATAAAGGGGACAGTGCTTGTAGATTTGCATTCGGGTGCCCTTCAGCCAAGGTTATAACAGTAGATATAGCGGGTAGTGAAACTATTGATGAAAGAGTGTCTCATTTTGACAATCTTCGATTCATAAAAGGGAATACCAATGATATGAGTCTTTCCGCACAATTATGTCAACCCGGAGAGGCGGACATTCTCTTTATAGACACTGAGCATAGCAAGAGCCAAGCTACTGGAGAATACATCAACTACGGGCCACTCGTAAGAAAAGGGGGTATCATTCTATTTGATGATATCCTTCTTCCTACTGGGATACATGACTTCTGGGAAACCCTAACAGAACCAAAGATAGAATTAAACCATATTCATGAAACTGGATTTGGGGTGAAAATAAAGACAGAATGAGGGACATAACAACAGCAATTATAATCGCTGCTGGCGATGGCACAAGATGGAATAATCACTTAGACGTCCCAAAGCATTTTATCCCAATTGAAGGGGAGCCGCTCATAAAGAGGACTATTAGGCTGTTGCGCGAAAGAAGCATAGAAGGCATTCATGTAGTTGGCCCTGACGATGACAGATACCGCATTCCATATACTGACTTATTTATCCCCGTAAAGCAGGGTGGAGGCCTTGACAAATTCTTAAACTCTGCGGAATTATGGAACAAAGAAGGTAGAACACTTGTTATTTATGGAGATGTGTATTTTACCGATGAAGCCATGGATACAATTATCAATTATGAAGAAAAGGAATGGAGATTGTTCTGTAGCTTTAATCATGGGGAATGTTTCGCCCAGTCTTTTTATCCGGAACATATTGAAGAACATTATAAAACATTAAAAAATGTAGCTAAAATGGAATCCGATGGCGGTCTGACGTGTGTCGGAGGCTGGTCCCACTATAGGCGGATGTGCGGAATAGATACTGATATACACGGCAATTACGGTAGGTGCATCCCAATTGAAGATTTAACAAACGATTTTGACTGTGCTGAAGATTATACTAAGTTTATGAAAAATATGATATAGAGGAAATTATGTTACTTTCAATCGTCACCGGAACGTATAACCGTTTAGAATATCTCAAGGCTTTCATGGAGTCCTGCGAACAGTCAATACTTCCATACATCGAACATGAATACTGTATCTGCGATGGCGGCAGCCTTGATGGCACTCTGGAATGGCTTAAAGGAGAAGCTTCTGAGAAATACAACATCACTCTGATAGAGCATGGTGAACTCAAGGGGGCTATCAAAGCCTTCAACGATGCTGCTGCTGCTGCAAAAGGAGACTATCTGCTAATAGGTAATGATGATGTAATTGTACAGGAAGACTCTATCACCCGGGCCCTGGGAGAGTTGCTGTCAGATCCTACTCTGGGAGCAGCCTGTTTCTTCCAAGACAGAGCAGGTAGAGACTGGCATGTAGAGACAATGGAAATCACCCTCCCAGATGGTAGAGGAATAGTCGGCCCTTACCTCCAGGTAGGAATTATCCCTAAGTTTCTCTGGGACTATGCTGGTGGATGGGGTGACTTTGGTTCCAATACTTATGGAGGGGATAACTGGGTATCTGCTAAGGTGTATGAAGCCGGGTACAAGATAAAAGCTATTGAAGGAGCAAAGATTCATGATAGAACTCCCATTGACGAACTCCGGAAGATAAATAACGATATGAACCGGGGAGGAGCTGACGGGAAGAAATTCTATGCAGCCTTTCCGGATGGGATAACGTATAATGATGAACCCCAATTCCCTAATCCTATCCATGGCAAGTACAAGAAGATTCTCTATGCACCCATCTATGAACCAGGCAACGAGGTACAGAAGCAACAGAAGCGTGGTTTAAGAGATGCCCTGGCAAAACATGGGATCGTGTATGAAGTAGACTATTTGGCAGGTAAAAGTATCGCCTTAGCCGCCGGAGCTTGGCTGCCTGACTTGACTGTAACCCAATTACACAGTGCCGACAAAGCGATGGTGGAGCAGATCAAAGAAGTCAGGAAACATACCCGGGAATCAATGGTAAATTGGTGCGGAGATACATATACAGACCAAAACTCTACCCCTGAATTTATAGAATGTATGAGGTATTTCGATTTGCATACCAGTGTCAATAACACTCTCAAAGACTTCTTTAAGAAGAATGGAGTGAATTATCATTATTGGCAAATAGCTTTTGAGAGAAATGTATTGCCTTCTGAACTGAGATAAAAATGTCCGAACACGAATGGAGCAACAAAAAGATAAAAGTCATCATTTACAATGGAGGCGGCAAAGATAATGGCCGTACTGAATGGATTGCTACAGTAGATTATCAGACAGGAAAGTCCATGTGGGGAGAGTCTAAAAATATGAATAAAGGTTGGTGCTGGGTTTATAATGACTGGCACACCTTTAATCAAAGGATAGCAGAAAAATATACTGTTGGAAACTTTAAACCGATATTTAAATCAAAAAAGGCAACACAATGAAACCATCTGATGTTTTATTCTCAGCAAACGTATATAGCGAAAAAAGAAAAGAGCTGATCCTAAAGTTAAACTCTCTCCCTTATGACGTTACTTTCACAGGTTGTGGCTATCCTCCTGAGTGGGAAGTAGAGTCAACCCTTTATGACTTTAAAAAAACTGGTGAGTATATCAGAAATGCTAAAATCGTAATTGGAGACAACCAATTCCCAGAAGACTATGGTTTTGTCTCTAACAGGCTTTTTGAGTCCCTGGCAGCTGGGGGCGCTTTAATGCTGCACCAGGAAGTCCCGGGAATGGAAGAACTGATAGGCTTCAAAGATGGGGAACACTACGTCAAATGGACTGATTTCGAAGATTTGAAGGAGAAGATTAGGTTTTACCTGAGTCATGATTACGAACGCAGAAAAATAGCCGATAATGGAACCAAAGAATGCCGGGAGAATCATTCCTTCGATAAGCGCGTAGAGGAGCTGTTTGATATTTTAAAGAACAAACCCCTTAAATCCTATGAGATATCCGTCC
>JAAGZO010000904.1 GCA_024206195.1 bacterium | reverse complement strand
GGGTGTTATATTAAAGAGTACCATATGTAAGAGCCCTGTGTTTATATAAGAGTGCAAAAGAACTCTTTAGGCTACAATTGTTTTTGGGTGCTACTATTATCTATACTATTAGAGTTGTTTGGTAAAGAAGTGGTGCTTGTTATGGCTAGTGGTTTGTTAGTTAGTTAGTATGCAAGACCACCTTGTAAAAGACTACCCTGTAGGTGTGTAAAGGGACGCCATACCTACACATGTTCACCAAAACAAAAGCATACCATGAAGGAACACTGGAAGATACCATCCCGCAGAACACCTTCAAGTATTGGAAGTCCCTGTCAACTGAGCCTCTGCAGACCAGGGCACATGGTGATGACCATCACACAGTATCACAAGCACCAGACATCACAGAACAGATGGACTTGTCAGATATGGATCATGAGGGATCAGATTTTCCTATTGAGAATCTTTTTCCTTGCCCAGTTGAAGGTTGCATCAAAAAATTCCGCCATGAAGGAAATCTGGCAAGACACCTAATTGTTGGACAACACAAGTATGCACTGGAAAGACAAACAGCCATTGACTTTGCCCAGA
Source organism: bacterium (assembly GCA_024206195.1). Next base: position 92 of record JAAGZO010000904.1, on the reverse strand, counting down.
AGCACTATCAAGAAGCACTAATCAACTCAAATCTCAAAACCATTAGAAAAGCACAGCAGTCAATGCTCAGTACTACTTTAATAGATGAACCT
>JAAGZO010000093.1 GCA_024206195.1 bacterium | reverse complement strand
CATCATACCCAATAAGTATCGGGCCACTATAGGAACCAAAGACTTTGTCGTGATAGAATTGGATCCTATATGGGTTACGAGGATTAATAAAAGCATAAGTTGGCTTATACTCGATTACAAGTTCTTCTATTCTTCCTTTAACTATAACTTTTCCTCCATTATAGTCTACATAAAACTGATTAGTATCAGGGGAAGCTAGAAAAGACTCTACTAGATGAGTTCCTTGCCTAGTTACTTTAACAGTTCCTACAGCTGGAGGATATTCTAGAGTTGCGGTGCTATAGTTATTTGTGAATGTTGTCTCATAAGCATTAATATTCGTTGTAGAAGAAACGACATCAAAAGGTCTATAGTTCCCATCTAGTATTATTATATTACCGTAGTAGGCTGGATTAACTCTGTAGTTTACTTCTACACTGGTAATAGCTGTACTTCCGGATTTCCTCCTTCTTGGAACCCCTTCAGAAAAGAGGACTGTACTACTGTCCGGCGGAATCCAGAAGAATTGAACACTCCCTGCGTTATTTAGCTGCCCAAATATTACAGAGCTAAGTTGTTCTTTAGCTCCATAAACTTTCTTATGGAGCCACCCAGGGAATCTTCCCATAGGCTCATCAATACTTATTTGAAAGTTACCTAAGGCGTAGGGATTACCATCTTCAGCAATACACGAAACACTGAGCCCAACACCTTGTGTGTCTCCTTGCCTAGCTATAATCTCTCCAGGATTAACAGAAATATCTAAAGGATAATGCGTAGGGTGAGAAGGCTGAATGATGCTCTTGTGTTTTTCTGGTTTCAGATTAAACACATCTTTCTTTCTTAGCTTATCTTTTCCTGTAGTCCTTCCCCAAGGAATAACAGTCTTTCTTCCGTTTGGCCACCTCCACTCATAGAGTGTAGTAATTTTAT
>JAAGZO010000903.1 GCA_024206195.1 bacterium | reverse complement strand
TCAGCACGTATAATAGACAGTAGGAAGCCCATCTAATGGCAGACTTCCTATCTCCATAATTGTTTGTTAATTTTAATCTCATTATATTTGGGGACTATCTATCTATGCCAAATAAGCCAACTTACGAAGAATTGGAACAACGGGTTAAGCAATTAGAGAAGGAATCTGACAAGCACAAACATGCAGAGGAAGCACTTAGGGAATTTGAAACTAAGTTCCTCACAGTTTTCCGATCCAATCCCTCTGGGATGGTAATCACTAAATTGGTGACCGGAGAATGCATTGATCTTAATGAGAGTTTTTCCTCTATAACCGGTTACGCTCGAGAAGAAGCCATTGGCCGTACATCAATTCAAATCGGATTCTGGATAGAACCAGGCGATCGCGAGAAAGTAACGCAGCAAATAAAATATCAAAACGGTTTTCGTGAATTGGAATTTAACTTCAGAAGCAAGACTGGGGAGATCCGTTCCGGTCTATTCTCAACGGAGATTGTAAATATTAAAGGCGAACAATGTATCATTACCACTTTGAACGATATCACCAAGCGAAAAAGAGCTGAAAAAGCATTAAAAGAAAGTGAAGGGAGGTTCCGAAGGCTCTCAGAAGCTGCAGAAGAAGGGGTGGTTATTCACGAAAGAGGGATGATCCTTGAATGTAACGAAGCTCTGGCTAGGATGTTAAGAAGTACAGTTTCTGAAGTTATCGGCACCCATGTGCCACAATATATGACCACGGAATCATGGGAAAAAGTTAGGCAATACATCACCAGTGGGTATGATAAGCCATATGAGATTACAGCCATAAGAATGGATGGCACACCTTTCCCATGCGAGGTCACCGGCAAATCATATGAGTTTGAAGGAAACATCCTGCGAGTAGGGGCCTTAAGAGATATCACCGAGCGTAAACAGGCTGAGGAAGAAAAAAGGAAAGCTCTGGAATTTGCTGCAGAACAGAGCAAACATGCATTAATTGGACAAGTAGCAGGAAAGATGGCCCATGATTTTAATAATATTTTAATGGGGATAATGGGTAATTCACAGCTTGCCATTATGGATTGCGATAATAAAGAAATAAAGAAACAGTTAGAGAATATTATGGAATTCTCAG
>JAAGZO010000902.1 GCA_024206195.1 bacterium | reverse complement strand
TCATTTTGTCTACCGCTGTTGCCATTGAGTCTCCTCCCGTCCCAATGACTGCCCATCATAGCTGTCAACTATGATCAGCAGGTACAACCCTTTGTCCCGGGCATCTCACAACGGTAAACAGCCTATAACATAAACAATATATACTTGTCAATGGTCATATTCAAGGACGTATTGTTGACGGACGGTAAATAATTGGTAAATATTTAGTAAAAGACGTCTCATTCTGTAGAAGGTTTTGATAATAGCCGACTTAGCACGACCTCTATTTTGTCTGTCCTAATTGCAAATCAAGGGTCAATGAGAATGACAGATATTGTCTTACCGGCGGTCAGTCTCTTATGGGAGCAATGAGAGATCATCATCAAGCTATGCAGTGGCTGATGCTCTGGGGGAAAGTGCAATCGGCGTGTCTTCAAGCTCAAACTACCAACTTTCTGCCGGGTATATCGGCATGGTTCAGAGCCTTTATACAGGGGAAGATGCAGCTACAGTAGACATATCAGTGGAACTGCAAGGTTCTCGTCCGGTAGCTAGCCAATGGGAAATCCCCCTCACTGTCTTTGAAACAACAGCCTTCACACTTGACATTACACATATAGATGTGTAACATTGTAGTAAGCAAAAGTGGAGGTGGGAAATGCCAACTAATTTAGCCATAGATGATAACCTTCTCCAAGAAGCCAAGGATATCAGTAAGCATAAAACAAAAAAGGCCGTGGTCACAGAAGCCCTTGAAGAATATATCCAACGAAGAAAACAATTCCAGATAACTACGATGTTTGGTTCAATAGATTACGATGAATCCTATGATTATAAGGATCAGCGTAAAAAACAATGAGGGTACTAATTGACACATCTATATGGTCCTTGTCATTGCGTAGAGGAACTTCGAAAAATCACGAATTATCCAAAGAACTTTCCGAACTGATCAAAGAAGTGCGGGTTCAAATTATTGGCCCAATTCGTCAGGAAATACTGTCAGGAATCAAATCGCAGAAACAATTTGAAAAATTGAGATTATATCTTTCTGAATTTCCTGATCTACCATTAGAAACGGTTGATTATGAAAAGGCGGCAGAATTCTTCAACATAAACAGAAAGAATGGGATTCAAGGATCAAATACAGATTTCCTAATCTGTTCAGCTGCATACCATCGAGATTTGGAAATCTTTACAGCTGATAAAGATTTCCAACAATTTCAGAAACATATACCAATAAAGCTCTATACTCCAAGAACAGGATCATAATGCATTCACAACACGAAAACACGTAAATATAGCAGCACTATTATGGTAAATTCAGCAGTTGAGACAGGTTATTTCAGCTGCAATATGTAGGAATTCTTGGTCCCCGTATCCCAGTAATTGGTGAGCAGAATCTTCTTTCCATCCGAACTTACCACGTCTCCGCTGAAGGCACTGTTTTGTATCTCCCAAGCCAATATATTTTCCGCTTGAGGGCTATTTCCCTCAATGATCT
>JAAGZO010000901.1 GCA_024206195.1 bacterium | reverse complement strand
TTTGAACCAAAGATACCTCTTGGATCAGAGAATCCAAATACATATCTTTCTCTCGCTTTGTATCTAACGTTGCCTGTATCAAAGTCACCTTCCATTGAAGTTTTGATAGGTGATCTATTGAAATGCTTCAGACCATTAGGCACATCAGTTTTAATGAAGAATTTCTTATTAGCAGTTAAGTAGTTGTTTACTACATATCCACCAGAGATCATTCCCATATTTCTGATTGCGTTAATGTCGTTATCAGCTGTACCTGTTCTACCAGCAGAATTCATAAGTCTGTCAGCAGTAAATTGAAGAGCTGAAGGAATTACCATTTTAACTCCTTGCGCCGCAATTTTTAGGCCTCTTTCATCAGTAAGCGCAGCAATGTCGATTAATGCTTGCTCTAATGAAGTTTCGTTAAGTTCAGCAGCTGTTGTCAATTCATTTGAAACAGTACCAGCTAATGTAGGGTGGTCAGTAGCGCAAAGCTCCTTACCATCTCCACCAGCATAAGTAGAATCAAATGCGTTGTTTAGTACTGCCGCACCTTTGATATTCTTAGTAGACGCCATAGATCTTGCTAAAGCTTTTGTATATCTAGACGCAAGTCTGTCATACAAGTTATCTTCGATAGCTTCTTCTGTGATAGCGAATGCTAATGCAATCGTTTCGTTAGTATAACGAGCTGTGAAAGTCTCTTGTGCATCATCAAATGATACTCCTTGACCTTCAGGTTTAACTGCTGCATTTGCAAAACCAGCTAACATTACTTCTTCTTCGAAAGCTCTGTCAGATGATTCAGTGTCA
>JAAGZO010000092.1 GCA_024206195.1 bacterium | reverse complement strand
TTTTGACAATGCTCAAGAAACTTTCACTGCAAGATACACACATGAAACTGTGGCTCTTGCTTTTGCAATTACTGAAGAAGCTATTGAGGATAACTTGTATGACAGACTTGCTAGTAGATATACAAAAGCATTAGCTAGATCTATGGCGAATACTAAACAAGTTAAAGCGGTAAACCCATTGATTAATGGTTTCGGTACATTCACTTCAGGTGATGGTTCTGCATTATTTGCAACTAACCACCCAACTGTAAGTGGAACTGTATCAAACACATTAGCTGTGGCTGCTGACTTGAACGAAACTTCACTAGAGCAATCATTAATTGACATTGCTGCAATGACAGACGAAAGAGGTCTAAAAATTGCTGCAAGAGGTGTTAAAATGATTATCCCTTCTGAACTTCAGTTCACTGCTGAGAGACTTATGAAGACTCAAGGTAGAGTTGGTACTGCTGATAATGATATCAATGCAATCGCATCAATGGGAATGGTTCCTCAAGGTTATAGAGTGAACAATTTCTTAACTGATCCAGATGCATTCTACATTATCACTGATGTACCTAATGGTATGAAGTACTTTGACAGAGCAGCAATTAAAACTGCAATGGAAGGTGACTTCGACACTGGTAACGTAAGATACAAAGCTAGAGAAAGATACTCATTTGGTGTATCTGACTATAGAGGTATTTTTGCATCACCAGGTGCATAATAATTAAAAATTTTGAGGCGGACATAGTTCCGCCTCATTATGAAAGTAGAAAGAAATTTCATGAAAAAATTTACAGTCACAATAAATGCCTACGATCATTACGCAAGATTTGAAGTATTATCTGAAGATAATGCTATTTCCCTTGAACAAGCCATAGTTGACAAAC
>JAAGZO010000900.1 GCA_024206195.1 bacterium | reverse complement strand
TAAATGATATCATTAACACGGACGCTAGTGAGTGTAGTGGGACTCACAAGGAGCATTCTACTATTATTAGCGTGCCATCAATAAGGACAAGAGTGAAAACAGTCGAGACATTCCATTGATGTGGTCGGAAGCACACCAACTGCTAGTGATGGTCAATAGCATGGCGATTCAACTACAACTAGGAATTCAAGTAATGCTGTACTCAATTTTAGCGATGCAGCGACGAGCATGTTACCCATTTTGTGATGGTAAATGGAGGGTGGAAATTGAAAGAATACCGTAAACACCAGAAGTCCTGCCAGCTATTAACTTCGCGTCATTGCTATGCTGGTGTATATCTATAGATACCCGGACTAATTCTGCTCAGCTATGGAATGATTAATAATATTATAAATATTTCCGGTTTTGTTTACAAATGCTACGGAGTGAACCCTAAGTAATCTTCAGTATGCGCAGAAAATAACAGTACTCCTCTCAAACGTTTCGGCACTAAGCATAGACAGTCTGAGCCGTTATATTCCTATAGTGCCTGTACCTGTATATAAAGACAAGTACACTACCAAGGGTAATAGCAATGTAATAATGATTCTATTCTACTTCCTATTTTCTACTTTTTTCATCATCTTCATATCTCATTTTCCAACAGCTACTAAAATTACTTGTCTACGTATTATCATGATACTGGCGTATTTTATAAAACCTGATTTATTCTTGACTCGAAGAAGCAGGTAGGGATTCATGATTCTGGGTCCTGTTAGAAAAGGTAGACATAGTTAGGAAATTGGTCGGATTCCTGATTCTTGCAGGAAGTCTGCTTGGGTATACTAAAGTGCGGACGTCCTCCAAACTTTCTCTCCAAGTTACTCTTCTCCTTCTTCTAGCAGGGGCTGGGTCCACCTGTATTGGAACAGATTGGTCAGTACTCTGTGGTGTTACTAAATTATTAGTAGCTTCAGTAGATCCTAAATTGGCACTCCTATCAGTTTGCAGAGGTGTTATCGGTTCAGGCGGCAGTTGATCATTTGGGGCTGGACGCATAGGAGAGGAAGCAGGTTCATGATCGGACAGGTCTGGGGATGATATGACAGGTACCGCAATAGAAGTATCAGGTAAGACAGCAGGTATTTGGATAATGTCAGCATCACTAGCATTCTCGTCAATAGCAGGTTCCGGACTACGAGGAAAAGCGGCCAAATTAATAGGAGCATGGTCATCTTGAACCATTTGAATAGGATTCTCTTCCTTGGAGTGATGAAAGGCCCAGTTGATCATTCGGCGAAACCATATTCTCAGTCGATCATAGTTCATGTAGCGGTCTCCTTGAAAACGTTTTAAATGATTCTCCCACCCTTTATAAATCTGAATTGTCGAGTGTTTTCTCTTTAGCATCTGTACTACAAGTTTGGTCGTAGCTTCTTTAAAGGCAGTGACAGTATTAATAATATTGCGGAACCGGAGTAGTTGTCCTGTCACAATACCAGGGGCTTGGTGAGCAGATGTATTTGAATCAGCATGTGGATATTTAATCACTGAAAAACTCCATTCATCAAACTTGTCGAAGACCCAGAGTTGTAAGTGGCCATCCTCTTTCGTTCGTATTTTTGCACCACGAAATTCAACGTGTTTCGTAATCTTTTCAAATGTGGCCATGTCCTGGTGGTGCCTCGCATCGCATTGGTCGTTGAAATCAAGTGCTTCTCTCACTGCTATCTTCAAATTGTTAATAATATGCAATTGAGACAAAGAGGTATACATCGTAGTGAAGTCGGTGGTTCGAGGTCGTTTACCCTTTAACTTTCCCAGAGAGTCTTTAACCTTTAGGTCATAGAAAAATTTATCCATGTCTTCTATAATCCAGTATCGGCTAATTCCACGCTCCGCAATAAGTTGTTTATTCTTGGTCTCCAGAAGTTGCATCACCTTTTTCAATTCCGCATCTAGCCATTTTGAGGCAACTGTTGTACTACATTGGGGAGGTTTCGTACTCGCATTATGAAGTTTCTCCACAATCGATAGGTCATTCTCAACTCCCTCGTTCCGCTTTTCTCCAGCAACGCCAACAATAAATCTTG
>JAAGZO010000899.1 GCA_024206195.1 bacterium | reverse complement strand
TCCAGCCAAATGAAAAGACCGGCACAAGGAAAGGAAATGGTGTGACTTCTGCCTGGAATTCATAACTCTCTCTAATATTTCACGGCACATGTACAATAAGCACGTTTATTGTAATCATTGCAAAAAAGTCAATCACTCTAAATCGCAACAAAATCTAATGTATGAATGTCCATCGTTTGCACGGTTCTGGAATGCTACTTATATTACGCTTGCACCACTGCCACCGATTCCGGAACTGAGCAGACAATGGATGCTATGAATATCCATTTTTTTCTTGCTCAATTCTGAAATGATGCTTACAGTACACCTAAACACCTATCACCTGTCTGACGCCTCTATGTATGCGATGTGCATAAAAAAATCTTCTCAACGTCACTTCGAAAAAATAAAACTTACTATGTGAGAAATGTTCCAAATGTATTCCAGAACTGAGCAAAGAATGGGTGCTACGAATATCCATTCTTTGCTCATTTCTGGAATAAAACTCAGTTACAGTACAACTGATGCAGCTATATTCTAAACAGTCATTTCAAATAAACCCACTTAATCTCATTAATCTTTTGTCTCTCTATCTCGTTCTTTCTCTTTAGTCTGCTCCACGTTCTCGTTAGCGCGAAGCGCATGAACAATAGCCTGCTTGCCATTACCATATGCATAACTCGGCGGGGCGGCAGGGCGGTGTGAAAC
>JAAGZO010000091.1 GCA_024206195.1 bacterium | reverse complement strand
TCCTTCAGGTACTGCAAAACCGTAAACTTTGCTTTTGTCTAGTTCAGGGTCTTCTACTATCCAACTCTCTACTACGCTTACATCATCTACTTTTTCAAGATGCTCCTTAGTGTGATCGTTTGTACGATTCTGCTTTAAGAACAACTCACTAGCCAACTTGACTGTTTCCTTACTGAAGTACACATCGTATTCTTCATCCGTATTCTCGTCAATCCTAGGTATATGCTTGTCAGGAATTAAAGCTGCACCTACTACTGTACGTTGGTCTTCGTCTACAGCCGCTAAACTCATGGCGCGTGTATTGCCGTCCTTGCTAAAGAAAACAAAGTTCTCTTCGATTGCAGGAAATTTTACAAGGCTAATTGCCTCTACTCCCCATGCAGTAGAATCTTCTTCAATAAGTAGTTCAACAAGTTTACGCTCCATATCTCTGTTGTTTACAGGTGGTCTTTAATGTCGAACACCTGATTCATTATTTCTAGCAACGCATCACTTAGCAATGTGTCGCGCATTTGTTCAGCCGCCAATGCCGCACCATCAAGGTGAGCAATTGCTTCCATTAGATGTTGTTCTAGTTTGTTCATATCTCTGTTGTTATGCTCTTCTGATGTAATCTAAATCATTGAGAAAATCATCAATGTAATCTTCTCTTCCAAATCCTATGCCCATATAACTTACGCTGTCTTCTACGTAGTCAATGGCTTCTTGTGCTGACATACCATCATCATTAAAAAACGATGCTGTGATTTCAGCAAGCAGTTCTATAAACTCAAACCGATCTTGCCCAACAGAAGGATTTTTGCCATATTCCAATAGCAAAGCCGACAGCAAATCGTATCGCCTTTCCTTACTGATATATAGGTCTGTCCTCATCTCTGTTGTTTAATTGGTAAAATCAATGGCAATCGTCGAACCATCTACAAATACACTTGCATCATAGTACGACCATTCATTCAAATAGTCATTCAGTTCTAAACCTAGTTCCGATGCAAAGTCTTGAATGTAATAGTCAAAATTTGCAGGTTGATAGTCTAGGTCTACACGAAAATTCTCTATTTCCCAATTCTGAATCCTACCACCTGAGATAAAATTTAATTTCCCTTCTATAGAGTAAATGTCCATTTGGCGAACAATAATGTCCTCAATATCATTTATAGCAGAATCTCTAAATCTCATATCTCTGTTGTTATGCTCTGCCGTAATTGACTGCGTAACTGCCCGTTCCTGCGTAAATATCTTCTTCTAAATACGTTGGCTCTACATTAGTATAGATAATTAGTGTACCCATTTCATAATCCACATCGTACTCTTCAAAAGAATAAACCTCTGCCATAAATTCTTGTACGGCTAATGATTCGCTCTCTTTGTATTCTAAAAAAAATTTAAACATATCTCTGTTGTTTAGAACAAGGTGATCACGATAGTTTCTTGCGTATAACTTGTTATGTCATAATCCCGCAATTCCATGTCGTAAACAATGTCTTTAATGTCATACTCCCATTCCATAGGATCGCCTGCACCGTTTCTGTCAATGGTTGCTTCACCGTTTCCAAAACCATTGATACCTGCGTATCTGACGCTATAACCTAGACGCTCTACTTCGTCAATAAAAACATCTAATTCTCTTTGTGTAACGTTCATGTCTGTTTTGTTTAGTTATTTAACATATACCTTGTCATAACCGTAATACTCGTAAAGTTCGCCTAACAAGTCATCAAGTTCGTACTCGTCAAGTGGGTACGTTGTGATTAGCACGTTGTAATTGTTGCTGTACCTGTAACTGTCAATATGTGTATTCATCCCTGCGTTATCCATGTCAGATTTAACGTCCGTAAGGTCATCGTGTGCAACAACTATAAATTCTATTTGAGCCATATTTTTATTGTTCTTCGAACCAATCAATCAACTGATCAGCGTTTATAAATTCTACATTGCCCATCATAGGTGCATAGCTTTCTACCTCAATACCCCTGTCTGTAAAGAACACATCGTAGTCATTTTGACGCATGAATACCTGCGTAAGTCCTGATACGCTGTCATAATCCATGCCTACCGATTCTAGGTAGTCTTCAAATAAATCTTGTTCTCTACGAATATTCATTAGTAGCCTCTAAAAATATAGCCTCCAACTTCTTCATAGCCATCGTACCCCAAGTCTTTTGCAAATTTTCTGTAGTCAAAGTAATCACTCATCTTGTCACCTAGTGCAGATTTTATATCCCCTACTACATCATAGATATACCATTCCGCTACCTTGCTATCTGACATTCGCAGCATATCATCATATACAGCTTCTGCTTCTGCTTCTGTGTCATAACGATCTTCCCAATCTTCCATGATCAGAGCATAAATATCACCGTTTGCCTGTAGTGCATAACCAAAGCCATCAAAATCAAAGTAACGCTCTGCTAAATCTTCACTAATTCCAACGTCATCAAGCAGTACATACGCATAGTCTAATACGCTATCTTCTTCACCTTGATAAGCGTTTTCCATAAACTCACGAAAATCATCATAGCCTCCTAGTTGATCGGCTGCCTCTACAATAGTTCCTGCTGGCACTCCATAAGATTTAGAGACTACAAATAACTCGTCCCATTTTTCCCATACTCCTTCATCTTGATTGATGCTGTAGGCTTCGCTTTGGCTTAAGTAATCCCAATCCACAACATCGTAATCAACAAAACTTAAAGATTCTACCTGTTCATTAAACTCATCTGCAAATTGTCTCCATTGCTGATATTTAAAAGGCTCAAACATAATGTCCGTACTACCTCCTGTGGGTAGGTAGATACGATACCATACTGTTATATCTGTTCTGTTCATGACTTTGTTCTATGTCTATAATATACATATAAAGAAGCGTAACACCAACCCGTAAAATTAAAGGGTAGT
>JAAGZO010000898.1 GCA_024206195.1 bacterium | reverse complement strand
TGGAGTTCAGAAGATCTATTGTATCTGGGTCTAGTTCTGCTAGATCCGGGTCCTATGAATGAAATATTAATCAGGGAAGACAAACTTTCTTCAAGAAATCTATACAACCGACTCGTTCTGGATCTGAAAAGTGTCCAGAATCCAAAATTGAACAAACTATTGTTGAGTCTATGGACAAATATCAAATCATCAAAGAGAAGGTTCGTACCATTATTCCTAAAGAGCAACCCTTTTCTCACAAAGACTTTAGTCCTAGAGTTAGTGTAACTCAGGATATGGAAGGAAATACTATTCTCAAAGAAATCTGGTTTCAAGTCATTGACCTACAACAATCTGCTGGAGAAGAAGATGCTGGATCAAATGCCGAAGATTGTGGACCATCAACAAGATGAGGACAAGAAGGAGGATGAGGACAAATCTCCAGTGTCCACTCGTGGTTAGGAATGAAACCACCAGATCCAAGGGAAGAAGAAAGAAATGAGCAAGACGATGATGATCAAGATGAAGATGAGACATAAGCTATTAAGTTTTGTTTGTGTTGTATAGTTAGTTCTCGGACTCAATGGTCAGACTTGTCCATTTCGCCTTTGGGACCCTCCTCAGCAATCACTGTAGTGCAAAGCTGGGGACCAGCTTTCATTGGTAAGAGGGATGTTAGATAATCAGTCCAACTTCTCATGTATTATAGGCGATTCTAGCCTTGTTTTTGTTTAGCATTCATTTTGCATACGTGTTTTGTTTAGTTTCTGTACGGAACGCTACTGTTGTTGAAGCGCTTTTGCCTGTGTGTTATATATGTGCCGTGTTGTAGCCCCAGACAGTATTGATCATTTTGCTGGGGCGCGAGGCTGTTTTTGTTAGCATGTGAAGCTGTTTTCGAGTGAAGGCTGGTGGCTGCCTTACGCGGCCGTGTGCCTCCGCAATCATTATTACTATATTAGATTGATATTGATACTCGTGTATACTCGCATTGTTATTGATATTGAGATT
>JAAGZO010000897.1 GCA_024206195.1 bacterium | reverse complement strand
TATATAATATAATTTATGATATTAATTATAATTTGAATTACTTCGTTTATTATATATTAGTGTAAAAGTAAAAGATAAGAGTGGGGATTGGGGATTGGGGATTGGGGATTGCCCAATCCCCAATCCCCAATCCCCAATCCCCAATCCCCAAAGTAAATACTCTTATCTTTTACTTTTACACTAATATATAATAAACGAAGTAATTCAAATTATAATTAATATCATAAATTATATTATATAAATTATTCCTATTTTTACATTAATTCCTTCAAGTTTAATATTATTAATAGGTGATCTATATTTTTATTTAGTGCATTTCCGCATCTCCTTCTTCTCCTTCCATTTCTCCTTCATCATCTGCACTGGCGTCTTGATAGTTTTGATATTCGGTGACAAGATCGGAAAGGTTTGATTCGGCTTCAGTGAACTCCATTTCGTCCATACCTTCTCCAGTGTACCAATGTAAGAAAGCCTTTCTTCTAAACATGACAGTGAATTGTTCAGCAACTCTCTTGAACATTTCTTGAATTGCAGTCGAGTTACCAACGAAAGTAACAGCCATCTTTAATCCCTTGGGAGGAATATCGCAAACACTTGATTTAATATTCTGAGGAATCCATTCTACGAAATAGGAATTATTCTTGGACTTAACGTTCAACATTTGCTCATCGACTTCTTTGGTGGACATTCTTCCTCTGAACATAGCAGCAGCGGTAAGGTATCTTCCGTGTCTGGGATCTGATGCACACATCATGTTTTTAGCATCAAACATTTGTTGAGTAAGCTCGGGGACGGTTAAAGCTCTGTATTGTTGGGATCCTCTTGAGGTAAGGGGAGCAAATCCAATCATAAAGAAATGAAGACGGATGAAAGGTACCAAGTTGACAGCGAGCTTTCTTAAATCACAGTTGAGCTGACCAGGGAATCTGAGAGAGCAAGTAACTCCGGACATGACAGCAGATACAAGATGATTCAAGTCTCCATAGGTGGGAGTAGTAAGCTTTAAGGTTCTGAAGCAAATATCATAAAGAGCCTCGTTATCGACGACCATGACAGAATCAGTAGAGTCAACCAATAAATGAATAGATAAGGTGGCATTGTATGGCTCTACGACAGTATCTGAGACTTTTGGTGAGGGGAATATAGCGAAAGTGGTAATAATTCTGTCTTGATACTCTTCTCTGATCTTGGAAATAAGAAGGGTTCCCATTCCAGACCCAGTTCCTCCTCCGAGAGAGTGTGTAATCTGGAAACCTTGTAAGCAATCGCAACCTTCAGCTTCCTTTCTAACAACGTCAAGAACTGAGTCAATTAATTCGGCTCCCTCAGTATAATGACCTTTGGCTCAGTTGTTTCCTGCTCCAGTTTGTCCGAAAACGAAGTTGTCGGGTCTGAATAATTGTCCATATGGCCCAGCTCTTACAGAATCCATGGTTCCAGGTTCGAGATCCATCAATATAGCTCTTGGAACATATCTTCCTCCGGTGGCTTCATTAAAATAGACATTAATTCTTTCTAATTGAAGATCTGAGTCTCCATGGTAGGTTCCAGTTGGGTCAATACCATGTTCATCAGAAATAACTTCCCAGAATTTAGCGCCGATTTGGTTTCCGCACTGTCCTGCTTGAATATGAACAAGTTCTCTCATTAAAATTATATGAGTTGAAATTAATTATTCCTTGTAACCCTTTCTAATTTAAATTTCAGATACAGGAGCATCATATATAAATCATTAATCTAATAACTTATAATATTTATGAGAGAGTGTATTTCAATTCATATTGGACAAGCTGGTATTCAAGTTGGTAATGCTTGCTGGGAATTGTTTTGCCTTGAGCACGGTATTCAACCAGATGGGCAAATGCCAAGTGACAAGACCATCGGAGGAGGAGACGATGCCTTCAACACCTTCTTTTCTGAAACCGGAGCTGGTAAGCACGTACCAAGATCAGTCTTCCTTGACTTAGAACCCACTGTCGTCGATGAAGTCAGAACTGGAACCTACAGGCAATTATTCCATCCAGAGCAATTAATTTCAGGAAAGGAAGATGCCGCTAATAACTACGCTAGAGGATACTGCACCATTGGAAAGGAAATTATCGATCTTGCCCTTGACAGAATCAGGAAACTCGCTGACAACTGTACTGGTCTTCAAGGATTCTTAGTCTTCAACGCTGTCGGAGGAGGAACTGGATCAGGACTTGGATCACTTCTCTTAGAAAGACTCTCAGTCGATTATGGAAAAAAATCCAAGCTCGGATTCACCATCTACCCATCCCCTCAAATTTCCAACGCCGTCGTCGAGCCATACAACTCCATCTTATCTACTCACTCTTTATTAGAACATACTGATGTCGCCGTTATGCTCGATAACGAAGCCATTTATGACATCTGCAGAAGACAATTAGATATTGAGAGACCCACTTACACTAACTTAAACAGACTTATTGGACAAGTTATTTCCAGTCTTACTGCTTCTTTGAGATTTGACGGAGCCTTAAATGTTGATATCACAGAATTCCAAACTAACTTAGTACCCTATCCTCGTATTCACTTTATGCTTTCCTCTTATGCTCCAATTATCTCTGCTGAAAAGGCCTACCATGAACAACTCTCAGTTGCTGAAATCACTAACTCAGCCTTCGAGCCCGCTAGCATGATGGCCAAATGTGACCCCAGGCACGGAAAATACATGGCTTGCTGTATGATGTACAGAGGAGACGTTGTCCCTAAGGACGTTAACGCCTCAGTCGCCACAATTAAAACAAAGAGAACCATTCAATTTGTTGACTGGTGCCCCACTGGATTCAAATGCGGAATCAACTATCAACCCCCAACTGTCGTCCCCGGAGGAGATCTTGCTAAGGTAATGAGAGCTGTATGCATGATCAGTAACTCAACTGCTATTGCTGAAGTCTTCTCAAGATTAGATCACAAATTCGATCTTATGTATACAAAGAGAGCCTTCGTTCACTGGTTCGTCGGAGAAGGTATGGAAGAAGGAGAGTTCCAAGAAGCCAGAGAAGATTTAGCTGCCTTAGAAAAAGATTACGAAGAAGTCGGAGTAGAATCAAATGACAACGAAGAAATGGACGAAATGGGAGGAGAAGCAATGTAAAGAAAGAACTCATCGCACACCCTAATTACTTAATATTATTTTTAAACTAACTACGACTAATATTATAAAATATTATTATAATTTATTATATTTATATTAGTAGGTTCCTACTTTCTATTGTATTAAGACAATATTTATTATATTTAGCAAATTACCTTAGCAATAGGAATATTATAAAACAACACCCTATTTATCTTAATTTACTAAAGTATTTTCATAAGCTCTAGCTAGGTCTTTATTTTTGAATTGTACTTTGAACACTTTGAAACATTGTAGACTTGAAATTGGAAACCTCGATATCAAAGTTCTCATCTATATCAGATAAGTCAAACTCATGTATTTCTTTATTCGAGTCGTCAATTAGGCTTTGAAACTCCTTATCTAACGAAATCTCTTCCTGTTCATGTTCAACCTTATCTTCTAAACTTTCCCTTTCCAGACTCTTCATAGCATCACTAGGTAACTTTATCAACTCCTCCTCTT
>JAAGZO010000010.1 GCA_024206195.1 bacterium | reverse complement strand
TGCAGCCTCCTGGAATATCACAGCTATGTTTGGAATAACAAAGGTGATAATGATTATCATCACAGCAACAAATGCCAACATTACGAATGCAGGATACATAAGAGCACTCTTAACTTTACCTCTCAATTCATAGTTCCTTTCAAGATAGTCAGCTAAATACAAAAACACCTCCCCCAATTTACCACTCTCCTCACCACTCTTTACCATGTTTATATAGAAACTGGAAAAAACCTGAGGATGTCTGCTCATTGCCTGCGACATAGACATACCACCTTGTATATCATCTAGAATTGTCATCAAATGCTTCCTCAGAGCCTCTTTTGTAACCTCAGAGGACATAGTACGCAGAGCTTGGACAATTGGGACTTTTGCTTCAAATAAAGTAGCGAGCTGCCTGGATACTAAAACAACGTCTTTTGCAGTAATACGCTCAATAGAATAGTTCAATATGCTCGAAATACTCCTTTCCTTACGAGCCGGATCGACAGAGACAATAATCAAGTTCTGTTTCTGTAAATTAGTTATTGCACTCTCAAGAGAAGAAGCCTCAACGGAGCCTTCTCTAACCTCTCCCTCTGGTGTACGTACTTTGTATTGAAACTCCATATTTATCTCAACAACAGTTTGAATTCATCAGGATTAATAGAAAATCTCAAGGCGTGCTCCATAGCTATCTCACCACGCTTGATCAAATCAGCAAGTGAACGATTCATACTAACCATGCCCTCCTGTGAACTTGTATCAATAACCATTGGGATCTCATGAATCTTTCCCTCACGTATTAAGTTGCGTACAGCAGAGTTAGCTAACAACAATTCATGTGCCGGAATAACCCCACCCTGTATACGAGGTATAAGCCTCTGGGAGAATATCCCTATAAGAGTATTGGAAAGCTGAGAGCGTATTTGAGCTTGTTGTTCTGCAGGAAAGCTATCAATG
>JAAGZO010000896.1 GCA_024206195.1 bacterium | reverse complement strand
TTTTTATACTCAAACGTCGAGTATTATTTGAGTGATTTTTTACCTGGCCAATACTTTCGAGTTTAAGAATCTGGCCGGACAAATGTTTCCGTGCATGCTCCACTGCATAACTCAAGATAGGCATATCATTCAAACCGATACTACACTTTGAATTTATAGCGTCGATCCTAAGTTTGAGGAATTCTTTCGAATGCTTAGGCATGATAGTTGTTTCTATTTTACGACTGCTGCTCTGGGAATTAAATACCAATTACTATTATAAGTTCTATGATGATGTTGTTAATATTGATGCACCGATTAGTAGTGACACTATTCTTGATGGACGAGAACGATTTCAAACAGGCTGCACAAGAGTAAGAGCGATTCGGAAGGGCATCCATCGCGACCGAGTCAACAAATGGATAATGATCGAAATTCGGCTTCTACCCCCATTCTAGGGAGGGGGAGAGGGGAGGGAGCAGGAACTCTTCTTCTTCTTCCTGAAGGGGAAGAGCTATTGTGCGATTTATGTCATCCCCTTTT
>JAAGZO010000090.1 GCA_024206195.1 bacterium | reverse complement strand
GTCGCCTTCTTTTAAGTCCCATAACAGAACTATATCATCGACGTAATGGAAGAAAAGCTTTGGAAGTGGACCAGGAGAATATAGAACTTTGTACTCTAACTCTTCCATAAATAAGTTAGCCAAGATAGGTGAAAGCCGACCTCCCATTGGAAGGCCAGCAACTTGTTTGTATAATTTTCCTTGCCAGGTAAAATAGCAATTAGAGAGAGATAATTGCAAAAGTTGTAAGATGGCATGATCTGACATAGATGTAATTTCGCTAATTGGATCATTTGGTAACATTCTTAGCACTTGTAATCTTTTCTGAACAATTTCCAACGATTCCTGAATAGGTACTCTAGTGTAAAGACTGGTTACGTCGAAAGATATGAGACGATCTTCAGGTTCGAAATGGGCATAATTCTCCAAGATGTTGACGAGTTCGTAAGAATTGCTGACTGTGCTTTGTCCCCATAGCAACAAGTTCAGTACTTCTTTGAAGACCTTCATCAGCTTGTCTGAAAAGTTATCACAGCACACGATAATCGGCCGAATCTTCATAGGTCCCACTTTATGGACCTTTGGGAGCCCATAAAAGCGGGG
>JAAGZO010000089.1 GCA_024206195.1 bacterium | reverse complement strand
TTAATAAGTAATATATTCTTACCTAGTCTTGAGTTCATAGATTTCGGAACCGAATGTGCCAACTAAGAGTTTTTGACCATCATCATTCATGCAGAGGCTTCTTACTCTTGGCATTAATGCATCGGGTATTAGTTTGGTTAATTCGATAGTCGAGAGTTTCTTATAACCCTTTCTAGAGAGAATATTGATCTTGTTATCTCTTCCACCAGTAAACACACTAGAAAATAAACAAAAGATTAACCATCTTACTAAGCATCATTAACAAAGATAGCATCCATTGATTTCTTGTGAAGTTTGATGACCTTACCGACGTTGTTTCCTTTCCAAATCTGGAAATGTCCCTTAAGGCTGCCAGCGAGGATATCAGAACCGCAAATGGTAACACAAGTTAGCTTATTATCATTCCTGCCAAACAATCCCTTCTTCCCTTTTAACTTGCCACCAGAATAACTCCACAGCTTATAGTGCTTGACACCAACGGTAACAATTTGCTTATCAGAAATGAAAGCACAAGCTCCTATGATCGCAGTGTCACCTTTATCAACAACTAATTTCTTACCTCTCTTCACATCGTAAAGACCAATCTTGTGTTCGGTGTCGATCCCGCATACCACGAGGTACTTTCCTGAAGGGGAGAAAGACATACAAGCTACGCCTTTGACAATACCGCCTTTCCACTTATGTACCAGTTCCATTGTGCTTGAATCCCATACACAGATGAGTGGCTTAGGACCAATCTCTCCGGTTGCGATAAGGGTTCCATCAGGATGTAAGCATATTCCGGTGATATCGTCTT
>JAAGZO010000895.1 GCA_024206195.1 bacterium | reverse complement strand
TGAGCCTCATATACTTCCATTTGATTTTGATTTTGATTTGATTCCAATGAAGCTTTTAAGGGGCTCTGACGATTTGTATTCGTACCCTTTCCCTTTCCAAATACTGGCGCATCTTGTAGTTTACAAATTCCTCCTCCGAGTACGAGTGTTATCAGATGGCGTTCTATTTGACAGTTGATAGTCGATTAGTGGACGAGTTTGACAGAAAGAAAGGGGAATTCACAATTTCCTTAGCAAACACCATTATATTTCTTCAGAGAATGGAAAATAGCCATTCTGGATTGTGGTTTTAGTAAGGATTTTTATCGTTCAAACAAAGACCTGATCCACATCACCACCGGGCTGACAGAAATGTTGCTCATTTGTAACCACGAAGAACACCTTCTTATTTCGCTGTCGCAATGCGGGCCCTGAACCTGTTCCGATTTTCTCATGCCTTATCTGAGTAACTGCTGTCATTGACAGTATTCTCTAACGTGTATTCTCCATTTTTCCAATTGTCATGGTTGTTTCACTATTACTTATAGCTCTTATGTTTGTATT
>JAAGZO010000894.1 GCA_024206195.1 bacterium | reverse complement strand
TACTTGAATTTAGAAGAAATTGGAGGGCTTGAGGAAATAAAAATGTATTGGATATTCAAGATGATAAAAAGCTCAAAGAATTATTGTGTTTAATGGATAATATGTACTGTTTTGTCAAGGTGTTTACACATAGCTTAAAATATTAAGCTGATTTATTTGATAACAGGTATAGAGCGGCAGGGACATTTCCCTTTGTTCTTTTACCCTGATGTGTTCTTTGATAATTATATATATACAAGTATTTCTGTAAGTCGTCGTTAAGCTGATTGAAGGATTCATATATTTTAGTTCTGAAAGCTACTTGATAGAATTCTTCGAGTATGGTTCTTTGTACACGTTCGCAAGCACCGTTAGTCCATGGGTGTCTTACTTTCGTAAGTCTGTGCTCGATATTAAGCTCTTTAAGCAGTCTTTCGAAGCTGTGGTTTTTAGACTTATGATGTGTAGTAAACTCCAGTCCATTGTCGGTAAGTACCGAATGTATTGGAATATCCTGGCTATTGTTATAAACATGCATCATAAAGTCACATGCAGATAAAGATGATTTATCCGTATACAGCTTAGCCCAGGTATAAGATGAGTACGTATCTATTCCTGTAATTTGGAATATACGTCCTACACCTTTTAAAGTACCTACATAGAAGATGTCCATTCCTACTATATGGCCGGGATAACGTGTATCGAGTGAGCGTCTCTTAGATTGTTCTTTAGCCCGTTGAAGATCACTTATTGTACTTATAATACCTTTTTTGACTCTCATGTGTTCAAGACGTTGTTTATGGATATTTAACTTATGTCTTTTCAATACGTTATATACTGCTGAAGGCTTCACGTTTATCTTATTTTTTCTGAGCTCATTAGAGATACTCACAGGCCCGCATGAAGGATGATCTTCTATGAAGTCTAATATCTTCATCTCAATGTCCAATGGCGTTTGGTTCGGCTGCGCTGGAGAAGAACGGCTTGAATTCATTAATCCAATATCTCCATATTCAATATAACGGCGCTTCCATTTGTAAAACCAGGTGCGCGAACGATTGAATAACTTGCACAACTCCGTAACACTGGGACGATTTTTAAAATAATACTTGAATATATGCTGTCTGTCAAAGTACATTTGAGTATCGCTTCTCATTGGCACCTCCGTATGTTTTTGTGTGGAACAAAACAATACAAAAGTGTCGATAAATTTGCAAGCGATTCTCAAGGGATAGGCTAGCCTATCCCTTGTTGATTAATAACTCACTTTTTTACAAAGTGTCAACACGTAGATAAAATAACACATATTATTCATACAAATTCTTATCAAGTGACTACTGTGGTAAATTTCTTTCAAAAACTAGTTGAATTCTGCAATGTAAAGTATTATTTTACTTTGACTTCCGGAGTATTAACGTAAGAGGACTAATTTGTTTACTCCCTTAATACAAGTCTTTGTAGCTGCTTTATTTGCTTTCAATATTCAAATTGGCTCTTCTGAAGAGACATTGGACAGGCTTGTACTGACTGCATTGCAGCTTGAGAATGCCCCATGTGAAATTAGTGAACCTTTTCTGGAAAACACAGATGAAGGCGTGGTATTCAAATGCAAATTAGTGAATCCGGGTAGCGATCCAATTACTGCTATACATATTATTCTGACACTTTATTACTCTTTGGACAGCGAACCTAAGACTGTAAACATTAAAACTCCGATTGATGTCCAGAAGGGAAAAACCATTGAGTTCACAAGAACTCTTAATGATGTACAATCCCTCCCAGTAAGCGGAGTTACAGTGCCCGCTGTAGTGGAAACTAATTTAAGTAACACCTGGACAGCCAGATCTCATTATATTAAAGACCAAAAGATTGTCCCTGTCAGCTTATTGAAACTGCCTGATACCGGTCTAATACGGGGGATAAATGGGAAAACCGGGTATTTTGAATCAGAAAATGGAAATAGTTTTTTTAGAGAGCAGCCATTTATCGTTACGCGGGGAACCGACGGAAAAACCGAAACAATTGCCACTATATCTTATTTAAAAAAAATAGATGGTTTTGAAGGATTTGAAGTCGATTACAGATATCCAGGGAAAGTAATTTTGCCCGGAGATAAAGTACGTCTTATCTACCCGGGGACAGCCCGCCTAAACCTAACATCACGCGGTATGGCATTCTCGGGATTATTTGCTGGATTTGCTGGAACAGGATATCAAATATTGAAGGTTATCTCCGATGACAAAAGAGAAAATGCGACAAATCCCAGTGACACTCTGTATTACACCACTAAAATAGAAGAGAATAGAAAACTTCGAAATTCAGCTTTGATCGCTTCAGGTCTATTCATCGGTAACTCTATTATTTCTGAACTGATCTGGGGAAGAAAAGGGAATTATCACCTCACTGATCATGCTGGCTGGAATACAACAACAAGATCATTTTTAACTTTCAGTGCACTGTCATTTACGACAGCATTTTATTACGATTATCAAAAATGGTCAAAAAGAGAACGGATCAAAACTGCTATTGATCCTTATGTTGCGGCAAATTACAGGCGCGAAGCAAAGAATAACTCGGATAAGTGTGATATCGCAATGCTCTATGGAGGCATATCCGCAATTTCTGGAATTATGAATCATCTTCTAGTTAAAAACAAATGGCCAGT
>JAAGZO010000893.1 GCA_024206195.1 bacterium | reverse complement strand
TCTTCTTAATCCCTTTTTACTTTTTTCACCCAATAATTCAATAATTATTTATTTATTTTACATCTTTTATTGACATGAATGTCGTCATTGATAGCATTAAAGAGAAAATATTTATATTAATTAAATTTAAATGAGACTTGACAAAGTTTTCTATTGGTTAGGGTATAATATCTCTAAACACCCTATAATAACCATCCTACTTTCAGTTTGTGTTGTAGGCTTCACCCTTTCTGGCCTTATGTTCCTTACCTTAGATGTAATTCATTCTTAAATTCGAAGAATGACCCTCAAAAACTTTGGGTTCCACAGGATTCAGTTATTAATCGCGAGCAGATATTCTTTAATGAGCACTTCGGCGCGTTCTTTCGTATCAACCAAATCATGCTAAGAGCCACCGACGACCGAGATGTTGATCTTTTTGAGAAGAAATACTTGGAGATTATATACCATATTCAAAAGAATATAGAGACAAGGAATATTACCTACTTAGATCATAGTTATAATGTACTTGACTTGTGCTATAGACCAATAAGTGATCAAGGTTGTATGATAACCTCGCCGATGCAATTTTGGAAGATGAATCTGACGAGAATGATGGAAGATCATGACGTGAAAAACACAGCTAAGTGCTTGAAAACAGATGTAAGAATAATTAGATACCAAGTATTTGTTTACTTGTTTATCAGAAATTGTGTTTATCTCATAGATATAGTGATTATTTATAAGTTTTAACATACCTTAAACTACCTTAACACAGGACCTAGCACATACATGGCCTTAACACTACCTTAACAGTCAGTACTTTCAATCTCCTCCTCTACCATTTCCTCATTCTCACTTCCACCTACTTATATCTTACTTTTAGATTAACACAGACTTACCCTGCGTCGATAGAATCGGAGTCCCCATCATCAGCAACACCGTCTTTGGTGGATCTGGCTGCGTCGGAAACGAAACAAGTGATAGCTGCAACTTATGCAGAAAAACTTCAAAGGCTCTTGTAGTCACCTTCCTCCTTAACAACAACTTCTACACTAACAAAATCGCTGAAAAATGGGAAAAGGAGGTCTTTATAGACGAGATAAACAAATTCAATGAAAATCAAAAATTATTAGGCGATGGCGAGCTTCAGCTTAAAATCGACTATATGGCTGAGAGATCAATCCCAGATGACCTAGGTGAGCAAAACGTGCAAAACATTCTTGTAGTTCTTCTCAGTTACGTGCTCATGTTTGTCTACATAGCGGTGAGTATGGGGAACTTCCCAAGTTTAATCCTTTCCAGGTTCCTCGTGGCATTTGGTGGTATTATGGTAGTCGTCCTCTCCTTTGCGAGTGCCCTTGCAATCGTTTCGTTCTTTGGCATCAAAATGAGTCTTATCAGCACTGAGGTGGTACCATTCTTGGTTCTAGCCATTGGTGTTGATAACATGTTTATCATAGTCGGCGCTAAGGATCGAAAGAAGAAGGAGAATTTGAATGAGCATATGGCTCATACCTTAAAAGAGGTAATTCAAGAACTTGTAATGATAGGTCGGTCCCTCAATAACCACCGCAGCCTTGAGTGAGTGCCTGGCTTTCTTCATAGGGTACCTGACTAAGGTCCCCGCGCTCCAATCTTTCTGCTTGGCCGCGAGCTTTGCAATTCTGGTGGATTACTTACTTCAGATTACCATGTTCTTTGCTATAGCCACATTAGACGAGATAAGGATCAGGGCAAAACGCTACGACATCTTTCCCTGTTTCAAGTCTAAAGCGGAACTACCAGATAAACAAGGGAAAAGAGCCTGTTCTCGGTTTTTGTCGACTACATACTACGATTTCCTCATGAAGACGCCAGTAAAGATAGTGATTCTAGTCATTTACGTCGGATTGATCGGTTGCGCTATTGCGGGATTCACACAGTTAAACCTTGGTTTAGACCCGAGAGTAGCTGTTATCCAGCACGGATCAATTGACAAGGTAGCAATAAAGCCAATAATAATTAGTACTTAACCACGCAAATTGAATTGGGGGAGGTAGGGCCACCAGCCTATTTAATCTTCAATAAGATCGACTACAACAACAAAACTAACCTCAAAATTATTTCTGAGCTTGTGGACGATATCTCTCAACTTCATTCGGTGTCGCCACCTGTTTACTCGTGGTATAACGATTTCAAGAAGTTCATGCAAGGAGATGGTGAATGGTAAAGGCTTCTATTAAAACCCTTATTAGGCAGCCATTTTGCAACCCGAATATAAAGTATTTAGAGACTCTCCCACTTGAAATCCAAGTAAGGGAGTTCATTAGCATTTCAGTAGATTCAAAATGTTGTAAGGAGTATGGACTCTGTGGAGAGCCTTATAAACTAGACATCTTCTTTAGTAAGGTAAGTAGTTGTTCTTAATACATTACAATAGTCAGGCAAAATAGAAGCCACTCGCTTCCGTTTCCAGCATAAATCTCTTGTAAATCAGTCAGTATACATAGATAGTATTATTCAGACTAAGAACACAATTAAAAACTACGTAGACCGCCTTAGCACTGTCGAGGGAGAGTCGACTGAGTTCACCTACCAAGGTGAAACTTTTGATATAGAGAAGGCCTATCCCTATAGTCTCTTCTACGTGTACTATGATCAGTATACGTATATTCAGGGAGTTACTATTGAAAACATTCTCATCGCTCTTGGCGTCATCTTCCTGGCAGTCCAGATTATAATGAACATAAGGTCAGCCTTTACGGTTACACTCTTTGTGTTCTCATGTGTAATTTGCCTGATAGGGGTGATTTTCCTCGCCAACTTCATCCCCGATTACAAAATCGAGATCAATGCACTTAGTGTAGTTAACTTAGTAATGGCATGTGGGCTGAGTGTGGAGTTTACTGTACATATAATCATCTTCTACTTAAGATGCCAGAAGGATAATAATGTGGCGCGAGTTAGATACGTAAGAATATGTTATAAAATGCATTAGGCTCTGAGTCATGTAGGAGTGTCAGTGCTGGTAGGAATCGTAACTACTAAGATTATAGGTATGTTTAGGTTATTTATATGCAAATTAGGTATTTCGGTGCTGTTATTTGCCCCTTCAAAGGTGTTTCAGACTTACTACTTTAGGATGTACTTCTTCTTAATAATTGTTGGGTTCTTCCATGGGTTTATGATCCTTCCTATATATTTAACTTACTTTAAGTTAAGAAAGACGAAAGTCATGCAAGTAGAACCTGAGAATGAAGAAGTTGTGAAACCAATAGTAGCATAATGAAAGAGGATTTTATTTGATTTACGATTTATGAGGAAGATTTAGAATTAAATTTAATTACGTATTATTAAGAATTTTATTTTTTATATACTTTTAGTTTTATATTACATATATGTAATATAAGCTTATACTAATAAAAGTTTGGGGATTGGGGATTGGGG
>JAAGZO010000892.1 GCA_024206195.1 bacterium | reverse complement strand
TTCAGCTTGAATCATTTGTTGATATATTTTGCTGTATGGGAATGGTTCTAAATCCTCTGTCATTTCAAAGTCCAGATTCAGGAGAAACATTCTAGCGACTT
The DNA here is from genome assembly GCA_024206195.1 of bacterium. The sequence goes on along the minus strand of JAAGZO010000892.1, from coordinate 797 downwards.
TTTTGGATTCCCGTCGAAGCTCGTGACCGTTGGTGCTAGGTGTAGGGTTAGACTCCGCAACAATGTTTTTGAGTGACTGCTGAGAATCTACAGGTGTTAAAGCAAGCCAGTCCTCGTATTTAGTCGATAACAGAACTTCCTGAATAGCTTGTACAAGCTCTTTAATTTCAGATTTAAAATTGGGTCGTTCTATTTTGTCATAGAGTTCGTTCCATTTACTGCTCCATTTTTCACTCCACTGAGCTAATTTGTCTGAAGCGGCAGTGCATTGAGGGGTGTTATCACATTTCGCTGCATATTTTTCAAATTGCTCTTGAGAAATCTGATTAAACATCAATTCCAAGTTATGACGCATTAACTCCTGTAAACCTGAATTCATGACAATCTCTTCACGCGCTTTTAAAGCTTCGACATATTCTGGATCTGCACCATAGACCTGTCTTTGGGACTCCAGAGTTTTAATCCTTTCTTTTAGGTAAACGTCTTTGAATGCGTTAAGAGCATGGTGAACCCGTTCCGAATAGTAAGGAGAGCCGTATTCTTTAACTTTGAGGCTGTATGTGACCGGAGTTAGTTGCTTGAGATTGTGCGTTTCAGTTTCAGTACATTTACTTAGTGGGCTAGATGCCTGATTACATCCCGTCAATATGGTTACGACTAGGGAAACTGCGAATAAGCCCCGCAATTTAGTTCTTGAACCAGCCTTCGCGTTCGCCGTCTAATTTTTGAACGCTAAATTCTCAATTTAGGCCAATATACTACCTTTTTAGGCCTGATTTCGGCCTTATTCCGGGTTA
>JAAGZO010000088.1 GCA_024206195.1 bacterium | reverse complement strand
TAAGGCTAACTTAACAAAGAAGAAACATCTAAACTTTTCCCAACACAATACGTGTTACTATGCGGCAACATACGTGAAAACAGATAAACAACTAGAATGGAATCCATCGACCTTACGTATTCTTATTATCTTGACATGGCGAGTACCGTTAACTGTATAAGTATGGAACTTAGTAAAATTTCTTAAATACCTACTAACCATGGTTTGATATTAACCTATTGTTTATGGTTTGTCTTAAATTGATAGCTAATTAGACTTATTTTTCTATAACTCAAAGAATAAACACATCAAGGTAGTTTGTTAGAAAAACATCAGCTCAATTTATAAAAGAAAACTATGGTATTTTTCCAGGTAAAGGAGAGCAGTGGCATTATAAAAGGAAGCAACGGTATCAGCAGACGAAATCAATTGGGCGCATGCATGGAAAAGTTCAGGTACGCGGCAGCGCCTATCATGTTTTCACGTGGGTCAGCGAAAATGAAACACTACCCTATGGCAGCAGCTGAAAAGCTATGGACGAAGTAACACACTAAAACGGAAGACTAATAAGACTTCACGAAATGGTCAAATCAGGGGAACATATCACTTATAAATAGAAGCAGCTCAATGTTCACAAAAGAGCAATATCTATGCTTATGAGCACAAACACAGACAATGGACTCAACGCGGTCCTAACAGCAGAGTTTCACGGCAATTACTAAATGTAGATGCAAGTCAGCACGTGAAAGGTAATAGATTTCAAAAGCTAATCTATTGCAGACATTTAATTGATACATACAATAGCTTGGTTTGATAGGAAAACCAAGAGAAGCGGATCAAATCTCAGCGCTAAGGAATTATGTTGCGGCACGGCAACAGATC
>JAAGZO010000891.1 GCA_024206195.1 bacterium | reverse complement strand
ACTCAAACCTCCCCGGTAGAATACGCCCCGCAAACACTTCTTGAGTGCGCCTGTAGCTCAGCTGGATAGAGTAGCAGGTTCCGATCCTGTTGGTCGGGGGTTCGAATCCCTCCAGGCGCGCCACTTTTTATTTCTATATTATTGATAATTAAAGGCAATATTTGTTTTTAAATTAGTCGATACCCTAAAAAATACCCTAAATACAAAAGGCTTTCATGGTACTCTATCGGACTTCTCTGGATTAGTGCTTAATTGAATTGTGTTGTAGAAAGAGATAAGTGGGATATCAGATTCAGTGGTTTTTACCGTTCAGGTACAATAGTTTCTAAATCGTCACTTAGAATGGCATTTAGATCCAGTTCCAACGGCCATAAAAAATAATAACCTGATCTACCTTTCTTGAATTCAGCGCCAAGCGCAACGGCTCTATCAGTAAGTTTATCTAGGCCGTTATCGTCATAGATATATCCTGCGGACTTCAATGATTTAACAAGGCGAAGAGTCTTGATTTGGTACTTCTTGGCTAAGGCAGAGGTTGTTAGCTTTTCTTTCCTGTTGGTTTGTTCTTTCTGTTTCTTTTCTGGTTTATTCACTTCCTCTGCAACACTAATGATTCTCTTAATATCAGCAACCGCTTTTATGAAAGCATCAGTATCAGATGACTTGGTCAGGAGAACCCCCATCTCATCATTATTTACCTGACTAAATTCATATAAGTTCATGCTTGTAATAATGCAGTTGGCTTCATTCATGTAGCACTTAGCATGTAAATCTTCAGAGAATAAAAGCTGAGTGTTGTTCAGGGTAAAAATCCAATCTAGCTCAGCTTTATTTAGGTCTGTTTTTCCGTAGATAATGGTCAGTGGAACACCACTATTTACTTTAGCTTCTATTAGTTGCTTTATTTTCTTGTTGAATTGCAAATATGGGCTTACAAGTATGATTTGCTTTTGAGCTTTTGTGATGAGTTGTTCTAACACATACGAGGTGCCGCTGGTATTAAGAAACTTGGCCATATAGAGTCATTCCCTGAACATCTGGATTGGACGATAGAGATTACGACACTACTAAATGTTTTACCAGATATTGACTGAGCGCTAGT
>JAAGZO010000890.1 GCA_024206195.1 bacterium | reverse complement strand
TTGTTGTCAGGTATTAACGGCAATCAATAAACTAGGAATACCCGCATCTGATGTTATTAATGCCTATTATTATGCTGAAATAGATTCAGATGAGTGTACTGTATGCAATCTTTGCATAGATGAACGTTGTCAGGTGGAAGCTATTGAAGAGGGGGATGATGCTAACCGAATAATTCGTGAGAAGTGTATTGGGTGTGGTCTTTGTGTAACAACCTGCCAGTCTGAAGCTATAAAGCTGATACGCAAAGAGACATCAGAAATTATCCCACCTCCCAAAGATGAGATGGACTGGCATGATAAACGTGCAAGCGAGAGAGGATTGGATATTAGTAAATATAAATGAAATTTAACTGCAAAGATTATTCGTATACCTGATAACAGTCGGGTAGGATAGTGGCAATCAGTCTGGGATCCAACATGCATCCACATGTTAATTGTTGGGTTTTGCAAACTTATAGGATAGATTGTTGTGAACTACTCCAAAGTAACCTCGGAGAAAACTTATGAAAGCGATTGTATGCACAAAATACGGATCACCAGAAGTTCTTAAACTAAAAGAGGTAGAAAAACCTATACCAAAGGACAATGAAGTACTGATAAGAATTTATGCGACAACTGTAACTTTATTCGACTGCTGGATGAGAAGTAGTACATCCCCTCCAGGGTTCGGGGTACTAATGCGTATAGCCAACGGTATCAGAAAACCAAAACAACCTATACTAGGGACTGAGCTAGCCGGGGAAATTGAAGCCGTGGGCAAAAGCGTAAAAATATTCAGAAAAGGTGACCAGATTTTTGGTTTTACTGGGATGAGTTTAGGTGCTTATGCCGAGTACATATGTCTGCCTGAAGACGGGATGCTTGCAATAAAGCCTTTGAATATGACCCATGAGGAAGCTGCTGCTATCCCTCAAGGGGCATTAACAGCGTTGTTTTTTCTAAGAAAAGGAAATATCCAGAGTGGACAAAAAGTCCTTATCTTTGGTGCTTCTGGAGGAGTAGGTACTTTTGCGGTGCAGCTTGCCAAATACTATGGGACAGAAGTTACTGGGGTATGCAGTACCCCGAAATTAGAGTTGGTGAAATCTCTGGGGGCCGATAAGGTAATTGATTACACGAAAGAGGATTTTACCAAAAGCGGTGAGATCTATGACATTATTCTTGACACAATAGGCAAGAGTCCGTTTTCAGGTAGTATAAAATCGTTAAGAAGAGAAGGCTTCTATCTTTTTACTACCTTTGGATTACCACGACTATTTCGAATATTGTTGCTAAAAATAACAAGCAACAAGAAAGTAGGTCCACTTGGGGTCGTAGAAGAGAGAACTGAAGATTTAGTTTTCCTCAAAGAACTTATCGAGACGGGAAAGATAAAAGCGGTCATAGATAGACGCTATCCGTTGGAACAGGCTGCTGAGGCTCACAGATATGTCGAAACAGGGCAGAAACAGGGGCAGGTAGTAATAACTGTGGAACATA
>JAAGZO010000087.1 GCA_024206195.1 bacterium | reverse complement strand
TCAACTTTTATGTAGTATAGGCGATATTTGCCTTGTTTTGTTTAGCATTCGTTTTCCGTATGCGTTTTTACTCTGTTTCCGTGCGAGAACGCTGTGGTAGTCTTAGAGCTGCTTAGTCTGTACATTCGATGCTTGATGTGTTGTAGCCCCAGACAGTATCAATTCTTTAGTCTGGAGGCCTGTCTGTTTTTTTAGTTTCTTGCGAGGCTGTTTTCCGCGCTAGGAGCCAGAGGCTGCAGAAGCAGCAGCGTGCTCCAGATATTGTGTGTATTATATTAGATTGACATTGATATAAGTATTATGCATATTGTTATTGATATTGTTATTGATATTACTGAGTCTGTCAGTTAGTGTAGTACATTTAAGAGTCCACTGCCGGCTGCCGAGCTTGAGACTGGTTGCGCCTGAGTTAATCTCAGACTTCCTTATTGAGTTCGGTGATCCGCTAACACCTGCCTAGGGGCTAGCCTACGGCTGCTCCAAGGTTCCGTTTCTCTGATTAATAACATACGTACTCATTCTGTCTGCTTCATTACAATGCTGTCTTTTAATAAATCGTTTGCCTTTTATTATGCACAAGCTTTTATCGCACATCATTAAAGTCTCAAATTCCACTTTCAAAGACGAACCAGGAAAGGCACTTTCAGATAAACCTCCGGGTCAAGTTCTCAAGTTACTGCTTTTGGAAGTCCGTAAGGGGTGCTATTGGTTCTTCTCCGGTCTGTCTCCGGTTTTCTGTTCAGTATCGCTTAAGTGTTTGGAGTTTTGGGGTTCGGAATCCCATAATCTTAACATTTGGTGGTGCGCACTGAGATCCGGAATCAGTTATCGGATTGTGCAGTTCCTGAATTCATTTTTGTTTGTCGGAATTTGAATTAGTGGTTGTGAACGGAGAATTGATTCCCTAAGCGGTGAATTTTAATTCTCT
>JAAGZO010000889.1 GCA_024206195.1 bacterium | reverse complement strand
GAGCTGCCCATGGGCTGTCAGGATTTTCTTTTGTAAACTTAGCCCATTCTGCTTGTCTTGAAATCCAAGAAGTGTCCGCTGCCAGATGAAAATTCGGACGCCAATAAAATGGCAACACTGAACTTGGCTCCGACACCTTACATTGGTGAAACACATCTTTAGTAACTAGTATGATAAGTGAGTTAATAAAGCTTCTTTTCGCACCAGCTTTTTCTAAGACAGATAAGATAGAGTCTAGAAAAGCGATTACATCCGAAGGAATCAGATGCAAATCAGTTTCCTGAATAAGTTTGGTAAAAGATTGCACTTTGGCAACAACTTGATGAGGTAGAGATTCTCTTAAATTCTTTTCAACATCAATCAGATCTTCATATGAGTCAAAAGGATAAGATAAGTGCAAAGCACGTTCTAAAGTAGACGGAATCAGAGAACTGGCAGAACTCTGATCTAAAATAGCAGCAGAGGGTTGTGGTTTTGGAGCTGTTGAAGTCTCCATAGGAGTAACAGGCGCCGAAGCCACAACCTCAGGCGCACCAACTGATGATGTAGCTTCAGTATCCATTGCAGTTTCTTCCTCTTTTTCTGCATTGTGAACTTCTGCAACACCTTCACTTTCTTCTTTTTCTATTTCTGCGACCTTTTCAGATCCAGCAGATTCTTTAGTTTTGACTTCTCCAATAATTTCTAATTCATCCTCCGAATCATCCAATATTATGGTATCCAGAGATAATCGATGAGTTATTTTCCTTTCTTCGGTTCCATTCGTTGGGATAGTAACTCGAAGATTAGGTGCATCTTCGTAAGTTTGTCTAATTTCAGGACTAACTTGCGAAAATGGTTCTGGCACAACTCGTTGAATTCGCCCTTTTTGACGACATTGCAATTCTTTTCCTGTTTCTTCTTTTCTTTTAGAAGCTTTATTTACTTGTTCTTGACATTGCTTTTGCAAAGCTT
>JAAGZO010000086.1 GCA_024206195.1 bacterium | reverse complement strand
CCCCTGGACTTTGCGATATCTCATTAGACGCTGGTTCAGTCTTTTCTATTCCAACTGGTGTAACCAAATGGGTTCTTAACACTACTCTTACTAAGGTTAAAGTAAAGTTTGGTGCTACTTGTACTGGATCAGTTGCTGGAAGATATTTCACTTTCTGGTCTGCTAAATGTGCCAATTTCTATTCTCTCCCACCTGTTATTATAACTCTCACCACTATTAATAAAGGATCTGCTGTAATTTCTTGGGAAGGAATTACTTCATCTACTGCAACAACTTTCCCTGGAGGTAATCTTTTGATTAATCTTTCCGTATCTGCTACTGATGTAGCTGTTGACGCTATTACTGCTACTTTCAAGGGAGACACTAAGAATAGTGGATCCTCAATGAGTATACCTGAACTTAAAGCTAATGCTGTTAAAGTTCAAGGTAAATTCGAATCAACAGATACAACTGTTACAGCTGCTCAAAAGTTCACTATCACTATTAACAATACCTGCTTCACCTTATCCTTAAGTGCAGTTACAGCTGATTTATCTGCAACTGCTCCTGCTCTTACAACGGCAGTTGATACCAAAACTTGGTGTGTCTTCAAGAATCCTAAAACTGATACTTACATTACATCATCTAGTCCTCCAAAATATAATGGATTACGTTGGGTATGTACTCCTACTCTTTTCCCACTCAATATCTTCTGTGTACTTTACTGTAAAACTGGAAAAGCACCTGCTGTTGCTGATATTATTGCTCAAAAGGGAATTTCCACTCCTCTTCAACAATTTACCACCATCTACTTTGGTGCTGCTAAGGAATATACTTTAGCATTCGTAGGATTATCAAGAGGTCAAGCATATACTCTTAAATGTATTGTTCAAACCACCGAAACTGACACTAAAGCTAGAAAGACTAGTACTTGGTCAGTGTCTTCTTGGATTGATAGAAAAGATACTAAAGATTTAATTCCTACTGCAGTTGATCCTACTGCATGTGTTAAATTTACCCTCCAAGGTGAGAAAGTTCCAGCTAGTTTCGTAAGTGCTTTATTGAAGTTCTGTCAAAACGTATTCTCTCCTGGAGGTAGTCCACCTATTACTACTGGTTGTATTATCTGTTCTGATGATACAGGTGCTACTGTTCCCGGAAGTGAATTTACTAAGAATATTGTTTGCCCAGCTGCCGCTGGTGGATTAAGACACTTAAAGACTCCTAGAAACTTAAGTACTACTGCTGCTACTCTAGCTCCTAAAACTGCGGTTGTTATTGTTTGTGCTAAACCCGATGTTGTTTGCGCAACCAATTTACCTGGTTCAAGAAAATTAAGAAATATAAATGTTGCTGCTCCTCTTTCTAGCCCTATATGGAATGTGCTAGACAATAGTGTTACTCAAGTTTTGAAGGATACCAAGTTAATTTATGCAAAATTAAAGGTTACTGGTGTGACAGTAGTTTCAGTTGAAACTATCTTTGAACCAAAAGCCCCATTGATTACAGTTACTACTGCCGCTGCAATTGCCGTAGATGTAAAGACTGGAACATTCTCTGTTCCTGTTTACTATAAGGGAACTAGTAACTACGACTGCTATTGGAAAATTAACTCTGGAACAGCTACTTCTACAGCAACAGCTCTTCAAAACTGTGGAGAAGCTGCCAGTAAATCTAAAATTGCAGATGCCTGCGGAAAGGTCGTTCTAAAATCTCCTTCAGTTTCAATTAAAGGAATTGTCAAACCAACCTTCCTTATTGGGAGTGATTACTGTATTTGGTTTGTCTGCTACAACAAAGTTTATGCTCAACTTCCATCCAGGGTCATCAAGATTGGAGAATGCTTCAAGCCTACTTGCTCAAGTGGAACGATTGCACAGAACAGAACATGCATTATACCAGTTCAATCTCCTCCTCCTGCTGCCTCAGTCTCTGGAAACTACATTTACATCGTTAACGCTGTTATGAAAATGGTTGTCTTCATTTTCTTCAATTAAATAAATATTTTTAGTTTCCTTTTAAAAAAAACT
>JAAGZO010000888.1 GCA_024206195.1 bacterium | reverse complement strand
TTCGCCAATTGGTTATTGATACAGCCTCGGAAATAAAGGGTATAAACGTTTTAGAAGAAACGCTGAAATGGGGAGAACCAAGTTACCTCACAAAAAGCGGAAGCACTATCAGAATGGATTGGAAATCGACTATTCCCGGTCAATATGCAATATATTTTAACTGCAATACGCTGTTAGTTGAGACATTTAAAGAATTATATATTGACAAATTCATGTTTGAGGGTAACAGGGCAATCGTGTTTAAGATTAACGATGAAATCCCCGTAGGTGAATTAAAACACTGTATTTCTTTAGCACTCACATATCACAAAATAAAACATCTGCCTATGCTGGATGTATGATATATTGCGGAGACAAAATGCGTGGGTGCAGAACACAAACACACAGTAGGAAAGAGTCGCTCACTGTTGGTGTTCTTCACCAACAGTGCCTAAAGTTAGCGTAATTCGCAATCCAAAAATATGGATCCTCCCGCTGTAACGAAGCAGGGACAGGCCGATAGAAGATCTTACTATTGGCACCACTATGTGGCGAGGATGACAAATAGTGGAATGTTTATATTGTATTATTTTTGTGGCACGGTCAAACTTGTTTGGCCGTGAAAATTATGTATTACTAATTTATACAATTACATGCCCAAACAAGCTAACTATACATAGACAGACCACCGCAGGCTTAGAGACAGACAAGGTATAATGAAAAAAGGACACCTCGGATGCGAAAGTGGTATAATATATAAACAGTTAACAAAACCACAAACCATCATGCAAAAAAAGCAGGAGGTGTCCCAATGGAATATATAGGATTTGACTATCACAAGCAATATTCTTTTGCAACAAGTATTAATTCTGATACTGGAGAAGTTAGAATCGCAAAGTTATCCAATACTCCAGAAGCAATTAGTAGTTTTATCCACAATCCAGAGCATACTCATGCTGTGTTGGAATCTTCAAGAGCGTGGCCGGTTTTATACAGGTTGCTCAAAGATAAGACAGCGAGCATAAAGCTTGCTCATCCACTTCTCGTTAAAGCAATTGCGTCAGCCCGTATTAAGACCGATAAGATTGACAGTCGTATTCTGGCAGAATTGTTAAGCGCAGATTTGATTCCGGAGGCCCACATTCGTAACGAAAAAAACCGTTTGCACCAAACAATCATTCGTCAGCGGGCATTTTATGTAGCTTCCCGAACTCGTGTAAAGAACAGGATCGGTTATCTAATAGATTCGTTTGATTATGGAGTACGATCTGAGGTTCAGGGGTTATCCGATCTGTTCGGTAAAGCCGGAAAGAATTGGTTGAACAGTGTTATTATTCCACAAAAAGATCGGCTTCTCTTAGACCAGTTGCTTGATACGCTTGATCATTTAAATAATATTATAAAAGAAAGTGACACAACAATACAATCTCTTTTACGTGATGACAGCACTGCTCAATGTCTTGCCACAGTGCCAGGTATAGGCCCTTTTCTGGCGGTTCTGATAAGCACGGAAATAGATGGTATTGAACGATTCGCCAGTGCAAAAAAGTTAGCCTCATATACAGGACTAATCCCTTCAACTTATGCATCCGGTGGTAAAATCAGCCACGGCCGTATAACAAAACAAGGAAATAAATGGCTCAGATGGGCCTTGGTTGAAGCAGCAATAACAGCAAAAAAACATAATGCACAATTGAATGGATTCCATACCCGGCTATTTAAAAGATTAGGAAAAAAGAAAGCAAATGTGGCCTTGGCACGACGATTAGTCACTATTATATACAGTATGTTACGCGATAAAAGACCGTTTATAGAGTATCAAATATCTAATAATTACCCGTTGTGCTATTATGCAAGTGCATATTTAATTTGTCCAATTGGTTTATTATTTAAGAATTTATTTATGTATTGCAACATAGTATAGGCTGAAATTTTAGTAATAATTCTTGCTGACAGTCCTTCGAATGTTTTAGCAT
>JAAGZO010000085.1 GCA_024206195.1 bacterium | reverse complement strand
GGGATGTCAATGGGAGGCATGATTACTCAGGAAGTTGCTATTCGTTATCCGGAACGTGTGATGGCTATTATCTTGGCGGCTACGAGTACAGATGCGGACAGGCCTTATACTGAAGAGGAAATTGAGAAGCTAGCCGGGTACCAAGGTAATCCTAAAATGAGAGAGGTTCTGTGTTTGGAAGAAGGCGAGTACAAAGCAAATATTGATAATGTGGATGTAGTTAAATTCTTTTCAATTGTTACTGAACTAGGCTTTAATAAAAGGATTTATCGAATGTTAATAAAACCTGCTCAGAAAATATATGCTAGAAGAATCGGTGCTGATGTTATTAGAGAGCAATTTAGGGCGGTTTTAAGTTTAGATACACTTGACAGATTGCATATGATCGAAGCACCAACTCTTGTAATATGTGGAACTGAAGATAAAATTATACCCACTAGCGCTTCAGAGATTTTAGCAAGCAAAATCCCTAACGCGAAGCTGGTGAAAATAGAGAAAGGTTCGCATTCTATTCATAT
>JAAGZO010000887.1 GCA_024206195.1 bacterium | reverse complement strand
GATAATGGAGCAGCGAGACCGCTCTGTCCAGGTCTTATTAAGAATCGGATCTGAGCGTAGCCCAGACGCAGCTGTAGAGACGACCGGTTGCTAGCGATATATTTTAGACTCTCTCAATTCAAAAGAAGTAACTTCAATATAATATCAATATCAATGCGCGTAATGCTTATACTAATATCAATCTAATATAGTAAGCAATATCCGGGGCACGCTGCTGCTTCTGCAGCCTCTGGCTCCCAGCTGAGAATAACCGCACGCGCTCTAACAAAAACAGCCCCGTTCCTAGACAGGCAATCGATAACGTCAGGGGCTACAACGTGGCGCATACATAATACACAGGCGGAGCGCCATAATATCACCAAAACCAACACGCGAAGCAAAGCAAACACTCAAAATAAGGCTAATATCACCTATAATACACGGGGTATCTGGTGCAATTGTCTAACATCCCTCTTACCAAAGAAAGCTGGTCCCCAGCGTACACTAGTGACTACTGAGAAAGCTTCCCAAGGCAGACTAGACAAGTCCAGACTACTAACTATACAAACAAATAAAGCTTAATAGCTTACTACTCATCTTCATCTTGCATCTGGGTGTTGTCCGGATCTTCGGCTTGCTTGTCATCTTGTTCCTTCACTTGTCCAGTATCTTGTTCCTTTGTTCGCGCAGTGGCTTGATCTCTCGCTTCTTTGGCAGCTCGAGCTTCAGCAGCTGCTTTTAAATGAGCTTGGTGTATTCGTTCTGAATTTTGTGCCCTTTTTAATTCTTGCACTTTTCTTTTGTATCGAGAACTGCCAGTTCCTTCGTGATACAGAATGTTCTGGCGTTCATGTTCCAGTTTTTCTAATAAAGTTGGTTCCGGTTCCCATTGATCTTTAGTAAGAGAACCAAATGGTTTATAAGTTTGAGAAGAAGTTTTGGCAGATTCTGTAACAGTAGCTGCCGCAACAGTAGAAGTGGATTTTGTAGTTAAGGATCCAGGAGTCTTACGGTTTAAAACCGTATATTGCCCCATGATAGTATTTTGCGCATAATATTGATTTTCTAATATGAACATATGAGCAGGAGCTTCAATTTCCACAAAATCTTTGTAAGGGTCTTCTTTTTGCTGAACTTGAACTACTCTGGTTTCTGGAGTAGTCGTTATTGTGAGACTAGCTTCTTTAACCTTTGGAGTAGTAGGCCTTTTAAAAACTTCATCCAAAGATGTTGGAGTTTCAATAACGATATCTGGATCCGAAGGTCCAG
>JAAGZO010000084.1 GCA_024206195.1 bacterium | reverse complement strand
TGATGATTTAGCTAAACCTTCACTCATTTTTCTCCTGTTATGTTTTTAATAGCATCTACTAGGTAATTAGTACCCATACCAACCCCACCACTTATTGCAGCCCACTTACCAATTTGTCCACTGACAGCCTTAGCTTTCTGTCTAAAAGCATATTTGTGCATATCCTTAACAAAGCTTTCTAAGGCTTTAGAGTACTGACCATAGCTACTATAAACTTCTTGTTCACCTGCTGTAGTTTTGTCTTTAAACATGTTTAGAATCTTACTGGTTTTATATGTTCCTGTCTTGCTATCAAAAACATCTTTGATTATTCTCTGCCCTTTATTTACAATGTCTGCATATTTAGGGTCTAGTTTCATAATCTGTTTTCTAGTTGCATCATCAACATTATCCAAGATTATATTCTTAAGATTTTTGCTGATACTCTGAAGATTAGTAGCTGTTAGAGAAGGGTATCTACCTTGCTGTGCTTGTACCCAACTAGAGTCAGATATTCTATCTGTCACACCTTTTCTAATGTCTTTTAATTGACCTACTGTTATATTCTTTGTGTTCTTTAAATCAATACCGAATTGTTTTCTAATGCCAGCAGGTATTTTCTTTAACTCAGCTAAAACATTACCTTTAGTTATAGGGTTGTTCTGCACAGGTGTATATATCTTGTCATACTGTGTTCCAGCACTAGCTTTGGCTTCTACAACTCCTTGATGTGCCTGCTTGACTGTGTTGATTTTCCATTTGTTAGTCATTACTTTAGGTCTACTTTGAGTTAGCTTTCCTAGACCTTTATAAACACCAGCCATGCCCAGTAGACCAGTAGCCCCTGCAACAGCTTCAGTAATCTCTGGTGATACATTGGCACTATATAATGTATTTCTCATTATGTCACCAACCTCACCACCACGCTTACCAATTAGACCATCTATGGCTGATTGTCCTAGAACCATAGGGTCAAGTTCACCACTCTTCTGCATTTCTATCAGAGGGTTTGCTATAGCACTTTCTAACCTTTGTGCTATTCCTCCAACTAAACTTAAGGACTCTTTAATATTCTTTGCAGGGTTGATAAGAGTTTTAAGACCTTCTTTAATTGGGTGTTGTTTAAATTTCTCTTCCCTTTCCCTTTTTAATGCCTTATAGTTTTGAAAAGCAACGTGGGGGTCACGCTGTTCAATAATGTTCTCTACCACATCAGTCTTACCTAACCCGAAAGCCTTATTAGGTATGTCTTTTTTAACAGGTGTCGCACTCTTTTGTTTAGCTCTAACAGTAAAAATCTCACCTGTTTCTTTGTTTTTTACTTTAAAAGTACCACTCATCTATTCTTCTCCTACTATCTCAAATTCGTTAGAATCAAATCCCATACTCTCTAATAAAGCTGTATCACCTTGCTTACTCTCAAGCTTCTTTATAGTCTCAGGTTTTAACAATCTAGGGTCTCTTTTATAGACTTCATCAATAGATTTTTTTTGTAAATCATCTTGAAACTTTCTTTTAGCTCTATTCACAGCATCTAGTTTATCACCAAATGGTAGCTGACTTATAGGCTTTCCAGTCTCTTCATCTATTGTTATATCTTGTATCCTAGCTTTGTTACCATCTTCTGTTACAACCTCAATGTTTTGTGCCAAGGCATTTCCCCAAGCATTGCCCATGGATGCAGAGATATTAGCCGCATTAGCTTCCATTGTTGCTCCAAGTTGAGCCGTTGATTTAGAGAATATCTCCGTGATATTAGCCGCCCTAACACCAGGAATAAGTTGTCTAGCTATCAATGATGCAGACTCTTTTCCTGCACCAATAAAAGCATCTTTGTAGTCGTTGTATTCTGAAGGTGTTAACTTATCTACTATCCCTAAGAATTGTCCTGGTCTTAAACCAAGGTTATCGAATTGCTGACTTCCGAAATCAATAGCTGTGTCCCAACTTGTGTCTATAGCGGCACTGGCTCTGATGACATCTCTCTCTGCTAACTCCCCTGCTTTAGCACCTTGTGCTTGTGCCTGTTTAGCTACCTCTAATTCAGCTATACTCTTAGGGTCTAAGCCTACAAGTTTCTTAGCCGCAGTGCCTTCTAGGGGTGAGTACCTTAGTTTAATATCATCTATCTGTCCACCTTGTCCAGTATAACCTGCCATAGCCTCTTCTCCACCTGATGTAGGAGCCGTAACATTTGCGTAATCTCCTAACCCAGCAAGTTTGGATATTGCTTGGTCTCCTAAACTCAGCTTATCTTCTTCTATACTATCTAAATAATTCTTGATATAGTTTTGACCAGTAAGACCACCGCCCATACCCATCAAACTAAATGCAATTGCTTTCTTAAAACTATTTTCTGCCATATATCTCCTATCTTGCCATGAACGTTCCTATACCACCCATAAGTCCGCCACCTAATTGACTATACATCTGATTCATTGATTGGTTAGATGCTTGGTTAGCTCCATAAATATTCCCATATAATCCAGCCGCCGTGCCATAGTTCTGTGCATTAGACCCCATAACTGCCTGAGGTGTAAACCCCTGCATGTAGTTAGTTGTCTGAGGACTCTGTGCTTGTGCTAGAGGTTGTCTGCTCGCAAGTGATAACCCTAAGTTTCTATAGTAATCCTGATAACCTTTCTGCTGTCCTATCATACCTCTAGACATATAATCTGCCCCCATAGGTGATCCAGCATTAGTGCCTAGATTTGCATTGAACTCACTTCTATATTGGTCTTTCATCCAGTCAGGCATATCGCCCTGTGAACGCTCTAGTGCTTGCCCTGCTAGATGTTCCTGTAATGCCGCAGTATTAGGATTAACTCCAGCATTTATATCCTGTATAGCCTGACCTATTGGTAAGCCATACTGTTGCAATAACTGCAACTGTTGTTGAGCTTCTAATGGTGCCTGTCTCTGCTGTTCTGCAAAAACTTTAGGCATGTTCTCAACCCAATCAGTTACCGAACCACCTGTTGTAGGTTGTTGAGGCATCTGGGGTGATTGTTGACCGCCACTACTCATTGTTTAGTCTCTCCTTTTTAGTATATCTTCTATGAGATATTT
>JAAGZO010000083.1 GCA_024206195.1 bacterium | reverse complement strand
CCTTGGCATAGCAATATTTACAGTCATGTTTGCATCCATCAATGAAATTGACAGTATATTTAGCCCATTCAAATGTTCCAGATACATTCGTGTTGGTCGATGTCCCGCCATCGCCCCTTGTTTCCTGGGAATCATTATTCAATTTTGCCATTGTGATATTCCTCTCTTCATTTATTTGGTTTGTGCGACTGGCCCAATTTGTTGACCAGCCGCACTGTTGTCGTTATTTGTTATAATTCCAGCTCACCGTTTTCTATTCGCCAATGGATTTCTTCTTTGACATCTTCTTCAATACGCTCTTCAAATACCATGTAACCGAATGCTATTCGCTCAAACTCTGGCTCAAGCATCCAATGCTTATATTTGCCTTCAATCCTGCTGCCACCCATCCTTACCAGAAAGCCCGCATCATATTTTTCAATTCTGATATCGTCATAGACTATTTCGTCTCCTTCGTAGTTAACCCTCACACTGACTTTTGCACAGTACTCCTCATCATCAATTGGGACGATTTTCCATTCATCCAGGTTATAGTCACACATTTGGTTTTTGCCTCCTCAGTTTTTTTCCGACTCCATTTTTTACAGAATTCAATATTGAACTTCCCACACAAAACTTCTGCTGATTTAATGTGGGAAATATTTAATACATTACTTTCACCTCCTTTATGTTTCCTGCTGAAAAAAAGCTGTCACATCTTTTCTAATTGTTTAGGGTAGACCCAGCACTAACGTTTAAAGAAAGCTGGCACATTTCTAATTGTTGTTTGAAAAAAAGCTGGCACATTTTCGAAAAATGCGCGTATTTTCGTTTATTTCTTCATTGCTAATAAAATAGGAAAGAGCCCCATATTAGCTATGGGACTCTCTAAAAAATCGTCCAATCCCAGTTTCAGACTAGTGATGATTTCAGTCTCAGTAGTCTCAAATCCTGACCTTTCATCGGACAGATGGGATTTGCACTTTCTCTATTCAATTGTGTCGCTATCAGCTACGTCTATTTATCTATGATTTCACCTCTTTCCTGAATCCCCATGATACTCACAGGAACCCCTCATTTTCTGACGTTTTCATTATACATGACGTTGAACCGATTTGTCAAGTTGTGCCAGATATCTGGTCTATTAGGCATCTTTTAAATTATATCTTGGTGCTTATGTGTACTATACCCTAACGATTCTGAAGATTTTATTCTGGCACATTTCCGAAAAAAAGCTGGCACATTTCTAATTGTTGTTTAAAAAAAGCTGGCACATTTCCGAAAAACTTCTGGCACATTTTTAATGCTTCTTAATGTAGACCTATCATCAATCGTTTGAAAAAAAGTTTGGCGGAATTTTTATTACTTCTTGAGGTAGACCTAACAATAGTCGTTTGAAAAAAGCTGGCACATTTCTGAAAAAGCTCTGGCTCGGATTTACTTAAACAAATTTTGGCGCGGAATTCTTAGTTGTTTGGTGTAATTTAATTTTTGCAGCTGATATTGCTTATATCCCTTGAGTCAGACCTCACGCCCCCCCCCGCCTATCTCCATAAAAAACGCCTATTTCCCCCAGGTTAGTGCTATGTGTTAGGCATATTTGGCTAGCAAGGTTTTTCATATTGCCGACCTTCCCAACGTAACGAGTACCTTATATGTACTTAACCGTACTTTAACCGCAATTATCGGCACTTTTATGTTCCTGAATGTACCTATTCGTAGCTATTCGTAGCTAGTACAAGACATGTCCACGATTAGGCCGTAGCTAGAATTTGTGATTTTAAGCTCAAAATCCGCATTTGTCTCTCTGTTTCTGTTTTTCATGATAAGTGGAACGCTCATTCTATATAAGCAATTTTGAATGTAATGATATAATAAGCTCACATGAATATTACGAACAGAATACTTTTAGGCATTGTGGCTTTCCTCATCATCCTCACCTCAGATAAACCTGAGGACATAGGAAAAACAAAGGAAACTAAACCGAAAGGGGAACGGTTTCAACAATATATAACTAGAGCATTCGGGATTGTTGCAACCATTGCAATCTTAATACTGATTGTGCTAGATATATCGTTTGTTCACGATGGGCAAATCGAATCATTGGAAGGACTACGCTACTTTTCTCACAGCATCGCAGCTGCATTTGCACTGTTTGCTGCGCTCTTTAACAACCGAAGCCTAGTCATTTTGGCAATTATGTTCTTTGTTTTTGGAATGTTCTTTGAGCTGTTTGCTCTCCTCTCCGAGGACAACTCAAAAGAAATAAGAGAGGTCATCCCTCTGTGGATGGTATGACCTTCATTCTTCGCAACAACTAATCTGTATCATCGCCATATTACTTGCCCTGCTTTGTCACAATAGCCGTAGCATAGCCTTAAGGTCTTTGTCTGTATGATTTCCCCTGATAACCTCACATATCGCTTTTTGGCAAAGATGTAGTTCAAGAGAATAGATTTGCGGTTTCTTTGTTTTACAACAAAATTGAAACTGAAAGAGTTTCGGAAGAAAGCCCAAGCTAAAAAGAAGCTACCTTTTAGAGTCGGAGTGCAACGACTTGGTGTTAAGATTCGTTTTCGATGAGATTATTAGCTTCCAAACTCACATAGTATAATAGTTCATTGTTGAGGCTGCAAACACACGCTAGAAACTGGCCGCTACATATGGGGCATTCTTCTACATCACAATCATCAAGATGGTATTGACCTTTTAGACAACCACAATCATGACAAGGGTTTCCACTCCATTTGAAGTCCTCATCTCCATATTTTATTCGTCTATAATACTTGTCCCCCAAAAGAATTCCATCCAGTTTTTGATATTCTAATATTTCTGCTGGAGTTGACTTAGCTACTTCAACACCATGATAAAAGACAGTTTCACGTTTGAAGTAATTCATTAATTCCGCTTCCGTATTCCATAGCTTCTTTAAAACTACTTCATGTAAATCTTTGTTGAGATGTCTTCTGTGGAAATAATGAACGAACTCAAAAAGCTGAGAGTATATATTCTTGAATTCTTTATTATTGAAGGATATTTCATAGTGAAGAATCAAATTTCTATAAACAATGGCTTTCTTTATTAATCGAACTTCTTTATCATCTAGCTCAATATTTGAGATTGAAATAAGTCTATCAAGAGCTTGGGAAATAGATACCGTGTGTTTTGGTTTATCAATATTCTCGAATATGAGTATCGGATGCTCAGACTTAAGTACTTGTTTCAATAACAATTCTATCCCTTGAATTATTAAGAAAACAGCAAAAGACCAATACTTTGGGTCACGCTTCGCTTTGCGATAATAGATAATTGACTCATTAATGAAGTTATATGAATTATCCAATATCGTTAATTCTGTATGGGTTTTCTTTTTCATTGATAAAGCCTGACAATTAATATACGGATGCGTGTTGCATCCCGAATGTTCCCTCAACATCGTCACTAACTGCAAGGATTGTCGGTAATTCTGTTTTGGAAAATGATACTATCTCGTCTATTATGAAATGTAAAACGCTACACAATCCTACTGTCCAGCCTGAGCATTTTGTATGTCCCATCTGTGTTTGCATTTAGAAGCAATTCGTGGCTACCATCCTTCAGTGTGAATGTTGCCTTTACTCGATTCTCATGATGGGCACCCATAACATGTACGGTAAGTTGGCCGATATGTACGCTTTGCGGTTTCTCATTAAATACATCTTCAATAGCCTTAGTTACTATGGGTTTCGCCCATTCCGTTGTATCATTTGGCATCATAGACTCCTTTACTTTTGATGTGGTTGTTATCCACTATCTGGACTATGCCGTCAGAGTCGTTTGCAGGTGCAGTGCGTTGCTATATTAGCACATCCCAATATAACTGTCTTGTCACGGAAAACGCGACGCGATTTGTCTACAAACCGTGGTTTTCATGGAGCGTAATTCGTATGTGGTGTATGGAGAATCTCAGCCACCTCTTGTGGTCGGGTGGATTAGGTCGTTGAATTTCAGAAAGCCTTTACGATTGTCAGTATAGTTAGAAACAATCCAATGAGCATTATCGATATGAAGAGAGGAACTAACCCAAATTGAGTGAAGCAGGAGGGGTTTTCAGGATGAATCTCTTTCTTGAAAGACTTTGAAAACCTTTTTAACATTTTGTCTTTGGTTATCCTGGCTGTATGGAGTGAGTATTCTAGCCAGCAAATAATCAGAACCCCAAGCGTTGTGATGATTGCTGCAAAAGCCGTCATGAAATCTTGCTCACTACCTGTGAGTTTATTATCCGCATCCGCAATAATATCAGATAATGCCAACATCAAGCCAAGAAGTAAGAACGTGTAGTAGGCCACTTTCCATTGCTGGTCTTTAAAATACCTAATGTCATCAACGGAAATCTGGAATTGCATGCGAAATTCTTCACCAGAGTCTGGCATTGGATGGGAAACTAGAGCCTTCGTTATGCGGCTTAACATGTTACTAAAACTCCTTAGGGATTGTCATTCCCAACTATGGGAAATGTCTTTTATATCTTTCAACTGTACAGATTCCGCGAAGGTTTTCACCAACAATTGTTTTTCCTTCCTCTTGGGAAAATGCTTTGATTTCATCTGGGAGTACAAACGGCAGTAATGCGATTATTCGGGGAAGGTTTACTTCATGTAATCTATATGCGTTGTAATCAATCCTTGTGTAGGTTTCATGAGTTTTGACGTACTCATAACATCTTTCGATAATATTTATAGATAGAGAAGATTTCTCATGCGATTGGACTCTCTCAATGATAACGCTACTATCTACTTCGATTATCTTGTATTTTCTCTCTTTTTGGTGTAGGAGATGGAAAACCCCACCAATATTTTTACTGATTTTTGCCCTTAATTCCCTTTTATTTAGCATTGGTCTAGTTAACCTCCTTCAGGGACGAGATTGGTTGGGCTACGACTTTATGATGGTTGAACCAAACCACTGGATAGAATTCTTTTATTTTCATCAACATGTGAAGGAGGTTCGAGTTGACTGAACATCTTACGATATTCCTTCAGCAACCTCGTACGATTGACGTAGAAGAATAGGGTCTTGAGAGAGTTGGCTCTTTGCTTGTATTAACTATTTCTTCTTGGTTGGTTTCATGGTTTCAGTAACTGTTGTCTTGGGCCTTTTTGTCGCTTCCTCTTTCTTCACGAATCTTCCAGTTCCAGCATCTCGGACAGCTTTTCTGGTGGTTCCTTTTTTGGCACTCATCTTTTCCCCTCCTACAAGATATTGCAGATTGTTTAGTACCACCCATTGTTTGACAGCATTATACGCCTTTGGTGAAGGCTGAGCAAGCATGGTTTTCTCTCTGTATATCAATTGAGTCGGCTTGACACTGAATCTCCTCAATGCTAGGCTGGCAGGCAAATTTACTCATTAGAACCAGGGAGGAAAGATGCAGGTAGTTGGGTGTCTTGCTTTGATAGGTATCGCTTTAATTGTGGCAGGAGTAACATGTGGAGCTTGCGAAAGTTGTGGGTGTGGATGCCTTCATGATGATGAATATTACGAGTGTGTTGACGAAGGGAATTCCGAGTGTTTTTGTAGTTGTATTGAACATAACGATAGCTTTGAGGACCGATATGAGTGTATTGAGAAATGTCATTGATATTTTGTAATTATGTAAGAAGGTGTGATTAGAAGAAGCGCAAAAAATTTTTTGCGGGTATTGGTTATTAGTCCTCTGATAAGGTTTTAAGGGTCTTAGATGCTTTGTTTGCTACCTCATTCCAAACTGGACTTTTTTGAAGTTCCTTCACCGATGATGTATTAGGTAACTTGTCCTTCATCTTTTTGTAGTACTCATGAAACTCTTCCAATAGCTTCATTTCTCTATCATCAAACGATTCTAAAAACAACTTTGATTCAGGATGATAGTAGTCGTCAAACCACATGCATACCAATTCAGCTGGAACATTAGCTATAGGAACACTCTCCTCATAACGTAACTGCTCCTGCATATCGCTAATAGTATTGAGTAAATCAAATATCGCTAGTCTAAATGCTTGTTGGTCGTCCATTTCTTTAAATCGTGGATTGTTTTATTGGAATACATTCACAACCAAATTTGTCTCATACAAATACATTGCGTGCACGCTCCAAGAGCTGCTCTGGGGTAGACTCTACATTCGCTGCGATTTCTGGTGCTGATACCGTATCATGAAGAGCACCTGCCATATCAGCTATAACACTATTGAGTTTGCTATGGGAATCTTCAAGTGCTTCAAGTCTATCCCACAGCGCATCATCGTACATAAGTACGGAGTCTACAGTTACGCAATTAGCATCAGTACGATTTTTTGGAATTACCAAGAACTCAAGGATAGCAATAGTAGCAGCATGTACAGCATGCAAATTTATCGGTACCCTGATTGCTACTGTATGCAATTCAGCTATAAGTGGTAGTAAAGCAGATGATGCTCCTTGCCTTGAGTGATGAGTGTAAAGTGTGTCAAAATCCGTCATTTTGCTATATTGTTAGAGAGTATTATTTTTCGGGGGTATTGGTTACCCGTCCTTCTCAACTTCATCCACTACACGGCGGACATCAACTATGCATCAGGTTCCTTTAGGATTTTTTATATCACACTGACAGGTTTCATTTTTTCGTGCTTCAATAATTCTATCCAAAAGAAGAGATTTACCATTATTTTGCAGCATCTCATCCTTGATGTCTGACTCTGAATATTCAAAACAGTAACATATTAGTTGTGTCATTATGATATTCACACCTTCTCTTGCCTTTCCCAGTCATCAGGAACACGAATCCAAAAAGCTGGCGTCAAGCAAGTGTTTCTTGCAAATACTAGATAACTTCCGTCACCATATGTAATTGTTCGTTTGTCCTTGATAATTGCCGCTGCAATTTCATTTATTCTCCTGACCCTCTCACTTGAGTATTCACATTCAAGACGTTCAATTTCCTTCTTCTCAATCTCGTCAAAGTCATGCGACAATTCACTGAACCAACCGAATTTTGTCATTGGTCCACCGTATCCATGAGGACACCCATACTGCTCCTTGTTTTCGTCCGTTGCAAGACACCACCAACTTACACATTCAATTGCTAAGTTCAATTCAGTAAGTGCATTAATGAAATCAACATATCTCTCTCTAAGAATAATAATGTCAATATACCCATTGCTAGCTGGAATACCATCATATCCATCAATCAACATGTCAAGGTTTTTTTGGACTGTCTTTTGATTCAGTTTCAAAGTCGATGTGTATTTTGGTCCATCAGTCATAGATTTGCCTTTCTTTAGATGCCCAATGTCTTGTGTAATCCGCCCTTAGGGGTTGTTGTAGATGCCATTGTCATACCCATTCAACTTTATTGGCTGGAACCGCTAACCAGTAATTGACCACAACGAGGACAGAATCTCAAACCTTCAGCAACGTCTCTCCCACATTGAGGGCATTGATAAATAACTGCTTTGTCATTGCCGTATCTAAAACTTGTTGCATGTGTATCGTACATTATTGCTTCATTCAGTTGGTTAACTTTGTAGTTGAAATAGTATGTCATAAATAGAAATGTCCACAGACCATTGAACCATTGTTTAGTCCCATGTTTAAACGATAGAATTCGGTTTAGTAAGTTTCTTGCCATGAATGCCCAGATTAGCATCCAAATGCTCCAAATGAAATCAAGGGCAGAACTCACTATTTCTATGGGATGGCCTTCCTCCACGAACAAATATGCGAAAAAGAATACCAGCGAGATATAGCTGCAAACCATAAATGAGTTCACAAAACCCATGGAAATTATATCGTTTGGGCTACCGAATTCGTTCATTATCTTGGTTTGTCGTCTTATGTAATGGGCTAAATAGACTCCATACGTAATAAACCCAAGGAAAAACAACATCCACGTGCTCTGTTTTTTTAGTTTTTGCAGCAGTTCCCTTTCCACTATTACCTCGTCAAGTTAGTGTATTGCTGTGTTTTTTGGGGGTATGAATTTCATACCTTACAGTCATAGTTGAGTTGATATGTAGTTTCATTCCATTGTTATCTGCGAAAAACCGTAGTCATCATGCTATAAATCTTGGCTAATACGATTTCTGAGATAGGAGTGTCATCTTGTGTATTTTCGGATTGCTCTTTTTTAGGTGGGGGCTTAAGATGTATCACCCGCTGAAAAACGTCATTGATATTGGTTGCGTAAGCAGTACAGATTGAGAACGTTATGGCCCAATAGAGGTCATATACAAAATGGCAGATAGAAAAGATTATCAATGTGGCGACTACTCCGCCGATAACTTGAGGACGTGTTGCATCTGTGTCATCTAGCCTGCTTTCATCAGACAATGCCAAAATATAGATGAGAGTGAAACTGCTGAGGATATTCAACATGGGGAATACCAACCATAGGCCATCTGATGATTCAATTATATGGACACCTGCAGCGATTCCTGCGATTGCGTTTGTGACCCCTGCAAACAGGAGCATCATTGACTTTTCTATCATGTTTTTTGGACGTGTGCTAAAAACGTGGTATAGCGAAAGTGCGAAGCCTCCAATGAATAATACTAAAAACATCAGGAAGTACATAAAAGCTTCAGCGTGAAAACCGCCTGATGTAGGGAAGTCGAACAGTTCGGACCTTAATGTGCTGTCCGTACTCAACAATGCTACAAACATTACCGCCATTAAAAATACGGTTAGTTCCCCATAAGATGGTATAAAGTACGTACTGAATGGATGGCGAATATTTTTCATGGTTGGTTTATTTAGGACACCTAACAATTAACATATAGATGCGTGTTGCACCCAGATTGGTTTCCACTATCCTACCTAACCAAATAGGGAACAGTCAAGGTGATTGGGGATTATTAAAAAGAACCCCCGAAAAATCTACATACCATACACCAGTCTACATTTTCGCTACTGCTTTCGTGTATAGTGTGTAGGCTATGAAGGGTTTTGCGGGTATTGGTTATCTATAGAAACAGTCTGACTAAATAACCCGAAATGCATCCAAGGATAATCCAAACATAAAATTTCACAGCAGAACGAATGTTTGGGCCAACTTGCTCTGACCATGTCCATGAATGAGCATGCCCCTGAAGTAATGCACATTTTAAGCTACTTAAGAAACTGCCTTTATCGCCAAAGAATGGTTTGAAAAGTAATGCCCACACACAGACAGCGCATAGTAAAGCCAAAACTCCTGCCATTGATGTTCCTTATTGTGCTCTTTGCTTGAACGTCCTCAGCTTGTCCAAAAATATAGCAGCATCGCCCGTATTAGCGAATACACGTTTAGGTATGACATGAGCACCATTAGGGCTTTGGAAGAGATAGATGTACTTCTTATCCTCTTCTAATCTAGGGACAATCTTCCATAAGAATTTAGTTTCATCGACCTCAGTCCGCTCTATTATGTATTCAGGAGTAATGGTCAAATGATGTTCACCTAGAATACCGCTGTCCGCATTTTGGGGCAGGTTTTTTCTAAGCGCATATTCAGATGACAATTTTGAGGAAATCCAAGCAACAAACAACAAAACGATGAATACGAATATAGCCATTACTATCGCCACTGCAATTCCATGCTCATTGTATGCGTCTATGCCCATCCAAATTGAAAAAACAGAGATGAGAATATATCCGAATCTCCGCATTTTCTTGTTAATTGGGGAGGTTTTTCTTATATATCGCCACCCGTGAAGGATATCTTGGCGAGTATTGTCAAAGGTGATTTCTATTTTTTCACTCATTGTATTGTTATCACTTGTCAGTCGGTTATGATACTACCCCTTGCGGTTAGACGTTTCTAATTGCTATCACCATTCCTATTGTCTGATTGAGGTATATTCAAATGTCTCGGTGAATCAATTACGTCTATTTCAAAGCCATGTATTTGAGTTGTAATCCACACAGCAGCTGGTATTGAACCAAAAATAATCAGAAAAAGAAAGGGAACGAACCATACTACATCGTCACCTTGCGTAAACATGATAATCGCTGGAATTGCGAAATAACTACTAAAACCTATGAACCAGAATGCATTAATCGTTCCATTGGTAAAGGCAAGTTGGGCATCACATCGTTTGCAGCGCCATTTTCTGGGCTGCATCAAGTACCCTAATCCCATCTTATCAATGACCGTTACCCATCCTTGCTTGGTACCACAATTTGGACATGTTGGTCGTTCCACTTGTTTCGGCATAAATTTTTCTCTGGATTTATCTAACTTAAAGAATCATTACCTCTTGTGGTTGGATGGATTTCTAGCGTTGCGTATTGAAGCCATATTCAGCTAACTTTTCTCGGAGTCCTTTACTGCTCCATCTGAGATGCCAAAAAACAACACATTCTGGATAAGATGGTACGTTATGGTGTATTCGGATTCCAGTCATCCAAAACGGGATAAAACCGTACTTAGATATATTAATAACCTGGTCAGGATTAAATTTGAATTTTCCTCCGAAAGTTACATCAAGGGACAGGTATTCACTATTGACAGACAAAGTTGCAAATGGGAATGTAGCATTGTAAACGTCTAGCAATGCTCCCCCTGTCCACTTCTTCTCATTGCTTTCCATGTTGAAGTCCAATTTGACCACCAAAGTTTCCACTATCCTACCTAACTGATTAGTTGATAGTCAAGTGAACACATCTTTTGCCTCGTGGGGAGTTCAAGATTTTCAATTTGCCGCTTTACTTATTTCCTTCCAAATACCAAAAATAATAGTACCAATCCATATAGCTAAGAGTAGGGTT
>JAAGZO010000886.1 GCA_024206195.1 bacterium | reverse complement strand
GCACTACCAAACCTACCATTACTAACCTGCGTAGCACCACTAACAGAACAACTCTTACCATAAGTAGACTTATCACTCACACCATCAAAATTCCAATAACCAATCAAAGACCTATCCCAATCAATAAAAGCAGAAGAATCATGCTCGCCAGTAACACCAACATTAATAGTAACACCATCGCCAACAACAGCGCCATTATTAGGCGTAGGATGGATGAAATTAACACTAAGATCATCAGTAATCACTGTATCACAACTGCCGTCACTCTGGCAAGTTTCACCAGAAGGACACTCGCAAGTAGAACACAAATCAACTAAAGAACCACTAGAAGTGCAATATTTAGGTTTATTATCAGAACATTCACCATAAACAGTGCCATCACTGCAAGTATCAGGATCAACAACACAAGAACCATCAGGATCACAAGATTTACCAGAAGGACACTCGCAAGTAGAACACAAATTAACCAAAACGCCATTATTACAATACCAAGGCTGAGTATCAGAACATTCACCATATAAAGTGCCATCACTGCAGGTATCCGGTTCAGGCGGAACAACACAAGAACCATCATCATCACACTCTTTATCAGAAGGACAACCACACCTATCACAATCATCAATCAAAACACCATTATTACAATACCAAGGCTGAGTATCAGAACAAGCACCATAAGTAGTGCCATCAGAACATTCTTCTGAAAAACCTACAGCAACCACCCGGGTCTCTGTTTTACCACTATTACCACTGGTATCAACACCATAAGAATAGTAATAATAAAAGCCTTCAGACAAACCATTAAATGAAGCAAACAAAGGATTAACCCTTGAATTATAAGAAGCCTTAATCTCTAAATCACTCAAAGCGCGCTTCCAAACCTTCACATCATCAATACCGCCATTGAAAGAACCGCCCCAAGGAGAACCAATAAGGAAAGGATAGGAACCAGATAAAACATCACCTGAAACAGGCAACGAACTTCCATCCTGCGCACCATCAACATACTTCTTAATAACACCTGCATCCTTATCATAAACAAAAGCAATATGATACCATCTATCATCCCAACTAGTCCTATCCCCGGATACATCTGTATAAAACGTACCGCTGGTTGTTTGTAGATAAAGCTGCAAATAACCACTGCTATGCAACCTAGCATAACTATCCGGCCCACGCTGTCCAAAAACAAAGTAAAACAAATGCCTGTTAGGAGAACCGCTGCTATGCCCACCTGAAGGCTTAATCCAGGCCTCAAGAGTAAACTCATCAGTTACATCAGAAGTAATACTACTACCACTACCGCAATTAACATAATCATCAGAAGAACCCAACATCAAAGCACTACTAAACTTGCCAGATGTATAAGTAGCACCCTTCATCAAAGTCCCATCATTACTATAAGTAGACTCATCAACAGCATTATCGTCAAAACCCCAATAACCGCCCAAACTTTTATCCCAGTCAACAAAAGCAGAAGAATCATAACCACTATTAATATTAACAGACACATTCACCCCGCTGCCTACTGTTGCACCTTCATTAGGCGTAGGAGGAACAAAAGATATGTCCAAATCACCTGCTACTGCATAACCAGTTATATAAGAGAAAATATTGTCTAAAGCATACACCATATTTGAGAAACTTGAAGAGGTATCATCTGAAAACACACCTGATTGTGCACTGACAGCAACAGACATGACTATAAAAATCACTAGAAAAGCAAAAATGACCCTTTTTTTCATTAACAACATTATATCTAATTAATAATATATAAACTTATCGTTAAACGGTAAGTTTTTATACCCTCAAATCTTCCTAGCGACTATGAAACAGGACTTATTGGAAGAAGTATGTGTATACTTGCTAAAAAAGAGCTTTACTGTGAAAAGTTTAACACGAAGCTGCTTTGATATACTTGCAAGAAGAGAAAGCCACATACTTCTATTGAAGGTTTTGCAGGATGCAAACTCAATTAGCGAAGAAGCAGCTAATGAGATGAAGCGCATCAGCAGCTACTTGGGCGCTGCACCTATTATAATAGCAGAAGGCGCAGGGAATAAGCTAACAAATAATGTTGTTTACTCACGCTTCGGAGTTCATACTTTAAATTTCAATACATTCAGTAACTGCATAGAAAACAAATTCCCAATTGCAAAAAGCACTCAGGCAGGAATTACAGCATCCATTGCAGGAGACAGGCTAAGAGAAAAAATGGAAGAGCTTGGATATTCGCTTAATGACATGTCAAGAAAGCTTGGTGTGTCAAGAAGAATGATTCTGAAGTATGAATCAGGCTCTGAAGTGTCGCTATCAAAAGCAGAAAAGATGTATACTGTCTTCGGCGGCGGTATTTTCAACAGAATAAATGTTTTCAAGGAAAAAATGTTTACAGACAAATCACCAACATCAGAGATAACAAGAAAGTATGACCAATTGGGCTTTGACGCAGTAAAGACTAAAAGAGCACCATTTGATGTTATTGCAAAAAGAAAAAGAGAGGTTATTCTAACAGAAGTCGGTGATAAATCAAATCCTAACCTTACGCCTGTGAAAAGACTGCTTGACGCAGACAGCCTTGTAATATTCAGAAAAAAGAAGCCAAGAAACATTCCAGCGCTGACAAAAAAGGAGTTCCTCGAATTCCAGAAGTCAGACCAGCTAATTAAGTTCCTCAAGGAGTTTGAATGATAGAACTAGAAGAAATCGTGGATAAAGAAAAGCCAACAAAAGTAGAGACTGATCTGGCATTAGCTGGAGGCATGAATTATCCTGACATAAATCCTTTTGAACTTCCTGTTTATCAATTTGACAAACATTATGACAGCGGAGGCTATCAAAACAAAGCAACTGTTAATAATTTCATGGTATTAAAGCATGAATGGGAATCATTTGGAAGAGGACTTTATGGCATGCACATTCCATCAACAGGAAGAACAATCATAAATGAACGATTAAGAGGAGGAAGAGAGGGTGCAGACCAAAACGAACTCCTTAAAACAGAGGTCCACGAAGAAATACACAGGCAAGGTGTTCATTCAGAGTATGTAACAAGAACACGTGAAAACGAATTCTGCTGTGGAAGACCTAGCAGATATGATAAGGAACAGATTTACAAAAACTAAAAATGGAATTCGACAAAGCATTGATTGAAAACTACAGCAAAATTACTGATTGGAACGCCCTAAAAAAGCATCTTCTTACGCCTTCTAGGAAATCTATAAGAGTTAACACGCTAAAAACAACTGTTAATGATGTTAAAAAAGCACTGAGCAAAGAATGGAAGCTCGAGCAGATTCCATGGTGCAAAGAAGGCTTCTGGATTAAAGGAAAGAGAGAGGACCTTGGCAATATTCCAGAGCACAATGAAGGTCATTTCTATATTCAGGAAGCAGCAAGCATGATTCCTGCAACAGTAATGCAGCCATTACAAAAGGATTCTATCCTTGATATGTGTGCTTCTCCAGGCGGAAAAACAACACAGCTTGCTGCAATAATGCAGAATAAGGGAAGGATTGTTGCAAATGACATAAGGCAGGACAGAATTGCAATAATAAATAGAAACATCGAAAGACTTGGTGTGAAGAATTGCACTGTTTCAATGAAACCAGGACAGCGATTCAAGGATGTAAAGTTTGACAAGATACTTGTTGATGCTCCTTGCTCAGGAACAGGAACAATGCGCGGCTCGCAGGAAGCAATCGATGCCTGGAATCCCGAGGTAATCAAGAGACTTTCATTTGAACAAAAAAGTCTGCTGCATCACGCTTATTGCGTTCTAAGGAAAAAAGGAACCCTTGTTTATTCAACCTGCAGCATGGAACCAAGAGAGAACGAAGCTGTAGTTGATTATCTTCTGAAAAGACACAAGAAAACAGAGCTTGAGGAAATAAAAATCCCAGGCCTTAAGAGAAGCGAACCAATAGTTGGCTCCTTTGACAAAAGAATAGAAAAATGTCTCAGGATCTGGCCGCAGGATAATAACACTGACGGATTCTTTGTAGCCAGGATAAGAAAGCTTTAAATAAGCTGCATGGCTAATTATTCTATGCAAGATAATTTCAAAGCAGCAACATTAGCTGTTGTTTCTTTAGTAGTACTGGGATTTTTTTATGGATTCTTTGTTTTTTCTACTTATTCAGTTCCATCTTATTTTTCCTATGCCGCTCTCCATCTGTTTTTTGCACTAGTCATTGTACTAATACTTGCTGGAACAAGATTAAGATACTACTCCTTTAGATTTGGTTTAATTATCTCACTAATAATAGGTATAGGTATGTTAATCCCGCACATTATAATAAACAAGGCTACTGAAAGCTTAGCTGGCATAGCAACAGGAGGCACACTGGTTGTTGAAGAAGGAGTTGAAACAGGGATTATCTCTTTATTCAATGTTCCGCCAAATCCTTTCCTCTATTTTGCAGTTTTTATTGTTGCTTTTTTCATACCATTCTTACTTTATTCAAGGATTTCAATAATCAAAACATCAATAATCACAGTATCTATAATACTCCTGCTGCTTATAGGCCCTCCTGTGTTTTCTATTGCAAAGATGGGCTGCATGTCCTATACATGTGATCCTCATGATTGTTTCTGTAAGTACACTACAACAACCAGCAGAAGCTGTCCTACATGTGCTGACATATGCACAGAAAAAGGGCAAACAGAGGCTAAAACAACTCTTCCTACTGAAGTATTGAAGAGTATAAAACTAAAAACAGTTAGTCTGACAGAAACCCCTAAAGATGGAACTGAACAGGAGATTGTTAGTTTATCCGACCCTAAAAACGTTGAAAGCACAGAAATAGAATGCTTCTGCTATTGTAAATAGAGTTTTGTAGAAAACTTTAAATACGAAACATCTTTGTGCACTAATATATGAAAGAAGTGGTGATACATGGAAGAGGTGGCCAGGGAGCAGTTACTGCTGCTCAGGCAATTGCTATATCTGCTTTCTATGACGGTAAGCAAAGCCAGGCATTTCCAAAGTTTGGTGTTGAACGTAGAGGAGCCCCTGTGCAGGCTTTTGCAAGGATTTCTGATAAAAAGATAAACACAAGATCCCAGATTTACACTCCAGACTATGTTGTTATTCTCGATCCATCTCTAATTGAAGTTGTTGATGTCACAAAGGGCCTTAAGAAAAATGGAGTTGTTATAATAAACACAAACAAGAAGATGAAATTAGGCAATTTCAAGACACTGACTGCTAATGTCACTTCAATTGCAATGGACATCTTCAAGAAAGACATTGTAAACACAGCAATGATTGCTGCATTCGCAAGGCTCACAAATGAGGTAACTGAAAAATCAATTGAAAAGGCTATTGATGACCTCTTTAAGGGACACATAGCTGAGCTGAATAAAGAAGCAATAAGAAGGACTTATGATACAATAAAATGATTCCAGTAATAAAAAAACCAGGTTCAACCCGCAACACCAAGACAGGTGGCTGGCGCGCTCTAAAACCAGTAAGGGATACTAAGAAGTGCACAAAGTGCATGACCTGCTGGATGAACTGCCCGGACAATGCAATCGCAAAGGACCTAAGAATAAATTATGATTACTGCAAAGGCTGTGGCATTTGCGCTGCAACCTGCCCTGTTAAGGCAATAGAGATGAAAAAGGAAGAGAAATGATAGGTGTTTACATAACATGCAAAGACGAAACAGAAGCAAAAAATGTTTCAAAGGCATTGCTGGATAAAAAATTGATTGCATGTGCAAATATTTTCCCGATCAAGAGCATGTTCAGATGGGAAGGAGAATTCAAAGAAGAGTCTGAGCACGCGATCATTGCAAAATCAATGGAAGAAAAGTTTGATGCACTCAAAGAAGAGGTAAAAAAGGTGCACAGCTATGATGTCCCATGCATCACAGCATTTAAATCAGACGCGAACCAGGAATTCATGGACTGGGTCAAAGAGGAAACAAAGTGAAAAAAGTATTCGAAGCAAGCATGGCTATTGCAACTGCAGTTAAGCTCTGCAGGCCAGATGTAATACCAATGTATCCTATTACTCCACAGACTCATATTGTTGAAAGATTAGCTGATTTTATCAATGATGGTGAACTTAATGCAGAGACAATCCCAGTTGAATCAGAGCATTCTGCAATGTCTGCTACAATTGGTGCTCAGGCAACTGGCGTAAGGACATTTACAGCAACTGCTTCACAGGGATTAGCGCTAATGAGTGAGATTGTATTTATTGCATCTGGAATGAGAATGCCAATTGTAATGGCTGTTGCTAACAGAGCGCTATCAGCTCCAATTAATATCTGGAATGACCAGCAGGATTCTATTGCAGAAAGAGACTCAGGATGGATTCAGCTATATGTTGAGAGCTCACAGGAAGCATTGGATACAACAATCCAGGCATACAAGATTGCTGAGAACAAAAAGATTCAGCTGCCTGTAATGGTTTGCCTTGATGGATTCACGTTAAGCCATGTCTACGAGCCAGTTGATATTCCATCGCAAAAGGATGTTGATTTGTTCCTTCCAAAATATGTTCCTCAGATAAAACTGGACCCAAAAGCACCAGTTACTTTAGGACCCGTTGGTTTCCCAGACACATACATGGAAACAAGGGCTGCTTTGCAGCAGGCAATGGATGATTCTCTTAATGTAATCAAGCAGACAAGCACGCAGTTCAAGCAGAAATTCGGAAGAGCATACGGAAATGGACTGATTGAGAAGTACAAAACAAATGATGCTGACTATGCTGTTGTATGCATGGGATCTGTCTGTGGAACTGCAAGAGATGTTGTTGATGATCTAAGAAAAAAAGGACAAAAGGTTGGTATGATAAAGATTAAGACTTTCAGGCCATTCCCTGAAGGCGATTTGGTTGCAGCATGCAAAAACCTAAAGGCAGTTGCTGTATTGGATAAAAATATTTCTCTTGGCAAAGAGGGTGCACTCTCAATGGAGATGAAATCAGCGCTCTGCAAGAGCAAGACTCATGTTTCCGATTTTATCGCAGGTTTAGGCGGGCGTGACATCACGCCAAAACACATAGAGAAAGCATTGAAATTAGCAGCAGCTAAGAAAGATAAGACAGAGTGGCTTTTTTAACAGTGATATGAATGCATCAAATACTATTGGACGTAGACACTAAGGGACGCTGTATGTATTGCGGAAGAACTATTGACAGAGATAAATGGAAGTCAGAGTTCATATCCGAGCTGCATTACAAAACAATGGAATGTGAGTGCGGCAAAAAGAACAAGATAATAGTGCACTTCCATGGCTCAGGCCATGACAACTGGAGTGAACTTGAAAAAAAGGCGCTCCGTGTAATGGGTAAAAAACAATGACAATACTAGGAATCCCGGAACATGAACTGTTTGCAAGCGGGCATAGAGCATGTGCTGGCTGCGGCTCAGCACTTGCAATAAGGCACGCTCTAAAGGCAGCAGGAAAGAACACTATAGTTGTGCAGGCAACTGGCTGCATGGAAGTAGTAAGTACACCCTTCCCAGAAACATCCTGGATGGTTCCATACATTCACGTTGCATTTGAGAATGCTGCAGCAGTAGCATCTGGTGTTGACACTGCACTAAAGAAACAAGGAAAAAGAGAAACAACGAATGTTCTAGTATTTGGCGGCGATGGAGGCACCTTTGACATTGGCATTCAAGCAATCAGCGGTGCAATGGAACGAGGTCAAAGATTCTGTTATGTATGCAATGATAATGGCGGCTACATGAACACAGGAATACAGAGAAGCGGAGCAACTCCAAAGTATGCTGCAACAACAACAAGCCCTGCTGGAAAAAAGATCGGCGGAAAAACAGAGTACAAAAAGGACATGCCATTCATAATAGCAGCTCATGGCGCATATGTTGCTACAGCTAACATAGCTTTCCCGCAGGATTTAGTGAAAAAAGTGCAAAAGGGATTATCAATGAAAGGTCCTGCATATATTCAGGTTTTCAGTCCATGTCCTACTGGATGGAAAACTCCATCTGATCAGACAATCAACATTTCAAAGCTTGCTTACCAAACAAACATTGCACCACTCTTTGAGATAGAAGACGGTGTTGTAAAGATTACAAGAGAACCATCAAAAAAGACAGCTGTTCTTGACTATCTTAAAACTCAGGGAAGATTCAAACACCTAAAAGAAGATGATATTGCTGATGTTCAAAAGCATATTGATGAGCGCTGGGAAAGAATAAAGAAATTAGCAGAAACAGGAGTAAAGCTTTCTTAACCAATAACTGTTCCCTTGAACTTCTTTCCGTTAAGGAAATTATCCAGGTTCTTCAGGTTTTTTCCAATTATTATTACCTTTAGCTTAAGTTTCTCTGCTTCCTTGCTTGCAAGAGGATCAAATGGTGTATTTAATCCAGGATCCCATTTGTTGCCAACAAGCTTTCTGAAACCAGCCCAACTTATTTCTTTGAGCGGCTTTGCATCCTTGTACTTTGAAGGATTCTTATCATAAACATGATCCACGTTTGTTATATTCACAACTGTTTTTATTCCGTGGTTCTTTGCAAGAAGTACTGCATCATAGTCTGTGCTCCAGCCTGGCTTCCAGCCAGCTGCAATCAGAACATTTTCCTTGAACTTTATTTTCTCAGTAGGATTTCTTATTACCTTTTTGTGTGATATATCCCTTAGAATTGTTCTCATAAGATGCGCATTAAGCCTTGTTGCGTGTATTCCAAGCCAGTCAAGGTCATCATCTGTAAGCTTTCTTACTCTTGATGCAGCTGCTTGATATTCTCTTGCAGTCTTTCCACCGCCGCAGATAACAATGAACCTTGTTCCTTTTTTTATGAACCT
The DNA here is from genome assembly GCA_024206195.1 of bacterium. The sequence continues at coordinate 71,566 of JAAGZO010000886.1, read as the reverse complement.
GCGAAGCATCTTTCTGAAAGCGCGAAGAAAAACAGTATTGATTCGATTAGGAGCAATAATTGATCCCCCAAGAGATATCACAACTGACTTCATATTAGATTTCTAGAGATGATGGCCGTATTTAAATCTTTTGGTATTGATTTGGATCTCCAGCAGAGCTAATTGGATCATGTTTCTTAGCAGGAGGACTGCCTATTTTTATAAGAATAAATGCAAAGATGCTCATGAAAGCAAGTACTGTTAATCCAATTGCTGCTAATTTGTAACCCATACCTGAACTCTTTTTCTCAGCAACAACATCCACATCAGCATCCATTAATTCTGAATCATTAGAAACAACAGGAACAACAACATCAGGAACAGTAACCAAAGGTTCAACAACATCAGGAATATCTAAAGTATCGCTAACATTTTCTTCAACAGACACTGAATCATTAACATCTTCATCGCTACCACCAGAACCTCCGCCTCCACCGCCAGAACCACCAGCAACAACAACAGCACTATCATCATCGTCATCACCATCAGACTGAACAGGATCCGGCAAACCACTCAAAAACTCAAAAGCACCAATATCAGAAACACCTCCATGCAATCTGGAATTACCATCAAAATCAGTTAAAGGAGCACCATCAGATGTTGCAGCATCTATTGCTGGAGAACCCTCCTGCAAATGAAAATCAGAATTCGCAGCATCAACAAATAAGGGATCAGATTCTATATTTCCAGAGCCTGATGGAGTATCAAAAGCATTATCCCAAAACAAAGAATGAGTAATATCAACATCTCCTGCTCCAGATCCTGAATAATAATCCAGAACAGAAAAACCTTTTACAATGCTATTCTGCATCTTATTATCAATATTATTCTGAGATTCATAAAAGATCAGAGTGCCAGCATTATCATTAGCAAAAATACAGTTCTTAAAGATATTGCCCTGCGCAGGACTGTCATGAACACTAAGATCAAAAATAACCCCTATCCTACAATCCTCAAAAATACAATTTTCAAAAATATTATTAGCGCCACTATATGTATTTTTTCCGTTTTGGTTTTCTAAGGTGTCTTCACTAGTGTCATAGAATGCCGCACCAATTGTAGTCCCTGCAGCCCTGGAATTTACGAACCTGTTATCATGAGCTCCATCTCTTGCTACAAATGCATTACAGTTGGCACGCTCATTACCAGCATTATACGCAGTACAATTCTTAAAGGTGTTATTGTATACACCACTATGCCTAACATAAAAACACTTGCCAAAATTCCAAGAAACAGAATCTTCAATCAGGTTATCATAAACAGCATAGCCGTATCCCTTCAAACCAATACCATGTCCAGAATGCTCATCAGTACCTTGATGATCAAGTTCTGCGTAAGAATGTCTAATCGTATTTCCATAAGCATCTCTTGAATAACCAAGCATCACAATGAAATAATCAGTAACAATCCCCCCAGGCATATCATGCGCCCTGCAATTCTCAACAAGAGAATTCCGAGGTCCTGGTAAAACAATGTTAGACATCTCACAATCAGTAACTATGGAATTAAGCAAATTACAACCATCACAATCTGTTAATGTTATCCCATCCCGGCTGCAATCAGACACCAAAAGGTTATTCAGGGTTACATTCTGAATATTTTTACCGTAAACACAATGATAATATTGAGTAAGCTGAATATTCTTTATTTCAACATAAGATTTATCTGAAATATCAAACCCTCTGCCATCTCCATCTCCACCATCTATCAAAGGCATCTCAGTAGCATCAATCGTAGGCGGATCAAGACCTTCAGGAGCATAGATATCATAATATTCAGGCTCTGGAATTTCATCCCAATTACTATCAAGACCCTCAAACACAATAGGATTATCAGCAGTGCCGCTATTCGCAACAACAATATGCTCATGACCATAATCACCAGCTCGGATATAAACAGTATCTCCAGCTTCAGCTTGAGTAGCAGCATAGGCTATTGTTCTCCAAGCAGTATCTTGAGAACATCCATCATATGAATCACTGCCCGTAGTAGAAACATAATAAACACCAGGAGTGCATTCAGCTTCTGTAATAGGCGGCGCATCAGTGCTAATCCAGTTGTCATAGACTTCCATGTTAACATATGGCGTAAGCCCAATATTTTCAAGTCTTTGCATGAATAATGTTTCTTTGGTATACGCACCACCCTCAAGCTCATAAACAACCCAGTTATGATGCACTAAACATTCCTCATCAGGCACACCTCGAACAGACAAAGGGTTCTGAGTTGTAACTTCAAATGTATTGTGATGTACTTTTATATAACCGCCAGCAGGAAGACTAGGATCAGACTTATCATTGCCACCATGCATATCAAACTGATGACCATTTGCATTTGCTAAAACAACATTATAACGCGCTTCATAACTATCAGTAGGAAAGCCTCTCTCACCAGCAATACTATGGCGATTAAAATCAAAAACATTTGCTTCTACAATTGCATCAGAATCCCCATAAAAAGCAATTCCATATCCAAGGCCTGAGCGCTGATTATGATGAATATAATTATGATGGATATGGTGATCATATGATCCTGGCATCATAATAGTTGCTGCATGACTCCAATCATTTATTTCACAATTGTCAATCTCTATACGTGAATAAGCTGCCTGAATCCCGCGAGAATTCGGAATATCATAATAACGTCCTAGTGGGTATAAAAATGCCATCTGCTCTATTCTTCGCTCACGATCAGGCCCTTGCAAACGAAGACCAGTAACCCTAACATCAGTTCCACCAGTCACAAACAAAGGAAAGGTCTCAATCGCATAGCTATAAATCAAAGCACCCAAAGAACCATCTCGACCTCTGCCACTTGCCAGAGTAACACCACCAGGAATATTAATATCCTCATCACCAGTCATATCTATCTCAGCACTATCATCAACATAAACTATCTGACCAGATGTAGCACTGGATAAAGCACTAAGCAATTCGCTTCTTGTACTAACAACAAAGTCAGCATCACTTGAATCTACAATATCAATATACCCAACACCACCACCAAAGAAATCGCCAGTAGGATTAGCATCAGCACCATACTCACGAACAACCTTTTCTGCACAAACACTATCACCACGGCAAAAAAGACCTCCAGAGCAGCCATGCAATAAACAATTGCTTCGTACAGTAATTGTAATACATTCAGTAGAATCTAACAGCCCATCACTTACTGTAAAACAAACCTCATGATCACCAACCTGACTAGAAGAAGGTGTCCAAGAGAATTTACTGCCTGAAAAATACGGACCAAAAATCTCATTTTCAGGTAAAGGATTAAAAGTTGCTCCAGAAGGAAGACCAGATGCGGAATATGTAAGAATCTCATCATTAATATCAGAAGCATGAACATTAAAGCGAATAGAAGATTTCTCATTTACTGTTCTGTCCCCAATACGAACAAGTACAGGAGGGAATTGGTACAATTCTTCGACTTCTTCTGAAGTCAGAGCCTTGTCCCAGATTTTAACCTCATCAATTTTTCCATTGAAATGACTAGAATAACCACCAATACGCAAATTAAGCAAGCCTGATGTATCAAGAGAATAACCCGAAAGAGCATCAACCTCTTTTTCATGTATACCATTCAGATACATACTCAAATTATCCTCAGACTTAACAGCCGCAATATGATACCATTCGTTCTCTTTAAGTTCAGTATTAGTTCTGACAGCAGCTTTTCCAGTCCATGAAGAATCACCAGGATAATCAGGAGAATCAATTTTAATCAAAAGATAAACACGATCCCCTGCCCACTCACCTCTGTGATAAATGCTAAACAATCCATTGTGCAACAAATATTCGTTTTTATCCCATGAAGCAACATTAATCCACATACCAATACTAAAATCACCAGCAATATTGAAAGTATCATCAACCTGAACATGATCATCAACACCATCAAACTGAAGTGCATTTCCAACTTTTCCGGTTATCCATTGCGGATCTCCATTTAGAGTTCCATCATTACCACTATCAGAATCATCAGAAGCAATGGAACCAGAAGTTTCATCAAAACTCCAGTAACCAATCACCGAACCATCAACAACAGCCATACCTGTTATTGTATTCGATGATAAATCTGCAAAAGAGAGTACAAGAATGAAAGCTGCTAGCACAAAAACTACTCTGAACTGCTGCCACATACACTATACACTAGAAAATTCAGTATTTAAACCTTGTGTAAGGGCAAGTTTTTTAAAGGGGCGGTATTTTCCAAATAGCATGGCAATAAAAAAAGGAGATTTTGTGGAACTTGAGTATGAAGGCAGGATAACAGAGGTTAATGCAGTCTTTGATACAACTGATGAAGCAACTGCAAAGAAGAATGGAATTCATAATCCTAATGTAACGTATGGTCCAATTGTAATCTGCTTAGGCCAGCAACATGTTCTTAAGGGAATTGAAAACCAGCTTGAAGGTAAGGATGCTGGTAAGTTCGAGTTCAAGATTTCTCCAGAAGATGGATTTGGTAAAAAGGATGCAAAGCTTTTCCAGCTTGTGCCAACAAGCAAGTTCAAGAAGGAGAATATTGCTCCAATGCCAGGCTTACAGGTAAACATTGATGGAATAATGGGTATTGTAAGAACTGTAAGTGGCGGAAGAACACTTGTTGATTTCAATCATCCGCTTGCAGGAAAGGATCTTGATTACACAATCACTGTTAAGAGAGTCATAACAGATGAAAAGGAAAAGGTTAATGCAACTGTTAGCATGGCAGGCGTTAAATCAACAGTAGATATTGCAGAAGGCAATGCAACAATAACAACTAAGAATGACGTTGCCCCGCCAGTGCAGGAAAAAATAACAGAGGAACTAAAAAAGACAGTTCCAAGTGTAAAGAAAGTTGAGTTCAAGAAAGAAGCTGAAAAACCAAAACCTGCTGCTAAGAAAACTACTTCTCAATAGATTCTATGATTGTTTTCGCAACTTTGTCTGCAGACCCGCCTGTTGTGTCTACAACAAGATCAAAGTTTGTTTCATCAATAGGTCCAATACCATAATACTTCTTATATCTGTGCTGCTCAGATTTTTCCCGTGTATCCATTGCTTCACGCGTCTTCTCAAGCGTTGTGTTCTCTTTCTCAAGGCTCCGCTTTGCCTTGAATACCCTTTTAACAGCCTCTTCAGGAGTTACCTTAAGAAATACCTTGACTGAGTTTGGTATGAAATAGAATCCAAGCCTGGAATCAATAACAAAGTTATCATGGCTTTTTCCCAAAGCTATCTGCTTGTCATCAAGCTGTTTATCAATAGAAGTGTCAGTTTCTGCAAGCTTGCTCAGTTCAAGAAGTGTGATTCCTTTTTCCTCAGCAAGCTCTCTCATTAAGTCACCAACAGAATAATGCTCAATCTTGAGTGCCTTTGCGATTAGCCTTGCTACTGTGCTTTTGCCGCTTCCAGCTGCTCCAGAGATTGTTATTATCATGCTAAGAGCTATAGCCTCAGAGTTTATAAATTTACTCCTTTAGAAGTATCTCTATTGTCTTTGCGTATGCAGGCCTTGTAAGGAATACACCAATTGTTAGACCTACCATGGTCATTAGTGCAAAGCCTCTCAATAAACCTGCTCCTGCGAAAAGTAATGGGAACATTGCACAGATTGTTACTATAAATGCTCCCATGATTATGAAGAATGCGCTCTTCATTCTTTCTTTCCATGAAAAGATTTTTCTCTGTTCTCCCTTTAGAACCTCATCAGTGATTATGATCTGTGAGTCAACTCCTGTTCCAACTACAGCTATGATTCCTGCTATTGCCGCAAGGTCCAGATTCTGCCCCAGCAGTGAAGAAGCTCCAAGCATGAGTATGACTTCAAGAATGCTTGTGATAACAAGAGGTATTACTACCTTAAGTCTCCTGTAAACAACAAATAGCACAATTGCAACAGAAAGTATTGCAACAAGTCCAACAATGAATGCGTTATTAACGAATTTATGACCAAGGATTGGTGATATTGAATCAGTCTTTGTTACTTCAAGTTTCACAGGGAATGAACCTGTTTTCAGTATTGTCTGCAGGCGCTTCATGTTCTTTAGCGAATCAGAAACTGCTTCCTGCTGTGTAATTCCAAATCCAGATCCTGAAATCTCAATACCTGTGCTTGCTTTTCCTTTTAACTCAGCTCCTATGTTTAACTGGTCAACCTCAACATCATCAAGAAGAAGCGAGAGTGACTCATTAAGGTACTCCTGGTCTCCTTCTGTTATGACCTCAAGGTCTTGTGTTACATCAGCCTGTCTTTGTGCTGCAACTTCGCTTAGTGTTATTGAAAATCTAAATCTGCAAGCCCATCCGCCTTCTACCTGCTGGCAACCTGCATAAGGATCTATTCCAGAACAGTCTGCACTCATACATACATATTCAATATCAGGTCCGCCCTTGAAAACAGATTTGTTTAGTATCTTTGCCTCGAACTTACCCTGCTTTGATATGAGCTGCTTAACCTCTTCTTCGTTTACACCAGCAATCTCAATAAGAAGATACTGGTTGCCTGACAAATCAGATGCCTCTCTTATAATTGTATCACTTAGTCCATAAGTATTCAAACGCTGATCCATTGTTTCAATCAGCCCTTCCATCTCTTGACTAGAAACCTTTTGCTCTGGCTGCAGCAGCACTCTTGTTCCGCCCTGCAAATCCAGACCCTTTCTTATATTTGTTGTTGGTGCATTATAGATACCAAGCCCTATGTCCTCTGTTCCTATGACAGAAGAAAGGGTCTTGTTGACCATGATTGTTTCATTAACTGCCTCTTCTATTGTGGTAATTGTTCCATTTTCATTTGTAATGTTAGTCAGAATGGTCTTAGTCACAATTTTTTCTTCGAGCTCTGGAAGAATAGTCACATCTAATATTGGCTTTGTAACAAGATTGTAGATGTATGGTTTCTTGTTTGTTTTTATCTTTACAGATTCATTTGGCCCAAGAGACCTTACAAAATTATAATAATCTATTTCATCTTTTATAGGAACATCATTCATGGCAGTTATGCGCTCCTTGCTTCGCGGAGCCATATTATCAGTAGGCCCCTTCATTCCTGCGTCATATGCTGCGCTGTCCTTTGTAACGCTTCTTATAGAAACACCTTCAACCCATGGGTTTGGTGAAAGAGCCACTATCACCATGAGTAAGCAAACTAATAAGATAAGCATCTTTACATTTGTGAATATTTTTTTTGCTTTTCCCATTTTACATATTCTTTAAAGCCTTCTTCTGCTTCTTCTCAGCATACCATCTTAGTACGCTTGCATTTGTCAACCAAGTGTGTATTATGTCAAATATAAGTCCTATTGTCAATACAAGCATTATCTGCTTAATTGTCTCAGACTGTGAAAACATAAATCCAGCGAAAACAGCAATTAGTGATGTTATGGACATTGTGAGTCCTGTCTTTGCAGCCCCTAATGTTCGCTCGAATATTGTTCCTGCTTTTCCGCGAAGAACCCTTGTTGTCAGCAATATGTCTGTGTCAACAGAATAACCAATAAGCATAAGGAATGCTGCTATTCCTGCTGTTGACAAGCTGACATCAAGCAAAATAAGCACTGCAAATGTTGATACAATGTCATTGAATGCTGCCCACACAACGAATAGTGAAGGAATTATAACTCTGAAGTAAGCAAGAACAACTATTGCCATCAGAAGGAATGAGATAAGAACAATCAGTATTGCTTCCTTGAAGAAGCTCTCACCAAGTGAAGAACCGATCTCCTGAATAGCATAATCATCAGTTGAAAGCTTGCCAAGCTTTGCCTCTATTAAATCCATTAGCTCGTCTGTCTCTTCTCCCTTAATGCCTGCATCAACAATAAGGCCTGTCTGTGCCTCTTCCTGCGTCAGCCTTCGAACAGAAACATCTCCCTTGTCAAAATTTGAAGTAAGATAGCTCTCCAGATCAACAAGATCTATCTGCTGGTCTGTAAAAATAGTGATTGTAACTCCGCCTTTAAGAGAAACATCCTTTTTAAAGAACTCGCCAGTCATTGCATAATGCCCGAATATTATTGCAAAGGATGCTATGAGTATTAAAATAGGAAATATCAGTAGCTTCTTGTAGTTCTTGTCATAATAGTCAACGAACTTATTCATCTTTTTACTGTGTTCCCCCTCACTCATAAATAGTGAGAAAAAATGGTTATTAATAAAGGTATCGGAAAATCACTCTATTTCTCAAGTACAGCCTTGACAAAACCATAGAACAAAGTTGATAAAACCTAATTGCCACGAGAAAGTAAAGCTAGCATAGCGTCTGTTGTTACGTTCATGCTCAGCCTCATCAGGCCTGCTTCATCCCCTTGTTTCGGCAGGTGCGTTATGTGCATTTCGCAGCCTGCAAGCTCTTCAAGCTTCTTCAGTGCGGTCTTTGCCATGGGGTTTGTTGCTGAGCTTACTGCAAGAGCTATTAGTGTTTCGTCAACATTCAATGAACATGATTTCTTGCCTAACAAATCCTTTTTCATGTCTGATACTGTTTTAATGATATCTTCACTTATCAGGTTGATATTATCAGGAATGCCTGACAGTTCTTTTATTGAATTCAGAATCACGGCAGATTCAGCATGAAGAAGTTCGGAGTTTTTTCCGGAGATAATTTTTCCGTTTTTTAGTTCAATTGCAGCGCCGCAGAACACGTCATCAGCACCTTTCTTTTTTTTCCTTGCGTCTTCAGCTGCTTTTCTTGCAGGCTTAACTATGATTCTATCTTCAGGCTTAACATTGACTTTTTTCATTATCTCTTCCATCTTGTCAATGGTTTCCTGGGTTTCTATTCCTTCAACCTTTTCTCTGAGATACCTGAAATATCTTCTTATGATCTCCTGCTTTGCAGCTTCTCTGCAGACCTTGTCATCTGTGATTCCAACTGCTGCCATGTTAACACCCATATCAGTAGGTGATTTATACCCAAAAGCACAGTCTTCTGTTGTAATCGCCTTCATAAGATTCTTCAGTATGTTAAAATTTTCAATGTCTCGGTTATAATTTATCGCAGTGACTCCATATGCCTCTTCATGGAACATGTCAACCATGTTTATGTCCTTCAGGTCTGCTGTTGCTGCTTCATAAGCAACATTAATCGGGTGGCTGATGTCCAGATTCCATATTGGGAATGTTTCAAACTTTGCAAAGCCTGTTTTTTGCCCTTTCTTTCTTTCATGAAATATCTGGCTTAGGCAGGATGCCATCTTTCCTGAGTTACCGCCTACGCCTGTAACTATCACCAGCTTCTCTTTTGTCTTTATGTAGGGCTGTTTTTCATACCCTTCGACAACCTTGTTGATATCATGAGGATAGCCCTCTATCTCATTGTGAATATAAACCTTCATTCCGAAGTTTTCAAGTTTTTTCTTTAGAATCTTAGCCGGAACCTCATTACTGAACCTTGTTATTACAACAGAATTAACCTTCAACCCGAAGTCCTGAATATCTTTTATGTCCTTTATTGTCTGGTTGTCATATGTAAGGCCAAAATCCCTTCTTACGCGGCCTCTTGCAACGTCCTTTGCACTAACGCAGTATATTATCTCTATATCCCCGAGTTTTTTTAACAGTTCTACTTTTGTTGTAGAATCATAGCCAGGCAGTACTCTTGCTGCATGCAAATCATAGCAAAGCTTGCCTCCAAACTCAAGGTAGAGCTTTTCAAACCTAGAAACCCTCTCAAGAATTTTTGTCTTCTGTTCTTTCAGGTACTTTTCCGTATCAAAACCAATTGAGTGCATTAAAAACAAATAATAGAAGTGTTATATAAAGTTTTCTATGCTCCGCCAAAGAATATCTCAATAAGGCCGAACAGCACCTGACCGCCATCAAGGAATGGTATAGGAATCATATTGAATATGAACAGGAACTTGTTTATTTTCTTTGTAAGATAGAGTATCTGCTGGTGTTTTGGATTGGTTGTTCTCTTAAGCAAATACATTGCTCCTAACCATAGTATAAGATTCATCAGCGGGCCTGCTGCAGCTGTAAGAACATGCTGAGGAGCGGTTGCATCATATATAGTTACAAATCCTGGAACAAAAATCAAGAAAGGAGAAGCGATTAATCTTAACACTATTCCAATACCCAACCCAAGATAGTGCGCATGAAATACTGCATCCAGTCCCAATGACATTGCCACAATCTTGTGTCCTGCTTCGTGCAGCACAATTGCAGGAGCAGTTGCAAGTATGGCAAGCTTGATATCACTGAACTTTGATCTCCTGAAGTGTTCAAGCGGATCCCCTGTCTGCGGAACCCTGAAAATGCCTGAGAATATATACCCAAGTGCAACAACCATTATTACAAGGTCTATTATCTCAGCTACTGAAATTATTGCCATATTACAGGATAAACTTGAATCATATTAAAAAGTTTCGGAAAACAAAAAATTCTTAAAGTGATAAAGAATCCTCACAATCTGGGGTGATATTTTGAAAATCGAAAACGGAAACACTGTTGTTGTTGAATATACTGGCACATTTGATAACGGAGAGGTATTTGATTCTTCTGAGGGAAAACCTCCTTTTGAGTTTAAGGTTGGAGAAGGTAAAGTAATCAAAGGATTTGAAAAGGCTATTCTTGGAATGCAAAAGGGAGAAGAAAAAACAGTAACCATTAATCCCGATGATGCTTATGGTGAAAGAAACGACAAGCTAACTCAGGATGTTCCTAAAAAAGTATTCCCTGAAAAGCTTGAGCTTAAGAAAGACATGGTTCTTCACATTAAGGATCCTAAAGGAATGGTTCTTCCGCTAAAGATTATGAGTGTTAATAAGGACACTGTTAAGGTTGACATGAATCATCCGCTTGCAGGAAAAAAGCTTACATTTAAGTTCAAAATTGTTGATATAAAAAAATGACTGATTTAGTTGCTTGCCTCGGTACAGGAAAAGGAACTTTGGAATATATCAAACGCCTCATTGAAGGTGAACAGTGGGGCAAGGTTTTTCTATTAACAAATAATTCTGACACAGATAAATTTGATGCTGGCAGAGAAGTGAAGTTCATTATTGTTGATGACAAGAAACCGCTGCCTGACCTGATTGAAGACATAAAAAAGAATCTGGATGGAAAGATTTCTTACACTGAAACAGCACTGAATATTGTTGCTGGTGAAGGCAAGATCCATATGGCACTTCTCTCTGCACTCCTCAAGATGGGACTGGGAATAAGATTAATAGCTTTAACAAGAGAAGGGGTTAAAGAGGTTTAAGTTATTATCTTGTACCATTTGTAGATGGCTTTTTCTGCAGCTCTTACCATATCCATACCTCTTCCATTAAGGACAACACAGTTTCCTCTCATATCTATGCCTGTCTTGTCGCTTACATTAAGAAGTATCACTGCCTTATCAGTATCATCACAGGTAACAATAGGCCTTTCACTGCACGGCAGAGTCTTATTCTTAGTGCATGCTGCAATAGGTGCAACACTGTGGACATTGTTAAGAGCAAAACTGAGTTCTGCTGCTGTTAATGCAACATGTCCCAGCTCTTTTTCCTCAGGATCAAAGGTTATGTACATCTCACTTGCGCTTTCAAATGTTTCATCAAGCTCTCCTGCAAGTGTAACATTTTCAACTTCATATGGATTAAAGTGAAGCCTTACATTGTATAGTTGACCATCCTTCTGCCACTGCGTGTGCCACAAAAAGTCAACGTATTCAAACTCAAAACCATCATAATTAACAGATGGATAGTCAGGAATATTTGATCCAGGATCATAAAAATAAGCGAAAAAGATAACAATTCCTGCAATAATAACAAGAGCTAAAAGCACAAACAAGAAGTTACGGTTCGTTTTATCTTCGGCTTTTTCCTCAACTTCTTTATTTTCCTGCTCCATCTTATTCTACGATTCCAAGAATTCCATAAACAAGGCGGTCTTTCAGCAGTCTAAATTCACCAACCGAGTTTCCCTTTACTTTAACGCAATTATCAACATAATCTATAGATGAATCATCTGCACGTTCAAAACTTAGTACAGGTATGGCATCTGTTGCATTATCACATGATACCATTATAAGGCCCTGGCCTTCTATTGAGGCATTTGTGGTGAAGCCACTAACAATATAACTATCGAACTGCTTTTCCATCAGTTCAATTAAATCATATTTAAATCCCTCAATCTCCCTGGCATATTTTCCAGAAAAGTTCGAGGTCATGTAAAACATCATGGTGTTTCTTAGCTTTGAAGCGGCCTCTGGATCCATTTCTATGTCCTCTACAGTTTCAGGGCGATAGTCAAACCGCACTTGTTCACCATCTACCTTTGCAAAAATACCTTCCCCAGTAATTTCCTGAAATGAGAAACCATTATATTTGAAGCCAGTTGCATCAGCGCTCCATATAAAGCCTGCTGTACTTGATATCATAATGAAAGCTATGAATAATGCAAGTACTATTTGTCTCTTCTTTGTACGTTGTTCATCATCTCTTCTCATAGATTGAAGGTTTAATAGGCAGTATTTATATCTTTTGCCTGGGAAAAAACAAAACATTTATATATAAGCTTTCACATATTTCAGTATATACTGAAAGTTCAGAAGTTTTGAAAATGTCAGAAACACCAAAACAGGAATTCTTGGAGCTTATGACAGAGAATTGCAAGTGCAATGGCCTTGATGATCTGTCTGCAGGCATAATGGCACATTTATTCATAGAGCCAAAAGAAATTTCTCTTGAGGACCTGGCAAAAAGAACAGGATACAGCCTTTCTGCAGTATCTACTGCAATGAAATTTCTTGAAAGAGCAGGGATTGTTAAAAGAATGAAAAAGCCAAAATCAAGAAAAACATATTTCTTCATGGAAAGTGACCTCATGACAATATTTACTGAACATATTAAAAGAAAATACGAGAAAGTAATAATTCCAACAAAGCAAAAACTGCCTGCAATAATTGAAAGATACAAGTCAGAAAAATCAAAAGATTCAAAAGAGGAACTCAAGATTCTACAAAACTATTACAAGAGTGTTATGATATCAGAAAAGGTACTCGAGAACATGGCTGAAACACTGGACAAGCTAACAAACGGGGCAAACAGAACATGAAAAATGATGTAATAATCAAGCTGGATAATGTCTGGAAGATCTACAAGCTAGGAGATGTAAATGTAAATGCGCTAAGAGGTCTAAGCCTTGAAATAAAAGAAGGTGAGTTCATTGCAATACAGGGGCCATCTGGCAGTGGAAAGTCAACAGCAATGAATATGGTTGGCTGTTTGGACATTCCAAGCAGGGGAAAGATTTACCTTGATGGTAAGGATGTTTCACAGCTTACAGAAAGTAGGCTTGCTCAGATAAGAGGCAAGAAAATTGGATTTATTTTCCAGCAGTTCAATCTTATTAACACATTGAGTGCTTTGGAAAATGTTATGTTGCCAATGGTATTCCAGGGAGTTCCAAAAGATAGAAGATTAACAAGGGCAAAAGAGCTGCTCACAATGGTAGATCTAGGTGAAAGAATGCACCACAGGCCAAATGAGCTGTCAGGAGGACAGCAACAGCGTGTTGCAATTGCCCGTGCACTAACTAATGATCCTGATGTTGTACTGGCTGATGAGCCAACAGGAAACCTTGATTCAAAAACAGGAGAAAATGTTATGGATTTTCTCCAGAAACTTCACAAAAAAGAGAAAAAAACAATTGTTATGGTAACACATGATTCGGTTCTCGCAAAGAGAGCTCAAAGAATAAAATACTTAAAAGACGGAGCGATTGTAAGCTCGATAAAAGGGAGGTAAAAATGAAAAGCATAATTGTATTCGGACTTGTATTCTTGATGATGGTAGTTGGTGTTAGCGCTACGGATTACACAATCCCGAGCGGCGTGAAGATATCCATCAGCATGATAAACCAGGAGCCAGATCCTGTTGAACCAGGTGATTATGTTACCGTAAGATTCAAGATTGATAACCGGGGCTCTGATAACGCCGAAAGGATGGTGTTTGAGCTGCTCCCTAAGTATCCTTTTTCCCTTCAACCAAATGAGAACGCAGAAAGGGATGTTGGAACTGTGTGGGGCAGACAAAAGGATGAGCTTGGAGTGATTGTTAAATATAATCTTAAGGTTGATGAGGACTCTATCAGCGGAAACAGCCCAGTTAATGTAAGATATAAGCTAAAGGACGGCGGATGGATCAAGCTTAGCACAGACTTTAACATAAGTGTTGAGAGTCAGGATGCAATAGTTATTGTAGACTCAGTTGATGTGCCAGAGCTTGTAACACCTGGCAACAGCCTGTGGATTAATCTGACTGTAAAGAACCATGCGCACACACTAGTTAAGAATTTAAAAGTAAAGCTAGACACTGCTGCAACACCTAGTTTTATTCCACTCGGATCAACAGGTGAGAAGATAATAACTCAGCTGGATTACAATGAAAAAGCAGACACCTCATTCAAGCTTCACTGTTCTCCTGATGCTGAAGCAGGCATACAAGGCATTCCTATTATTCTTGAGTACTATGACCAGCTTAACAACAGGTACAGCAAAAACGATACAATCGGCCTTATTATTGGCTCACCACCTGACCTTGTTGTAGGCATAGATGAGTCAAATATTTATGCCAACAGCGCGGGAACTGTTACAGTGAAATTCATTAACAAGGGACTTAATGACATTAAGCTCTTATACATTGTTTTGGAAGAGACAGATGACTTTGAGCTTATCTCTTCAGCTGATGTTTATGTTGGAAATATAGACTCTGATGACTATGAAACAGCAGATTTCAATATCTTTTTGAATGAAAACTCAGATGCTATGCTTCCATTAAAAATAGAATACAGGGATGCGAACAATCAGCTTCACATTGAGAAGCATAACCTTAGGCTGAAGTCCTATGACACAGGAGACGCTGTTAAGTACGGGCTTAAGGAGAAGAGCAATTTCGTTGGAATCGTAGTTGTAATCGTGATAATCATTGGCGGAATAATTGCGTACAAAGTGTTTAGAAAGCGACGCAAATAGGCTGCTTCACAGAGGTCTCGATGATTATTGATTACTTAAAGTTTGCATTAAGCACCTTAACACAGCGTAGATTAAGGTCATGGCTTACGTTAATTGGAATAATCATAGGAATAACTGCGGTTGTTTCTCTAATTGGAATAGGCCAGGGATTAAAGGTTGCAATTTCATCGCAGTTTGGTGATGTTGGGACAGACAAGCTTACTATAATGGCGTCTGGAGGGTTTGGCCCTCCTGGCACAGGTGTTGTAACTCCCCTGAATGAAGACAATTTGAAAAGAATTGAGCAGGTGAATGGAGTTAAGATTGCTGTAGGAAGGCTTATGAGGAGCGGTAAGCTGGAATACAATGATCGTGTTCAATTCGGTTACGCTGCAAGCATGGCTGAAGGTGAACGCAGAAAACTTGTGGAGGAGGCTTTAAATTTTGATGTTGAAACCGGTAGGATGCTTAGGGATGGAGACCGGAAAAAAACTGTTTTAGGCCATAATCTTTGCAAAAAAGATTCAGCATTTGGAAAACAGATAGTGCCTGGTTCTAAAGTTATTATACAAGACGAAAGCTTTGAGGTTGTCGGAGTACTCGAGAAACAAGGTAGTTTTCTTACAGATGGTATTGTAATTGTGGAGGAAGATGATTTAAGGGAACTTATGAGTATTTCTGATGATGTATATGACATGATAGTGGCACAGGTGCATCAAAATGCTGATATTGATGTTGTTAAAGCAGATATTGAAAGGGCAATGCTGAAAGAAAGGGATGTGAAAAAAGGGGAAGAGGATTTCACTGTCCAGACACCGCAAGCTGTTATTTCACAGGTTAATTCAACTTTGTTTGCAGTGCAGTTGTTTGTTTATATTATTGCTTCAATATCCATTCTTGTAGGTGGCATTGGAATAATGAATACCATGTTCATATCTGTTCTTGAACGTACAAGAGAAATAGGCATAATGAAGTCAATCGGTGCAACAAACAAGGCAATTTTCTCATTATTTTTTATTGAATCAGGATTAATAGGAAGTGTAGGTGGGATTTTAGGAGCAATAATTGGAATAGGTTTAGCATTAGGTCTTGCCGCTATAGGAAGACTGGCACTAGGAAGCGACCTTATTCAGGCACAAATAAGTATATGGCTTGTGGTTGGCTCAATATTCGGGTCTTTTCTGCTTGGAAGCCTTTTCGGCGTAATACCTGCAATGAAAGCTTCAAAGCTTAATCCAGTGGATGCATTGCGACATACAAAATGATAGAAGATTTACTAAAATATATTGCGGATAACATTGCACATAGATTTACAAGAAGTTTTCTTACAATTTTGTCTATACTTATTGGTATAATGGCTGTTTTTGTTTTGATAAGCTATGGTCAGGGGCTTGAATATTATATTGACCAGACAGCTAAAGAGGTTGGAACAGACAAGCTTATAGCGCAGCCAAGAGGTGCTGGAGCTCCTGGATCTACAGGAACATATCTTTCAAAGAGCGACTTTGATTTTTTAAAAAAACAAAAAGGTGTTTCTGAAGCTGCCGGCTCAGTAGTACGCCAGAGCGAAATTAAAATCGACAAAGATAAGCTAGGAAAATGGGTTTTTATAATGGGCATTCCCACTGAAGCTGATGAACAGAGGCTAATGGAAGAGGCTTTTGCAGGCTATGGGCTTTTAGAAGGAAGAGAGCTAAAAAAAGGTGATTCTAAAAAAGTTGTCCTTGGTTACAGTTACATGTTTGCAGACAAAATATTTTCTAAGGCGCTGAAACGTGGAGACAAGATATTCATTAAGGATCAGTCATTTGAGATTGTCGGGTTTTACGAAGAGGTTGGAAACGCGCAGGATGACGCAAATGTTTACCTAACGAACAATGCTATGGAAGAGCTTTTTGAGGTTGAAGATAAGTATGATTATATTTTCATAAGAACAGACAAAGGCGAAGACCCGACTGAACTTGCAGACCGTCTTGAAGATAAGTTAAGAAAGAAAAAAGGGCAGAAAGAAGGTGAAGAAGATTTTTACATCCAGTCATATGCGCAGCTTCTTGAGTCATTCAGCGCTGTTTTATTGGTGCTCAATGTCATATTAGTTATCATTGCAGGGATTTCTGTAGTAGTGGCTGCTGTTAACATTATGAACACAATGTACACTGCTGTTTTGGAAAGGACAAAAGAAATAGGTATAATGAAATCAATCGGTGCAAGTAACAGATACATCCTGTTAATATTTTTTATGGAATCAGGAATCCTAGGGCTGATTGGTGGTTCTTTGGGTGTACTGATTGGATTTGGGCTGGCAAAACTTGGTGCCATGTCTCTTGCTGCTGTGGGATATTCATTTCTCCAGCCTTATTTTCCAGCGTGGCTTATAATTGGCTGCCTTCTATTCTCGTTTTTAATAGGTGCTGCTTCAGGATTCTTGCCTGCAAGGGCTGCATCAAAGCTTAAGCCTGTGGATGCTTTAAGGTACGAGTAGTATCTTAAAGCTACGAACGAGAGTGAGTTTGCTTTACGTTATGAATAGTAACAAAACTAGTAAATAAAGAAAACCTAAAAAAAAGAATTCTTAGCTAAGCTGAATCATTTCAATTACACTGCCTGTGCTTACATTCAGGTAAGGCTGGTTAGCAAACTCAACTAGTCTGAAGACATATGTTCCGTCATCTTCAACTGTTCCTACCTGAGCCCATGAGCTTGTTAGATAAGTGTAATCTACAACATCACCTGTAAGGAGTATTGTTGGCAGCTTCTCTATTTCGTATTGTTCCATAAGAAGTGCGCCGTCCTCACTTGATGCATCATGTTCCTTAATTTCTGAAATGAATACGCCCATTCTCAGCATGATCTGTTCATGCATCTCAAGACCATCATAGCACTCTTCGCATGTCTCATCAGAAAGAACAGTCATGGTAACTAGGCCCTTAACTTTTTTATCAGTTAGATCATAGTATGGAGGATTTGTTGTTCTCGTGACAAAAGATCCATCTTCTTCTACTGATCCAACCTGCGGCCATGCCTGAGTAACATCTGGGTAAAGCTTTAGCTGATCACTAAAAATCAGTGCCGGAGCCCTGTCAATATTATATTCTTCTATTAGTCCCTTTCCTTTAGCAGTGTTTACAGCTATTTCTTCTACAGTGCCAAATGTCACACCCATCATTTCAATCTGATCGCGAAGCAGTGAAACATTAAAGCAGGTAGTGCAAGCGGTTGTTGTTAGTTCTACAACAGAAACCATTCCTGCAATCTCGCCTGTTGCTGCGTCAACATAAGGTGGTGTTTGTGCAGTGTAAAAATATTCGCCATCTGATTCCTTTGTTTTGCCTCTTAACTTTAGGCCCAAAGAGCTCTCCTTCTCTGTCTCTCCGCTTACTATAACAGTAGGAAGCTTTTCTATTCCATGCTTAGCAATAAGAGCCTTTGCTTCTTCAGAAGAAGAATCAAGCTCAGTTGTTTCTGTTACAGTAACCTTTGATGATGCTAGTGAATCTGCAAATGAAGATACATCAAAGCAGTCCTCACAATCAACATTAATAACTGTCAACTGTATCTCTGCTGGCTTTGCTGCTTCAATTGCATCAAGTTCTGTCTGTTTAAGAATATTATCAACAGTTGCTATCTGAAAACTATTGTATACAACAAGTGCGAACACAACAACTCCAAGAATAAATACCAGTCCACTTACCTGCGGCTTCTTTTTTGGCACGTGGTGAACAGGCTTATGATGATCATGATGTTCTTTATGCTCATGATGTTCTTTCTTATGTTCAACATGATGTTCCTTGTGCTCATGTTCTTTGTGCTCCTTATGCTCATGCTCCTTTTTGTGCTCAGCATGGTGCTCATGCTCTTTCTTATGTTCAACATGATGCTCTTTATGTTCAGTATTGTGCTCGTGTTCTTTCTTGTGCTCTTTGTTTTCTTCCATTTTAATCATTAATAACCTCTACATTTGGTAAAATCGAATCTTCCTCTGCTTCTGTGTTTACAACTACAGGAGCAGGTTTTTCTGTTTCTTCTTCATCTGGCTCAAGAGTGTTCTTAATCTCATTGAGCTGATAAATCTGGAAAACAGAAATAACTAATAGAATGATAAAAAGTGTTGTAATTATTGTTGATTTTTTCATCAAACTAAAGGGTTTCAATACGAAATTTAAAAAGGTTTTGGTTAGAACTAAGCAACCTGTATACTACTTATCTTTTCCTTGAGTCTTGTGATAGTCTTTGCATTGTCCTGCTGTGCTAGTGTATTTCCACACTCAGGGCACTTGAAGCTCATCTCAGCAGCTGTATCAAAGTCCATTCTTGTACAAACCCTTGGACAAATATAGAACTGACCTTCGTATTCTTCTTCTCGCTTCAGCCTTTCCTTAAGCTCTTCTAGCCTGTGCTTCTTCTCAACAGAAACATAGTGCTTTAGGCCCTTTGGATTAAAGCTCCAATAGCTGATATACCATCCTTTTTGCCTATCTTTCTTTCTGTAGTATGTAACAAGATTCTGATTTTGAAGCCTATAAAGCATGTTCCGGACAAGGTTAACTTCTTGATTGGTCTTCTCAGCAATCTTAAACTCAGAAATATTCTTTTTGTTCTTAAGGAATTTAATAATAGGAACAGCGTCTTCTCCTGCAACCTGGGTTACTGTATCGTATAGCCCTGACTTTGGCTGCTTAACCTTATCTTTAACTTTGACCCCCATACTACCTTCCTTGACATAACTAGTATTTAAACTTTTCCCTCGTCATTATTGGGTAGTGGTAAAAATCATCCATAAAAGTATAGATTAGTATGGTTTTTAGGCGATTTTCTTAAAAAAATGAGGACTATAAAGTGAATAAAAATGAAAATTCACCATCTAATTTGTATTACCACAAACAAACCAATTAATACTATAACGAACAAAGAAATAATTATCTCATGGTGTCCTTTCTTGTTGTTTAACATTTTTGAAAAGCCTCCGAAGGGAGTTGCACCCCTGATCTTCTGCTTACGAAGCAGACGCATTAGCTACTATGCTACGGAGGCAGATGCCTCAAAGATTTCGGAGTATGTCCTCTTTGGTATTGAATTTCTTCTGGCACTCAAAGCATATTGTATGCTTCTTTCCTTTGTCATCCTTAACAAAAGTGCCTAAGATCTTCTTTAGAAAGGTTGTTTCTATCTTTTTACTGCAAACCTCGCATTTCATAGCACTAAAGAAAACTGAACTGCTTATAAATTTTGCTAATTCAGTCTTTCCTCAGATAGCTGCAGATGGTCTGTTTCTACATCCACAAGAGCCTTGAAGAGCTGTTTAACTCTTGCATCGTCTGCCTCTTCTGCTGCCTGCTTGTAGAACTTGATAGCTCTATCTTCTCTGTTGTGGGATTCCTGAAGATTCTCCTTAGTTGGAACAAAACAGGTTTCACTTCCCTCTGGAGCCTTGTCAAGCTTTAGTATCTTTTTCCAGATTGATGCATGCTCTGCCTCTACCTTTCCAAGTGCCTTGAAAAGCTTTTTTCCTTCCTCAGTATCTGTCTTTTCTGCAGCACAGAAATAAAACGCAGCATTACTTACCTCAACCTGCAATGCTTTCTCTGCATTCGCTTTGTCTTTTTCAGAAAGTGTAACATCAAATGTTTCATTGTAGTCCTTTGCTTCAACAATAAATTCCTCATATGCTCCGCAAAAAGGACATCTTGAAGGAGCTTTCTCACCGATATAAGGATCGCCGCATATTCTGCATCTAAATAACTTCACCATTTTTTTACCCCCTGCAATGGACGCACGGCACGCAGCCTCGCCCACAGCCAGTTTTGTTTGTTTTTGAAACGTATTTTGTATCGTTTGTCTGATATTCTGTTTTGTTCGAATAATACATGTTAAACACCCCTTAAGTAATCCTAGGAATACTTTATAGTTTAATAATTTTTTCAAAGCTTCAGCTTCTTGTCACTTACTCCAGAAACTTTAGAACCGCCCTTTTTATGAGCAAATAATCCTACAAGCAATCCAACAACAAAAGCGCCTGCAAGGTATTCTAGTGGTGGAGGAAATGATGCAGTTATCCCCATAATAGGGTTATCCTGCAGATAGTATGATCCTCCAAGAAGTATCACCTCAAACAGAACTGCAAAGATAATTGCTTTTTTTAACATATAACCCAAAAGAACAAACTGATATTTAAGCATTATGATAGGGTTTATAAACCATAACGAATTCTCACAGCATATGGAATCAGAATTTTACAGTGAATTAATTAGCACATTAAAGCAGCGCAAGCTATCCAAGAAAGAACTAGCCAAACTAAAAATGAAGCTCTGCTCAAAATATAAGCTAAAAAAAATACCTACAGACATTCAGGTTTTAATGCACGCTGATGAAAAGGACATTCCAAAAATAAATCTTATAACAAAGCCAACAAGAACTCTTTCCGGGGTCGCTGTTGTTGCTGTTATGACAAAGCCAGCAAAATGCCCGCACGGAAAGTGCATCTATTGTCCTGGCGGTGTAAAGTCTGCTTTCGGCGACATCCCACAGAGCTATACTGGAAAAGAGCCTGCAACAATGAGAGCTTTGCGGGCAAACTTTGATCCTTACACACAGGTATTCAATAGATTGGAACAATATATTGTAACAGGACACACAATTGACAAGGTAGAATTGATAATAATGGGTGGCACGTTTCCTGCTTTCACAAAAACATACCAAAAACACTTTGTAAAATATCTCTTTAAGGCAATGAATGACTTTTCTGACATGTTCTATAAAAAAGGAAAATTTGACTTTGTGAAATTCAAGAAATTCTTTGAACTGCCTGGCGAAGTAGGCAACAAAGAAAGAACAAAAAAGATTCATGCAAAGATAAGAAAGCTAAAAGGAAAATGCGAGTTAGAAAAAGAACAGAAAAGAAATGAAAAATCAGGCGCTAGATGTGTTGGTCTTACAATAGAAACAAGACCTGATTATGGTCTTCTGGAGCAAGGAAATGAAATGCTAAAGCTTGGATGCACAAGAGTAGAGATCGGTGTTCAGAGTGTGTTTGATGATGCTTTAGAAAAAATACAGCGTGGCCACGATGTAAAAACAACAGTTAAGTCAATAAAAACCTTAAAAGACCTTGGACTTAAAATCAATGCTCATTATATGCTTGGGCTTCCTGGCTCTAACGAAGAAAGAGATTTAGAAGGCCTTAATGCATTATTTTCAAGATCAGAATTCAGGCCTGATATGCTGAAGATTTATCCGTGCATGGTCACAAAGGGAACCAAGCTGTACAATATGTGGAAAAAAAAGCAATTCAAGCCAATAACCACAAAAAGAGCAGCAGAACTGATAATGAAATTTAAGGCTAGTTCTCCAGAATATCTTAGAATAATGAGGGTGCAAAGAGATATTCCAACATATGTCACAGAAGCTGGTGTTGATATGACTAATCTAAGGCAGCACATCCAGCAGTTGATGAAAAAAAGAAAAATAAAATGTAATTGTATTAGATGCAGGGAAGCTGGCAGAGCAAAAACAATCGGTAAGGTTTCCATAAAGATATCAGAGTACACTGCTTCTGCAGGAACAGAATTTTTCATATCTGCAGAGGATAAAAACAAGGTCCTTGTCGGTTTCTGCAGGATGAGATTTCCGCTGCAATTCCTGAGAAAAGAGATAAATCCAAGAACAGCCATCATAAGAGAGCTTCATGTTTACTCACCATCTGTTGCATTAGGCGAAAAAACTAAAAAGAGCATGCAACACCGTGGTTTTGGAAAGCAGCTTGTTAAAACAGCAGAGCGAATTGCAAAATTATCTGAAAAGAATAAAATGCTTGTAACCGCAGGCATTGGCGCAAGAGAATACTACAAAACACTTGGCTACAAAAAAGAAAGTGTTTACATGAGCAAGAAGCTATAGCTTTCCAATAAGTGATGCAAACGAAAAGGGGGTTGAAGGAGTTTCATAAATAATAATGCCCTCATTATCAGACTGCTCTGGATAATGAGGTAAATTTGATCTGAACTGCGGAACCTGAATGAATTTTATGCCATACTCGTCTGCAGAATTTCTATCCATACACCTATTATTGTCTCCAATGAATACAGCATCTGATGGATCTGCAGAAAAATCGTGAAGTATTATTCCTAAATTCTTTATATCACTGTGATACCTGTTGTTTGGTGAAATCATATGTCTAAGGAATCTGGAGCCGTATAAGCCCTCAAACTTACCAGCTAACCCAAGGTTATTAATGGACTGTCTAAGCGAAGTGTCTTCTTCATCACTAGAGATTACAATAAACTTATCATTGTAATAATCCAAGAATTCTTCTACACCATCTCTGAGAAGGCATTCGTTAGTGTCCTGTCTAGTAATGGTTCCGCCTTTATCCAATATAATAAGTTCTACCATCCAGAGCAGAGGTTCAAATTGGTTATATAAATTTAGTGCAAATCTTTAAATAAAGCTGTTGTCTCCACGAGAATAAATGACAAAAACAATACCTGGCACAGAAAAGATTGAACTCAAGGAGAGATTCATCGAGAGATACTCGAAGCTAACAGACTTTGATGAATTCATGAAATATTCATTCAGTTTTCTTAGAAGAAGCATTAGAGTTAACACTCTGAAGAAGCCTGTTGATGAAGTTAAGAAAAGCATTGAAGCAAAAGGATGGAAACTTGAGCAGGTACCTTGGTGCAAGGAGGGTTTTTGGATTACAAGCGAACGAAGAGATGTTGGAAACCTGCAGGAACACGCTCTTGGCTATATTTATGTTCAGGAAGCTGCAAGCATGATTCCACCAATAGTTCTTAATCCAAAACCAGGAGAAATCGTTCTTGATATGTGCGCTTCGCCAGGCAGCAAAGCAACCCAGCTTGCTGCACTCATGCAAAATCAGGGCATTCTTATTGCAAATGATATCAAGGGAGACCGCATAAAACCCTTAGGGCTTAACATGCAACGCTCTGGAATAAGCAATTCAATAATCACATTAATGCATGGCCAGGGCTTTAAAGAACTAGAGTTTGATAAGATCCTTGTTGATGCTCCGTGCTCAGGAACAGGAACAATAAGAAAAAGTCTCAAGACAATTGATATCTGGAATCCTGCAATGGTGAAGCGACTTGCAGGGACACAGAGAAGGCTGATTGAAACAGCATTCAAGATTCTCAGGAAAGGCGGCACACTTGTTTACTCTACGTGCTCGGTAGAGCCTGAGGAAAACGAAGCAGTAATTGATTTCCTGCTGGAAAACCACAAAGATGCATCGCTTGAGGAGATAAAGCTGGACATAAAGCGCTCAGAACCAATCCTGGAGTTTGATGGCAAACAATACAACCCAGAGATAAAGAAGTGTCTCAGAATCTGGCCACAAGATAATGACACTGAAGGTTTTTTTGTGACCCGCATAAGAAAAAACTAGAATCCTTCTATTTTCATCAGCGTATGTATGTCTTTATCTGAGATTGAGCAGCCATCCAGCTTCAGACCCCAAAGAAGGCTTTCAAGAAGCGTCTTCTTAATGTTAGGTATTACATCCTTTTCCTCGACAACATATTGATGGAATAATCCCTTTTCATAAGCTACTGTAACAATTTCAATAGATCTTATTACCTTGATACCTTTAATCTTGTCCCTGACTTTCTTCAGGTTTGCCCTGTTTACAGTCACGTCTGTATGCAATCTATTTCCCATCAGCTTGACCAGTTTGTTTGGCGACTCTATGAGCTTCCTTGTTGTCCTTTCATCTATAACAACTGCACTTGCATTAAACTTCAGCGCTGCTGCAAGGCATGCAATCTCGCCGTAATGAACAATATCTACAAAGTTTCCTTTTGCCATAATGCACTTGTTAGCCAAGTCAAGAAGGTTCACTGTTTCTTCCTTTGTTTCCTCGTTCTTGATTACCTTTATAATCCCGTTGCTTATGTAGCGCTGTATCTGCAGTGCCTCGAACTTGAACCTCTTTGTTGAAAGCGGCTTGTCAACAAGCTCTTTTTTTACTGACTCAGTAACATAAAACTCTCCTCCGAAAGATTTCTTCATCGGCTCAAGAAGCCAGAGAAGATTATTCATTGTAAGGCTTATCAATGGACCTGAATCAAAGATTAAAGCCTTCATTTGAAAATCCCCCTTGCAAAGTCTAAACGTTTTTGTACATTCATTCCCTCAGGAAACTCATCTGTGATCCTTGTCTTTCCAATGTAGTTCATCAGCTCCCACTGTGAGATGCCAAGGAGAAATGAAGCCTGTGCAACCGAGATTCCGTGTGCAAAAAGACCTGTGCCTTTTTTTATCTCTGCCTGCCTGACAACCTCTTCTATGTAAATACGAAGCTTTGAATCCTTTCGTGAAATAAACTTAAGAATATCCTTTGTGACCTTTCTGTAACCCTTTTCATCATTCTTCTCAAGAAAAAAGGAGGCTTTAAGGAACATGCTGGCTATCTTTTCTTTGTCAATTCCATTGCGTTCAAGTATCTTGGATATTGAGTAGACAACAACTGCTATAGACAGAGAATCCTCATCCTGAAAAATAGAAGCATTGTGTATTGTGTGATTACTTAGCTCCCTAAGACGCAGAGCATCGCCATTTTTCAGTATTTTCCTACACTCCCTAAGAACATTAAGTATGTCTGCATGCACTACGTCATTCATATGTATTTCTGTGTACTTATGCTATTTAAAGGTTTGTAAACAAAAGCTTTTTATATTAATACTCTCAAGTATTTTTATTAAGAAAATGAATTTCATCAAGAAGTTTATCTCTAAGGTCTTCAGGGACCTTTTCAGGAAAAAGAAGCATATAAAGCTCGGCCTTTATGGGCCGCCAAACGGGGGTAAAACAACCCTAGCTAATAGAATATGTCAGGACTGGCTTGGTGAGGAGATGGGCTCTGTTTCTAATATGCCTCACGAAACACGAGAGATACAGATTAAGGAACAGATTAACATTAAATCAGGCAGAAAAGAACTCTCCTTCAACCTTGTTGACACACCAGGTATTGCAACAAAGATTGATTATGAGGATTTTGTAAAAGCAGGCATGAATGTTAAGGATGCTAAGAAAAGGGCAAAAGAGGCAACAAAGGGTGTTATTGACTCTATAAAATGGCTTGATGACATGGACACTGTTATTGTTGTTCTTGACGGAACAAAGGATCCTTACTCACAAGTAAACATCACAATCATAGGTAATCTTCAGGCAAGAGATATTCCTGTTCTTATTGTTGCCAACAAAGTTGATTTGAAAAAGGCAGATATCAAAAAGGTTCAGGCAGCATTCCCGCAGTATGATGTTGTTGGAATATCAGCAAAGTTCGGGAACAATGTAGATAAATTTTATGAGGCGCTTTTTGCTATAGCAGGTTAAAATGTTAACATTTCAATTCGTACCATATGTGGAAATTGAAGGGCTTTCAGAAGATGATAAGCTAAGAAAGCTGATAGACATTGTCAAAGCAGAGAGCATTGTTCTTCTTGAAGGAAAACTCAACAGAAAAGAAGAGGCAGAACTTATCAAGAAAACAATGGAAGAAATAGATGACAAATTCAGGGGTGTTGAGATCTCTGTTATTTCATCTGAGAAAAAGATATCTGGTTTCATGGGAAAGGTCAAGGGTGGCCTTGCTGACATGCTTCTTGGTGAGAGACAGGGCCTTACAATAATTGGTCCTGCAACAATAATAAAGGAAATAAAGAAAGATCCGCATAAGATACAACTTTTGATAGAAGAGAGCAGAAAAGGTATTGAAAAGTCCAAGGGGAAAAAAAAGAGAAAAAGGTAAGGTATGACTAGTCAAATATCTGATAAGCTTATCGCTCTAAAGATAGAAAAAGCAAGAATGAGTAGGGAGGAAAGCAAGCTCATACTTGACAAGGGCATAACAATGTATCTCCTTTTCCTGCTAATTTCTGTTGTGGGATTAGTAACAAGATACCTTGAACTGACAAACTTTTTGATCCTGATATGCATGGCATTCCTTGTGCTGATTATCACAAGCCTGCCATACATAAGAAATATAACTGTAGAAAAAAAGGATTTTGATAATTTGATAAAAGAAGTAGAGAAGAAAAAGTAAAATGCCACACCAATGCGTAAGATGTAACAAGTTCTATGATGACGGTTCTAAAGAGATACTTACAGGCTGCAAGTGCGGCGGAAGGCTCTTTTTCTACATAAAGAAAGAGAAACTGAAGAAAATAAAGGCTCTTTCAGCAAACCTGACAACTACTGAGAAAAAACAGATAGAAGAGGATGTATTTGATATCCTTGGTAGTGAAATAGGTGCAAACGAGCCAGTTGTCCTTGACCTTGAATCAATAAGAATTCTAAAGCCAGGAAAATACGAGCTTGACCTTGTTCAGCTCTTCAAGAAAGAGCCATTGATCTACAAGGTTGATGACGGAAAATACATCATTGATGTCATAAGAAGCTTCGGCATAGGCACAAAAGAGAAAGAATAGTTCTAAACACAGATTTCTATTACATCACCTGTTTTTAGGGGATGCTCTTTTCCAACAGTCCGCTTTGTCTTCACATCAATTGCTTTTATGAATGCATTGCCGATGTCTGTGTGAATCCTGAATGCAAAGTCAAGCGCAGTTGAGTTCTCTGGAAGCAAAAAGCAGTCAGGCAGCACATTTCCATCCTTGTCCTCCAGCTTATTTACTCCGCCAGGGAAAATTGCAATGTATTTCAGAACATCAAAAACAGCAGAATTGATTATCTCCTGAACACCTGTAGATTTGTGTTTAACTAGAACCTCTTTTTTGATGAATTCTAGGGCCTGTTTCTGCTTATCACTAAGCTTGCTGTCATCAGCTATCTCAAAATCATTAGTGCCTGGCAGATATTTTATCAATTCATGCTTTGCTGCCTCTTTTAATGCTAATTCAGACTCTGCTGAACATGGTAGAATAACTGAATCAGGAAACTCCTTTTTTACTCTTTCATAATTTTCACTGGCTCCTGGGAGGTCTATCTTGTTTGCAGCAATAATCATTGGCTTTGTCTTTTTTCTTAGAGAAACTGCAAAGCTCTTTATCTCCTCCTCAGACCAGGTTATTGGCTTTTTTTCATTAAGTTCAAGCTCGATTAATGTATCCATAATCATGTTTTCATTTGCACCAATACCTGCAAACTGCTTATGAAGCGCTTTTTCTATATCACTATTCTCTTGGCTTTGCTGCCTCACGAATTTGTCCCATGCTTTTTTCAGCATGTTTAGATACCACATGTCAAGCTCTATCTCAAGAAATCTTACATCGATTACAGGATCATGCTTCCCAGGGCCAACTGATTCGCCCTTCTCATTTGTGCTGCCGGATATATCAACAACGTGAATCAGTGCATCTGCTTGGTTAAGATCGTCCAGGAATTGGTTTCCCATTCCCTTGCCTTCGTGTGCTCCAGGCACTAGCCCTGCAACATCAAGCATGTCAACAGGAACAAAGCGTTTTCCATTAATGCAGTAACCTACTCTTGGATTGCACGTAACATTAAAATGCTTTTCAGCACACTCAATCTTAACAAATCCTACTCCATGATTTGGCTTAATTGTCGCAAAAGGATAGTTTGCTATCTCTACCTCTGCTAAAGTTGCTGCCTTGAAAAAAGTACTCTTTCCAACATTTGCCTTTCCTACTACTCCTATTAGCATTTTAGAGAAAATAATTCACAGGAATATAAAAAAGTTTTCGAAAGGTTTATAAGTTTGTATACTGATATAGGGGGTATGGCAGTAGTTATAGCTCTACCACAGTTAGAAGTAACTTTCAGAGAGGTCCTTGTAATCCAGTATCTATACAGAGTTATGCACTATTATCTTATTGAGGAGGGATGGACTGATCTGAAGGGAGATGATTATGCCTCTAAGGAAACACTATATCTTGAAAGAAAAGGAACAAATAAAGGCCCAAATGAACGTGAATTAAGAATCTGGTGGCGCCTTATGAGGAAGACAGGCAATCCTTATTACACATATTACATGGATGTTGACATCAATGTTATTCAAATAACAGATATGGAGCTAATGCACAAGGGAAAAAAGATAAAAGTACAGCACTGTGAGCTGAAAGTCACTATAAACACCCGCGTTGAGCTCCCTGAATGGGGTACATCTCCTATTCTAAAGCTAATTGACAATTTCTACAGAATGAGGCTCTTAAGAAAAAATCTTGACGAGCACAAGAAAGAAATCTACAGGGAAGCATACAAATTTCAGGGAATGATAAAAAAATACCTTGAGCTTAAGGACTTCACACCAGAAGTAGAACTATTCCAAGAGAAGTTCGAAGCATACTAAGGAAAAAAAGAATTTTTTTCTTGTTATTTTTTACTAAGCCTATTAGTAATAGCTTCTAATACGTTAATACCCTCGTGCGAGAGTAGAACCAGTCCAGAAAGAATCCATATTGAATCCCTGAATCTTACAACAAGAGACAGTACAACACCCAGATGAGGGTTTTGACCCAGCAATTTGAAAACAGAAAACTGGCTTGCTTCAAGCACACCAAGCGCAGCAGGCACAGGCAGCATTCCTGCAAGTGTAACAGATACAACCACCGCAAACACCTGAAGCAGCGAGGCATCATAACCAATCGCAAAAAGTGCGAACTTTATCTCAACAAAAAACAAAACCCATTGAACGCAAGTCAGCAGTATAACCTGATAGAGACATTTTCTGCCAGTACACATAAATTCAGACAGCGCAGCATCTATCTTACTCAATTTTATTAAAAGCCGCTTGAATAACCTAAAGTTTGTAAGTTTGGAAATAATAGAGAACAATGTTGAGAAAACGCCTCTTTTCTTTAAAAGCCTATAATAGAAAAGGCTAAACAGCAGTATCAAAAATATAAGTATTCCTGCAAAAAACAGCTTAAATTCATTGGACCAGTCACTTATAAATATAATAGAAATTAGAATCAGACCTCCAATCAATATGTGAACCGTTGTCTCAATTGACTTGTCAAGAAGAATTGAAGGAAGCCCTTTAGTCATTCTTATTCCATGGTGCTTCTTAAGCATATATGCTCTTAATGGTTCACCACCTATCCTAGCCATAGGAGTCAAATAGCTTATGGTATATCCCATTATTTTATAAAAAAGAAGATTACGAAAAGGAATTTTATATCCCTGCGAAATAAGTATTAACCTCCACTTATAAACTGAAATTAAATGCACTGATGAAGAAACAAAAAGGAACAACAAAAGAAAGAGAGGAGAAAATGACTTGAATGTGCCCAGAATGTTTTCTAAACCAGCATAACCAATCGCCGCAACAAACAGTATGATACCTAAAAGTACTGACAATGCGGCGAAAAAATACTTTTTCATGTTTTATACATCCAACAAGTTAAGGTTTAACTTTTCGTCGTGGATTCTTCTTATTGTATCTTCAATTCTCACAAGGACTATCTCACAAGACGTCGAAACAATGGCTTCCTTTAGATGACCTGCAAATGCCTGCATGGTTACATCAGCAACTACACCATGTGCGTGCACTACCCACTCACCATCCATCACAGAAACATTTCCAGTGAGTGAAGCTATCTCCAATGGCGCAACAATTCTTTTTGATGAGTATTTCTTTGTCGTATGACAATAGTGCATTAGCTCTGCCTCACTTGCCTCACCTATACCCCAAAAATACCCACCTTCTATACCATTTGTTAGACAAAAGGTGGTTATGCTGTCCATTACACGCTCACCGCTTTCAAGCCTTATTACATATCCTTGTTTTGTTTTTTTTGATTTCATTTTTGTTTTTTCTGAAACGAGCCTGCCGGGACTTTCGATAATATTGCCTTTCGCAAAAATCTGTTCGAACCCGGGACCTAAAGCTTAGGAGGCTTTCGCGCTGTTTACCCGACCAAAAGGCCTCCAGGCTGCGCTACAGGCTCATGAGACTAAAATTAATAGATTTGATATAAAAAAGTTACGAAAACACTATGTTATGGCTTCATATATAAAAGGAGCGAATCTCATGAAGATGAAAATATTAAAGATGACATCTGTTGCTATGTATATGACACCATACCATACACTGCCCCCCATCATTATAATAAATGGTGAAATAACCACATAGTATACAATTGTGAGAACTATTCCAAGCAGAACTATATCTGGCGTTTGAAAGAATCCTGCTATAACACAAATAACACTTATGCCGACAATTGACATAATAATTGTCTGATCTACTTTGCCTGTCAGTATCTTGCCCATCACAGAAGCAATAATGCCCACAGATATCCCTGCAATAGGATTATACGCAACAGTCATCATTATTGCACCAAGCTTTACAAGCTCAAAGTTTATAGGCCCCTCAAGATAGTTCTTGTAAAAGGTTGAAAAAGCACCTATTAGTGTAAATATGATGAACAGGACAATAAACTTGAATTTCGGACCAAGAATAAGATTTATGACAAGTAGTATCACAAGTGCAATAAGTATCTTCTTGTAGTGCAGCTGCACCTTATTGAAAACATGCTTTCCAAGTTCCATCTGAAAAGGATATTCTGACCATTTTTATAAAGATTTGCAAAAAGACTTTAATACAAGACATTTTTACCACACTATATGACCTATAAAATAAAGCACATCCCTGAAGATTTCATTGTTGATGAAGTCAGCTCTGTTAAGCCGGGAAAAACAGGAAGATTCACATACTTTACTCTGAGAAAAAAGGATTTTACAACAGAGAACGCGATTCATCTGTTATCAAACTATCTTAAGATAGAAAGAAAGAAGTTTGGTTATGCCGGCTCAAAAGACAGGCATGCTATAACCTCTCAGGTTGTTTCTGTGCTTGGAAGAATAAATAGCGTAAAGCTAAAGGAAATTTCTATTGAAACTCTTGGATTTGGTGATATTCCTATTTCGCTTGGCGACCTTGAAGGCAACAAGTTCACAATAAGAATAAGGAATATCGAAAAAAAGACAAAAAGAATCGACAAAATAACAAATTACTTTGATTCACAGCGATTCAGCAGCAATAATGACCGGATTGGCAAGGAAATAATATGCAATGACTTCAAGAAGGCTGTTGAGATTGTTCTCAAAGGAAACGGAAAAACCGAGGAAATAGTTGCAAACTATCTCAAAGAGCATCCAACGGATTACATAGGAGCGCTCCGCACAATACCAAAGAAGATTCTTATGCTTTACATTCATGCAATCCAGAGCAGGATATGGAATGAGACAGCAAGGCACTTTGAAAACAGAAATAAAAACATGGAGCTGCCTATTGTTGGCTTTGCAACAGAGTTCAACAACAAAGAAATTGAAGAAACAGTCAACAAGATTCTAAAGAAAGAAGGACTTACTATGAGAAGCTTTATTGTTAAGAGCATTCCAGAGCTAAGCTCAGAAGGCGGCCAGAGATTCCTCTTTGCAGACATAAAGGATCTCAAGATAGGAGAACTCGAAGATGATGATCTCAACAAAGGAAAGAAGCAGTGCACAGTCTCATTCTTCTTACCAAGAGGCAGCTATGCAACAGTCGTTGTGAAAGAATTATTCAGGTGATATCTTCTGCAGGGTTTGTGGAGAATTTGCCAAGATAATATCTGTGCCTTCTTGCTTAAAATATTTTGTGAATGAGTTTGTTCCGCGGCCAAGGCCAAATATTTGGGCAACATCGTCTTCTAAGTCTACTATACTTTGAATTATGCCTCTGTTTTTTATTGTAGAAGATGTTCCATCAGGAAAATTGTAAGGCCTTACTGTTTCATAGCAGCTAAGCAGCACATAGTTTATCAGATGATCAACCAGTATTTTTTCCATTTCAGAACGTATGTGAATATCACCATCAACATTCCTGTACACAGGAATAGTAGGGTCTCCAAAGGAGAACTTGGAAACTGCCTTTCCAAAATCATCAGCAGCCCTCAGCATCTCGACAATCGGGGCATGGTATGCAATATTGTAATCATCTAGGCGTTTTACTCTCCTTGCTCCTCTGGCTTTTGCAAGGTCAATTGTCCATGCAACACGCTGGTTAGTGCCTGCAATTGTCATGACATTGTTCTTTTGTTCTTCAGTATCATCAAAGCTTCTATTAATATTTGAAATGTATGTTCCTGTTTCTTGACATATCCATTCCAGTCCGTTTGTCCCTGCCTCAGACATTCCAGAAATAATACCCAAACAAAAGTCGCTTTTTCCTTCATTGTCATAAAAATGTTTGCCCATTGCTTTTGCCCTTGCCTTAACCAAGTCAAGCATTGTCTGGAAATCACTAACCCCCGCTGCAAGAAGCCCGTTGTATTCGCCAAGTGACTGGCCAAATACCCCTGAAATAGACCCTTCAGGTATCTTTTCCATAAATGCTCTGCGGCAGATTTCATTGACTATGAAGTTATTCGGCTGTATGTTTACTGTGCTCTGAAGTTCTTGTTCTGTAGCCCATCTTACCTTTTCTACAGGGTCATACCCCAGTACAGGTTTTGCTTCTTTTAGCACCTGCGTAGCAATAGAATGTGTAGGTGACGCTGGATCTATAAAAGAATCATACATTGTGTTTTCCAAAGGTATCTGCGGTCCGAATGCCAAATAAATACTCATCTATTCACCCCAGATAACCCAACTTGTCGTTTTGTTCTGTGTCATTTTCCCAGGAATCCTGGAGCTTTTTTATTATTGGAATCAGTTCTCCTTTGAAGTTCTTCCAGAAATCAGATGCCTCTTTGATGAATTCTGCATCAGAGCTCTCTTCATTTCTTATTGATATCTCTAAAGCTTTTCTGTTGATGCTCATCAGCTTCTTGTACGCAGAAAAAACCTGGTTTTTCCCTGCATCATCAAGGACCCTGCTCTCGCACAGCCCTGCGATGCTGCCCTCAGGCTGCAGAACATTTCCTATGATATCGCAAAGATTGTCAATTACACTTATTATCTTGCTCCGTATATCCCTTAGAAGAAACTTATCTTTTTCTATAGAAGCCAGGTTGAACTCTTGATCAAGCCAGTCAAAGTCAGGTAGCTTGTATTTCTTTTTAAGAACTTCATATTTTTTGGATATATCTGTAGTCATAATAGTTCCTTAAATGCCTTTATTTAAAAAATTTTTTATGATGCAGTTATTATTGGGAGCAAATAAG
This sequence comes from bacterium, assembly GCA_024206195.1. Next base: position 37,511 of record JAAGZO010000886.1, on the reverse strand, counting down.
GTGCAACCTTTGAGAATAGTATAACATTGAATATTATGTTTGTTCCGGCATTTAAACTGGCATAAAGTATACTGTCTCCCATTATAACATTAAACGGCCTTACAATAATTTGATACAACACTACAAGAAAGATTCCAAGCCACATTATTTCCATCATAGATGAAAATACGCTCGCAAGCACTGCAAGAACAACTATGCCCAACAATGAAACCAGGGCTCTATGATTCATTGATCCAGAGATTATTCTTCCTAGTATTGTGCTTATCAATCCAACAAGGATCCCCACTGTTGGAGAATATGCAACAACACTGAGTATTGTAACAAGCTTCACAAGTTCAAAGCCTATAGGCCACTCAAAAAAGCGATAGTAGAATGTTGATGCTGCCCCAATTATGATAAATACAAGAACTACACTGAGATACTTCAGTTTAGGACCTAACAAAAGATCAAGGATTAAGATTACAATCAGTATTGCCATGAAATACTTCAGGCTGTTACTGATTGTTATTCCTTCAGCAGGTAGTTTTATCTTTGACATATCTAGGTGCATTAGTGAATAGTAAGCTATATGAAACTATAAATGTTTCTATTAAATCATATATAAATTAGGCTTTTTTATATAAATTCTATTTTTTGCGTTTCTTTTTAGACTCATGCAAATGATGGTCTCCTGTTGGCCTCTCAAAAAAGGGCAGTACTTTCAGAAATCGTGGGGCTCTCAGGATTGGCCTTATGAAACGATACAGCTTCTGTGTTCTGCTTATCTTTCCAGCCCTTGCACCTTCTTTTTCAATGCCCTCTATAACCTTTGCTGCCTCTCTTTCAGTTGCCAGGCCCTCATGAATCATGCTCTGCGCAGTTGAGACACCCTCTCCAGCAGTCCTTGAAAAAATCCCAATAACTCCCTCAAGCGCTCTGAACATAAGAAAGAAAGGGAAAACTGCAATGATGTCTGGCCAGCACTTTTTCAGGAATGTAGATATCTTTCTTATTCGTATGTACTTGAATATCAGATCAATAACAAAAACCCCAATAACAAGACCATCCCCAATCTCAAGATAAAGATGGTAGTGCTCTGCTATATCATGAAAACCAAGTTCTAAAATTATGATAAACAATAGCAAAACAAGCATGTATGGAACAAGCTTGTCTACAATTACCTCAATTTTATGAAGCCACGCTTTCATGTACCACTTTTTGAGCAAGTCCTATTAATAAAACTTTCTAGAAAAGTATTTAAGCATAGTATGCTATCAATAAAGTTAAAATGACAAAGTTCACAAAGATAATTGCAACAATAGGACCTTCTTCTGACAGTGTAGCCACTATAAAAAAAATGCACAAAGAAGGCATGAATATTGCGAGGCTTAATTTCTCACACGGCAATCATGGTTATTTCAAGAAAGTAATCAAAAACATTCGCAAAGTCAGCCCTGAAATAGCAATAATGGTTGATACAAAGGGGCCTGAAATAAGAACTGGTGGAATAAAGGGAAACTCTGTAAAGCTGGTTAAGGGCCAGCTGCTTGAGCTGACAAGCAAAAAGGTCATTGGTGACAACAAGAGGATATCAGTATCTTATCCTGCAATTTACAAAGTAGACCGGGGCACCACTATTTTTCTGGATGACGGCCTGATTGAACTAAAGGTAATAAAAAAACGCAAGAGCGGCCTTGTTGTCAGGATTGCTAACAGCGGCATTATTACTCCAAGCAGAAAAGTGACCATACGCGGTCACCATGTTGAGGTTCCGTTTTTTTCAAAGAAAGACAAACAGGACATCCTTTTTAGTATAAAAAACAATGTTGATTTTATTGCTGCTTCTTTTGTAAGGAACAGCAAGGATGTTATTAAACTCAAAGAACTCCTAAAAAAACATAAATCCAGCATAAGGATAATATCAAAAATTGAGAATCCTTCTGCAGTTAAAAACATAAGAGAAATAATCGATGAGTCTGATGGTGTAATGGTTGCTCGGGGTGATCTCGGTGTTGAGATGCCCCTGGAAAAGATACCTAGGCTTCAGTTTGACATCATACGCATCTGCAATCACTTTGGACAACCTGTTGTTGTTGCAACACAAATGCTTGAAAGCATGAAAGATAATGCCCAGCCGACAAGAGCTGAAGTAAATGATGTTGCGCAGGCAATCATTCAGGGCACAGATGCAGTCATGCTTAGCGGAGAAACTACCGTTGGAAAATACCCTGTTGGATCAGTAAGAATTATGGCCACCATTGCAAAGGAATATGATCCATTGGTGAAGCATAACATGGATAAGTCTCTTAAAATACCAAAAGAAATGGAAAAAATGGTGATAAGCTCCTTTATCACTAGAGTTGCAGCATTTGCACAAAAAATACTGGATGTAGATGCCATAATTGCACCTACAGTTTCAGGCTTTACTGCACGAAAGGTTTCACGATACAAGCCACAGTGTCCGATACTCGCTTTTACCAACAACATCAAAGTTGTCAGGCAACTGCAGATAAGCTGGGGAGTCTTCCCCACGCTTGAAAAGAAGCAGTTTAAAAGCCTTTACGAGATGGTACACCATTTGGTCAGAGTATGCTACCAAAAAAAGCTTATCAACAAAAAGGACAGAGTGGTCTTAACATCAGGTCACCATCTGGCAGGCATAAGCTATACCAACCTGTTTGAAATCCTGTCTGTCAAACGAATACTAGAAAGAAAGACCAGAAGAACAAAAGATTGAAATACTTGACTTGAAACCCCGCTGTTTGGAGGGGGTAAACTAAAAGTCTGGCTTGCTAACTCTGGAAAAGACCCATGAAACGCCTTACTGGAACGGTTAAGAAGTTCTATTCATCAAATAAGATCCTATCATTACTCTTCATTGCGCTTTTCGTGCTTCTTTCAATTTTCTTTGCAAAAACCGTACTGGCAGCTATTCAGCTAGTTGTTCTTTTTTTTATTGCAAGCTTTTCAACAGCATACAGATCCAAGATTGGAATGCCTTTTATCGGAGTAGAACTGGTAACGTTCTGCACAGTTCTGGTTAGTATTTCATACAACCCAGTTATAGGCATCCTTTTTGGCATAAGCACTGCGCTTGCATCTGAGATTATTGCAAAAAGCATTGGATTAAGCGCATGGCTATACGCAATAGCAATGGGTGTGGTTGGAGCTTTTGTTGGCAACTTCGCGCATCTTCCTATTCTTGTTGTTGGAATGGGTGCAACAATCTTTAAGCTTGTTATTTCTCAGAGCTTCCACTTTGTAGTTGGAGACATGGAAATGAAGAGCGTGTCAATTTTTTACATCATAACAAGCCTTATCTTTAATTTCATAATGTTCCTTTCAATGGGAGCCAAGGTTCTTAATTTGCTGATTTAGAAAATAAAAGCCTCCGGTGAGAGTTGCACTCACGACCTGCAGATTACAAGTCTGCCGCAATGGCTACTATGCTACGGAGGCGTGAACTTAAGAATTCGAGTTTGATTTATAAAATTATCCCTTTTTCTTGAGCATTTCCACTATGCTTTTACCGTCTGCTCTTCCTCGTAATTGACCCATTGCTTTGCCTATAAGCGCGTTTGGAGGCAGACCCTTGTTTGCCTTGATTATCTTGTCAATCTCTGCTTCAAGTTCCTTGTCAGAAAGCTTCTTGAACTTGTTTATTGAGTCATCTATCTTTTCTCCTTTTGCAACAAGAACCAGGATTTCAAGAACAGCTTCCTTTGAGATTGATTTTTTGTCCAGCTGCTCAATAACCTTTTCAAAATCATCATCAGACAGCTTGCTGGCATCAAGATTGTAACGCTTCTTTATCTCCTTTCCTGTTGTCAATAAAGTTGCTGCTATGACTCCCTTGTCAACATTCTTGTATTTTTCAACCAAGCCCTCGAAGAACTCTGTTTTGTTTGACTTTGAGAGCTGCTTTGCAAGCTCTCCGCTAAGTCCATGGCCCTTGTACTTCTCTGCCTTTTCTGTGATAAGCTCTGGGATCTTTACTTTGCTGATGTCAGGCATTATCGCAACACAATCTGTTTCTGGATACATTCTGGCAGCACCCGGCATTGGTCTCATGAAAGATGTTGTTCCGTCAGGGTTTGCCTTGCGAACCTCTTTTGGAATCCCTTCAAAAGTAAGATTTGCCCTGAGAAGTACTGCTTCAATAGCCTTAACTGCCTTAGCTTTCTTATCTGCAACCATTACAAATGCATCCTTCTCACTGCAGCCAAGCTTTTTCTTGATTTTCTTTGCATCATCTTCAGTAATTCCATAAGCAGGCATCTCATCTGAGTGGAATATTCCTCCTACACCTGCACTGACCTTTGCATAGTCAGAGAACTCTGTTCCGAGTCTTCTTCCAGGCTGTACTTCCTTGCCAACAAATCCTGCAAAGCCCTTTAGCTTTACTGCAAGCACAACTCCTTGCTTTGCAAATGTGCTCTTGATGATTTTTGAATCTGAATCTTTCAGCAGCTCAGAGATATCAACAACCTTTTCTGTCTGCTTAACATTTCCAAGCTGTTCTTTTATTTCAAGAAGAGTTTTCTGTCTCAAAACCTCGTACTCAACATACTTTGGAATCAATCTTAGCTCTTGTGCTCCCTTGATCTCTATTCTTTCTCCGCCTTTAATTGAAACATTTACATCCTGTCTTATTGTTCCTAAGCCTCTTTTCACCTTTCCTGTGCTTCTAAGGATCATGCCAAGTTTTTCTGCAGTCTCTTTTGCCTGCTCAGGGCTCCTTATGTCAGGCCCGGTTCCAATCTCTGCAAGCGGTATTCCTAATCTTGACAAATTGTAAATATCACACTCTGATGTTCTCTGTTCTATCTTTGCAGCCTCTTCTTCTATGCAAATTGCAGGAATAGTAACCTTTCCTTTACTTGTTTCAACAAAGCCGTTTGTTGCAACAAGTGCTGTTCTCTGAAAACCTGATGTGTTGCTTCCATCAACAACAGTCTTCCTCATCACCTGTATGCTGTCAACAATCTTTGCATTCAAAAGAAGCGAAACCTGCAATGCAACATCAAGCGCATCTCTGTTCATTGCGTGTATTGGCTCTGCATCCAGTTCAACAAGGCATGTTGTGTCAGAATAAGCATTGTAAATGTAGTACTTCTCTTTCTTTGCTTCGTGAGCTGCAGCAACATCTACCTCTCCGGTCTCTCCTGCAGATGCTCTTAATCGTCTGTTTACTACAATGTCGGCCTGGTCATCCCTGATAAGAGTCGGACAATTGCAGAATAATTTCTTGCCCTCTATCTGCTGGTGAATCTCAATACCGCACTTTAATCCTAATGCTTCGTAATCAGTCATACCACAAGAAAGAATTAACTGTTATTTAAAGCTTATCTCTATATCAGAAATGTTTCCTTCTCTGTTCTCTCGGATATTTCGCCGCGTATATTCTTTGTGATGAGCTCCTTCACTTCGCTCTTTTTGTAGTTGCTCAGGAGCCATGCAAGCTTGATAAAAGTTGTTTCAGGTGTCATGTCGCTTAGATGCCCTAAAACTCCAATCTGCTGTATCTCACGCTGTGGAGTGTAGACATTCATTTGCAGTCTGCCATAGATTGTTTGAGGTGCCATGACAACAATTAGCCCGTTTTTTATCATTTCTGCAACCGCATCATTTATTTTCTTGTTCTCTTTTGTGAATTCATCTATCTCTTCATTTGGAATATGACCCAAACCTGTGCCCTCTACAACCAAGCCATCATAGTTCTTGTATGCTAAAAATTGTTCTGCAAGCATGTTTGTGTGTGTCTTCAGCAATCCAACCTTAATTTTTTCATTGATCAGCTTAAGATTCAGTTTTCTTGTATTGTCTTTTTTATTGTAATCCTTTTTTATGAATGATATCTGTTTATCATGATATTCTACTCTTGCAATTGCTGTTGTGTTTATTGGCCTGAATGCATCCCTTCTGCTTGTGTGCATCTTCCTGTTCTTTGTTGCAGGGAGAATCATGCAGGATGTATCGCTGGCAGTTTCATGCATGCAGACTGCTACATCGCCAAAATCAGAGTTTGCTATGAATTGTGCTGCTGATAAAAGATTCAATGCTGCATCAGAACTTCCTCTGTCTGAGCTTCTTTGCGAACCTACTAAAATAACTGGAACAGACAAGTCCTCTAGAATAAATGATAGTGCTGCGCTTGTGTAATGCAGCGTATCTGTGCCGTGCGTCAAGATTATCCCGTCAACACCCTTGTCAATCTCTTTCTTGATCTCCTTTGCAATGATATTATAATGTGGAAAACGTATCATCTCTGATTGCATTCCTGCTACAAGCCTTGAATTAATGTTTGCAATCTTTTTTAGCTCTGGGAAAAGATTAAGCAGCTCGCCAGAAGAGAACTTTGCAATTACTCCTCCTGTTTTGTAGTCAACCTTTGAAGCAATTGTTCCTCCGGTGTGCAAAATAGAAATCACTGGAAGCCCTTTCTTCTGCTCGCCCTTTTCTGTTTTTGGCTTTGCTTCTTTGTAAGGTTCAATCAGAGAAATATTTTCGACATTTTTTTCGTCTATCCCAATATTATACCCGTTATCCAGCTTGATTATCACAGTTCCTGCTTCCATCTCAGGAGTTGGCATGAGGATACCTTCAACAGTTTCCTCTTTTGTTTTCACCTCTACTCTATCACCTGGCTTTGTACTCATCTTGCTCCTTGCAATGCTTTCCTTGCTGCTCTCTTTTCTGCGTTCTCATCTTCAGCAGCTTTTTTTATTGCAGAATGTAGTTCATTAGAAACTCTTTTTTCCTCATTTAGAAGTTCGTTAATATGTTCCAAGGCCCGTTTCTTGTCCTCGGTTCTTTCTATGTGCTTGAGGTGTTCCTGAAGATGCTTCACTCTTTCCTCTATTGTTAAATAGTGGTGTGCAGCAGCCTTGACTCTGTGCTGGTCTTCAAGTATTGCATGGTATTTATGCAGAATTACATGAAGTGCGCGTATCTTTCTTTCGTGTGCTGGTGAAAATGGATTAAACATTTTATCCCATATAGCTAGGCTTCTCCTCTTTCATGCCTTTAGCTCTTTTTTGTGTAAATGTCTCTGCTACTTCTTTATAGTTTCCCTCAATCTCCTTTGTTACAGATGGCTTTACAATCTCTAATGCCTCATCAAAGTGTTTAAGCAGAACATCCTTTGAGTTTATGTCTTTTCTCAAAGCAAGTATTGCTGCTTCTCTGCACACTGCTTCTATGTCTGCTCCAACATAGCCTTCTGTTTTCTTTGCAAGAGCATCAAGAGTCACGTTCTTGAGTGGCATCTTCTTAGTGTGCACTTTGAATATTTCTAATCTTGTTTTTTCATCAGGAATTGCTGTTAGAACTAATCTGTCGAATCTTCCTGGTCTCAATAATGCGGTATCAAGCATGTCAGGTCTGTTTGTTGCTGCCATTACAACAACATCATTCATTGTTTCAAGGCCGTCCATCTCTGTCAGCAATTGATTAACAACCCTTTCAGAAACATGACTATCCGCACTAATGCCTCTTCTTGGTGCCAATGAATCTATTTCATCAAAGAAAATGATTGTCGGTGCTGATTGTCTCGCTTTTTTGAATATTTCCCTTACTGCTTTTTCTGATTCACCAACCCATTTGCTTAACAGTTCAGGTCCTTTCACAGGTATGAAGTTTGCTTCTGCCTCTGTTGCAACTGCTTTCGCTAGCAGCGTTTTTCCTGTTCCAGGTGCTCCATAGATAAGTATTCCTCTTGGTGGTTTTACACCAAGTCTTTTGAAAGAATCTGGATGCTGCAGAGGCCAGTCTACTGCCTCGATCAGCTGCTGCTTTGCGTTTCCAAGTCCACCAACATTCTCCCATTTTACATTCGGAGATTCAATAAGAACCTCTCTCATTGTTGATGGTCTTACAACCTTCAGTGCCTCTCTGAAATCCTTCTTTGTAATCATGAGTTTCTCTAGCAGCTCTTTAGGTATTGGCTCATCCTCTTTTAATTTCAAATCTGGCAGTACTTTTCTTAGGACTATCATTGCTGCTTCTTTTGCCAGTGCTGAAAGATCTGCTCCGACAAATCCGTGCGTGATGTTTGCTATCTCTTTTAGATTAACACTCTTTGCAAGAGGCATGTTTCTTGTATGAATCTTTAGAATATCAAGTCTTCCTGCTTTTCCTGGTACACCAATCTCTATCTCGCGGTCAAACCTTCCAGGTCTTCTTAGTGCAGGGTCAAGAAGATTCGGAACATTGGATGCTGCAATAACAACAACCTTTCCTCTGCTTTTTAGTCCATCCATTGATGCAAGTAGCTGTGCAACAACTCTTCGCTCTACCTCTCCATGAACCTCTTCTCTCTTTGAAGCAATTGCATCTATCTCATCAATGAATATTATTGAAGGTGCATTCTTTTGCGCCTCTTCAAACTTCTTTCTTAGGTTTTGCTCGCTTTGACCATAGTATTTGCTCATTATCTCTGGCCCATTGATCAATAAGAAATGAGAATTTGTTTCATTTGCAACTGCTTTTGCAAGCAATGTTTTTCCTGTTCCAGGCGGTCCATGAAGCAGAACTCCTTTTGGCGCATCAACACCCAGTCTTTCGAATATCTCTGGATGTTTTAGCGGTAGCTCGACCATCTCTCTTACTTTGCTTATCTCTTCACCAAGGCCTCCTATATCTTCATAGGATACCTCTGGAGCTGCGGTTTCTACTACCTCAACTGCTTCTGGATTGAACACAACCTCTGTTGTGTCTGTTATAATAACTGCCTGCTTTGGTGTTGTGTCAACAACAATAAACTTTACATCTCCAAACCCAAAGCCCATTACATCATCATCAAGCATTCTGAATATGTCTTCAAATGGACTATGGCTTAATGATGTTTTTCTGTTTGTTGTTCCGCCAAGAGAAACTATGTCTCCTTTCATCATGGCTCTGCCAAGCAGTCCTTGTTTGAAAAGATCAGAAGAACCTCTTATCATTACACCCTTTCTTGCAGGTGCAATAGTAACTTTTTTTGCCTCTTTAATATCTGCCTTGGATACCTTTACTGTCTCGCCAATTCCTGTCTTGGCGTTTCTTCTTATGATACCATCAACTCTGATTATATTAAGTCCAATATCCCCAGGATAAGCTCTATCAGTAATACTGACAGTAGGTCTTTCGCCTTCAATCTGAACAATATCCCCTGGCCTTACTCCTATTTGAGTCATGAATCCAGTATCTATTCTGACTATGCCCTTATTTACATCATCCTGTATTGCTTCTGCAACCTTTAGTTTTAGCTCTTTCTCTACCATGTGTAATCACCTTCCCAAAAGGTGTAGTTCTGATATTCATAAAGTTTTCGGTGAGTGCAGGAAAAAACAAAAGGTTTATAAACTTGAAACGAAAGTAGTTACTACAGAACAGTCATTAATAACGGGGTTGAATTGAAAGCTGAACTTAAACCTATTGAAATAGAAGTTGTTAAACATGTTGCTATGGGTTATTATGAAAAAGAAATAGCTAAGCAACTAAACATAAGAAGTGTAAGAACTGTCCAAAGTTACATATATGAAGCTAAAAAAAAGTTAGGTGCAAAAAATCCGCCACAAATGGTACTTAAAGCTCACCAAGAAGGTTATCTGGATGATAATTTGTTTGATGACTGTTGGTGTGAACCACTACCGCCTGAAAAAGCTAATATATTGGGCCTCAAAGCAGAGGGTTATACAGCAAAGCAGATTAGCAAAGAGACAGGAAAATCAATGAGAGCTGTAGAAGGAATTCTAAGTTGCTTATACAAAAAAATACATAACACAACACAAGAAACAAATGCTGCTTCTGCAACGTACATTACATCAATAACAGGTGTTCCTCTTGAAAAGATTGTTGGATTTTCAAAAACAGAAGGACTGTACACAAAAGAAATCCTTGAAGAACCTGTTGAATCCAAAAAACTGTTTACACCAAGAGAAAAGGAAGTAATAGAACTGCTTGCTTCGGGTTATTCAGTACCGCAAATGGCTGATCAGATAATAATAAGTCCAAGAACAGCAGAAGAAGATATAAAAAACGCACGTGAAAAAGTAGGTGCAAAAAATACAGCGCATCTCATGCGAAGGGCAGTAGAAACAGGAGAAATTGATAGTTCTGTATTACTTAACATTGCTAACAGAAACAATGGAACGCATCCAGAATATACGCAAGATAACTTAGTTCAATTATTGATTGAAGAAAGATCAAGACTGGACGCACTACACCCAAGAAGATACGAGATATTAGGGTTGGAATCAGAAGGGTATAAACAAGGAGAAATTGCAGGTATGCTTAATATATCCCGAAAAACAGTTCAAGGGACATCACAAGAAACAAAAAAAAGAATAGATAATGAAGGTTCAAAAAATTCAGTTATTTTCAAAGCAGCATTAACCAATGCGTTCTACTGCCAAAAAGCTGCTTGTTTAACCCTGCTCAGTTAGCTTTGGCATAGGTATTGGTGGAGGCAGCGCTATTTCTCTGCTTAGGATCAAAGCTTCGATGTTGCATCTGGAAAGCGCTGAATTAATCAATTCAGACATTACTTCCTTTGGTAGCTTCTTGTCCTTCTTCCATCCCTTTAGAATTTCTTCCTGCTTCTTTGGCTCTGCCATGTACAGAATTTCTCCTGAAAAGAGCATGCCGCCAATATCCGGCTTGTATTTTGAGGTAAACTCAAAAACAACCTGAATGCCCTTTTGCTTTGCAGCACCAACAGCGAGGTCTATCTCAGAAACATTCTTGATTGCAACATTATTGTCTATGCTTATCTTCCCTGTAATAGGGGCTTTTTTCTCAACATTTATTTTTGTAAAGTTAAATCCTACAATTGCCATAGTATCACCACACCAAAAGAAAGAAAGGCACTATTTAAAGTTTTCCTTTGGCATAAATTTATATAGCCCACCAATTCCACTCAACCCATGAGCATTTCAATTGGTATCATCTTGGGATTAGCGGCGATGTTCGGCTGGGGCATATCTGACCTTTTTGCAAAAAAGGCTGTCAGCAAAACAGGAGCCTTTGTTCTGGCTTTTTGGGCACAACTGATTAGCCTTGTTATGATGGCTTCCCTGCTGTTCTTTGTTGATATTCCAAAGTTTTCAGTAGATCAAATTCTAACACTAATTATTGCAGGCATTTTTTGTGCAACAGGTATCCTTTCATTTTACAAGGGCCTATCCCTTGGAAAGTTATCTCTGGTTGCGCCTGTAGCTGCAAGCTATCCTGTACTCGTTGTATTATTTAGTATAATTTTCTTAAAAGAAATGCTGACTAATTTCCAGATAGCCGGAATTGTACTGATAATCATTGGAACAATTGCTGTTTCACTTGAATCAAAGAAAATAAAGATTGGTAAAGAATTAATGTTCGCATTTGGTGCTTTGATTAGCTGGGGAATTATGTTTTTCTTGATTGGAATGACCTCAAAACAGCTTGGTTGGCTTTTCCCTATCTTGTTTGTGAAGTGTGTTACGATTCTGCTCTTCAGCACTATCGCGCTATCTAAAGCAAAACCTATATTTTCACCTGTAAAAAATGTTGTTTTGCTTGTAGTGCTGGTTGCAATCTTTGAATTCATTGCATTCCTGTCTGTTGGAGCTGGATTTGCATTTGATCTTGTTTCAATTGTAACCACAATATCCGCTGCATTCCCTGCAGTAGCTGTATTATTGGCATTGTTTGTATTAAAGGAAAAGATTCTTTTACATCAAAAGATTGCTATCTTAGTAGTCCTTGCAGGACTGGTGTTGGTATCCCTATGAAACTATTAGTTGACGCACACGCACACTTATATCTTTGCGATAGTCCGAAGTCTGTTGTTGAGAGAGCAGAAAAAGCTGGTGTTGAAGTAATCATCAATAATGGCGTCTGCCCTGATTCAAACAAATCAGTGATGGAACTCAACAGCCCAATCATCAAAAAAGCATTAGGAATGCATCCTACAGAATGCGCAAAACTAAGCAATGAGGTTATTGATGATGGCTTTGACTTCATAAAAGAAAACAAGGACAAGATTGTTGCTGTTGGTGAGATTGGCCTTGATTATTATAGAGACAAAAACACAGAAAAGCAAAAAGAAATATTCAAAAAAGCATTGAAAATCGCAAAGGAACTAAAAAAGCCAGTCATAGTTCATTCAAGAAAAGCAGAAGAGGATGTTTTCGATATCCTGGAACACGCTGAAACAGAAAAAGTAATTTTGCATTGCTTTGACGGAAGCACAGAACTTGTAAAGAGAGGCATAGCAAACAAATGGTTTTTTTCAGTGCCAACGAACATTGTTAAGAGCAGCAGCATGAAGAAGTTAGCTTCATTGGTTCCAACAAACCAGCTTCTATCAGAAACAGATGCTCCTTTTCTTAGTCCATTTCCTGAAAAAAGAAACGAACCAATGTTTGTTGTTGAAGCAGTGAAAAAGATTGCAGAGATTAAAGAAATAGAAGCAGAGGAGCTTGTTAAGATTATCTACAACAACTACCAGAGGCTTTTTTCATGAAGACTAAATTCTATTCATACAAAATAGGAAAACTGGCAAAAGGATGCCAGCTTTGTGTGCAAGGGAAAAAAATGGTGCTCTTTGTCACAGGGCTATGCAGCTGCCGCTGCTATTTCTGTCCAATATCTGATCAAAAGAAAAATAAGGATGTTATCTATGCAAATGAGTGGCCTGTTAAGAACTTCAAGAATATTATAGAAGAAGCTAGGCTCTGCAGTGCAAAAGGCGCTGGATTTACTGGCGGCGATCCTTTAGTGAAGATTGATCGAACAACAAAACTAATCAAACTGTTAAAGAAAACTTTTGGGAAAAGTTTTCACATCCATCTGTATACTCCTTTGAATCTTATTAATGAAAAGAATCTGAAAAAACTTCACACTGCAGGCTTGGATGAAATAAGAGTGCATCCAGACCTTGACAACAAAAAGCTGTGGAACAGAATAGAGCTGTTAAAGTCCAAAAAATTTTCCACTGGTTTGAAACCGGTGGTTCAAGGTGAAAAATTTTTGGACTCAAAGAAAGCCGACCGGCTTTCTTTTGAGAATTTCAAATGGAGTATAGGTGTTGAAATACCTGTTGTTCCTGGAAAAAAGAAGCAGACACTAAGTCTTATAAGGTTCATCAAAGAAAAAGTCGATTTCCTCAACCTTAATGAGCTTGAGATCTCAGATAGTAATGCAAGTCATTTGGTTGAAAAGGGCTTTAGACCAAAGGATGATATCTCTTATGGTGTTAAAGGAAGTGAAATCCTGGCAAAAGAGCTTCTAAAGTATTGTAAGGGCCTCAATGTCCACTATTGCACTGCAACGCTGAAAGATCGTGTTCAGCTTGCAAAAAGGATCAAGAGAAGGGCAAAGAACATAGCAAAGCCCTATGATAAGGTAACATCAGAAGGGATGTTGATAAGAGGTGCTATATATCTTCCAGAGCTCACCCCATCATTTGGCTATAGAAAGAAACTAGGCAAGAAGCTGCCTATTGCAAAGCTCAGGAAAATGAAGAATAAGCTCAAAAAGATTGGAATAAGCACCGATCTTGACAAGAATAAAGCGAGATTGCTCACATCAAGTTCTATAGTAAGAAAACACAAAGAGAAGATTAAGAAACTTTTTTTAATCCCAGCAATAGTTACTGAATACCCTACTTTTGACTCTTTAGAGACAGACATTCTCTTCTTCTAATCAAATCGAAACATTTATATATGGTGATTGCCGTAAATCATGATCATGGCAGAGGTATCTACATTCAGAGCAGCACTTGATTTTTTCGGTGATATAGGGATTTTTGATGTTGTACTGCCCTTTCTGTTAGTATTCACAATTGTATTTGCTATTCTTGAAAAAACAAAGATATTTGGTATGGAAAAAATAGGAGAAGAAGAATACACAAAGAAAAGCCTTAATTCAATGGCTGCATTTGTGATAGCCTTCTTTGTTATTGCATCATCACAGCTTGTCCAGTTCATAACAAAGGTATCAGCAAACATGATTGTTCTTTTATTGGCCTCAGTATTCTTCCTTTTGCTTGTTGGATCATTCCATCAGGAAAAGAAAGAGGGCTTTTTCCTATCTGGGAATACTAAGAATCTTTTTGTAGGAATAATGTTTGTTGGATTATTATTCATTTTCCTTAATGCAATTGAAACAGGCGGCCAAACCTGGCTTGAATGGATTCTTGATTGGATTGGCCAGTTCTGGAGTAATGGTGCTGTTGCATCAGTCATTCTCATATTGGTTGTTGTAGGATTTATGTTTTATATAGTAAGAGAACCTAAGAAAAATAAAAAAGAGGATGGAGGTTAAGTTAATATGGCATTTACAAATTTCAATGAGGTTTTTTCTTCCCTTGAAAGTATGGGGATATTGGACTCACTACTCCCATTCTTTTTGATATTCACAGTAATCTTTGCTATACTGCAAAAGACAAAGATTATTGGAGAAGGAAGGAAGAACTTTAATGTAATCATTGCTTTGATTATAGCATTAATGGTGGTTATACCACACGTTGCAGACACTTATCCATCAAGTCCTGATCCTGTTGAGGTAATCAACTCAGCAATACCAAACATATCCATTGTTGTAGTTGCACTTCTTATGCTTCTGTTGCTTATAGGAGTATTTGGAAAGGACCTGAACATTGTAGGAACGTCCCTTTCAGGAATTATTGCTGTTGCAAGCTTCGTTATCATTATTTACATATTTGGCGGAGCAATGGAGTGGTGGGATGGTGCTGTTCCAAACTTCCTTATGAATGAGGAAACGCAATCGTTGCTGATAATAATATTAGTGTTTGGAATAATAATCTGGTTCATAACAAAAGATGACTCTGGCGGCGTTAATGTCGGAGGCGGCATGGGTGACTTTTTCAGAGGCATGCTAAAGAATGTAGGACCAAAATAAAATGGCATCTGTACTTGACCTCTCAATACTGGAAGGTTTTTCCCAGATATTTGTTTGGATACTTGTATGGGTGCTTATTTTTGCATTCTTAGAGGTCACACAGCTGTTAAAGAACCGTGCACTCCACGCAATAGCTGCACTAAGCGTAGCTATTATTGTTGCATTCTCAGGGACAACAACTAAGCTAATTTTATACATGTCTCCTTGGGTTCTTATGATCGTCTTTATTGTTTTCCTACTTTTTATGATAGGAAACTTTATGGGTGTGCCAGGGGCAACAATTCTTAGTGCAATTGGTGGTGACAAAGGCGCTGTCTTTTGGGTATTTATTCCATTATTGCTTATTTTTGTCATGGGTCTCAGCAGCATCTATGGTCAAGATCTTCTTGACGAAAGAGCAGTTGATGAAGATGGTAATCCAATTGAACAAACAGAACATCAGGAATCAGTAATAATGACGCTTACGAACCCGAAAGTTGTCGGAATGGTCTTACTGCTGCTTGTAGGTGTAGTTACAATAACATTTCTAACAGGCCCGGTAAAACCTTAGAAGACTATTTCTTTTTTACTGTTTTTGTTATCCTTGAAAGCTCATTTATGTTCTCTGTAAATCTTGGAAGCACGTCCTGGAAAACCTTTTCCATTGCCTTTACTTCAGAACCTACTTCTTTTATGCTTTCATCGTATTCAGTTATCTTTCCAAGGATTGCTGCATGAACCTTGTCAAATTGGTCCTTTAGATCGCTGAATTTCTGTTCCATAGCAACTATCCTTGCTTCTGTATCATTCTTCCAGTCAACTACTTTTGAGATATCCTTAGAAATGTCCTTCCACTTTTCTTCTATGATAGCCTCTGCAACCTCTTCCATTCCTGCATCGTAGCTAGATGGCATTTGTTGC
The DNA here is from genome assembly GCA_024206195.1 of bacterium. The sequence goes on along the minus strand of JAAGZO010000886.1, from coordinate 21,749 downwards.
TGCTGCTCAAAATATTGTGGTTGTTCTTGCTGTTGCTGCTGTGGCATCTGTGGTTGCGGTACTGGTGCTAGTGGAGGCACAGGTGGCATCTGTTGTGGTTGCTGTGGTGGTTGTGGTTGCCCCACTGGCCCTGCAGGAGTCAAATCTGCTTGGTTCATTGCATCAAAGATCTGATGAGTCTTATAACCATCACGTTGCATTGCCTCAACAATTTGAGTATTAGAAAGTCCTTGTTGCCTTAACTTCAAAACAACATCTACTGGAGTTCCTTCGGAAATTGGCGCTGCTGCCGGTTCTTCTGCTGGTTTGTTAATATTGAATAATGGCATTTTAACCCCTTTTTATCTAAAATTAGAGCTGTATACTTTTAAACCTTTTGCTTTTTAGCTGGCTCTGTTTTTTCACTATGTAAACTGATTAACTCTTTTACCATGCGCTCAACCTCATCCTGTGTTACAAAGTTCACAGGGGCCCAAAGATTCACGTATTTTCGCAATACATCTACTTCATCCTTTCGCGCGCATCCTATAAGTTCGCTTATTATCTTCTTTAGCTCGTCCTTTAGATCAGCAATCTCTTTCTTAAGTTCGTGTATCTCCAGATTTGTTGCCTTAATATCTTTTTTTAGCTCTTTACTGGTTCGAATAATTCCCTGTTCTGATACTTGTAATCGCTTTTCAAGGTTAGAATGCTTCTCTTCAAGAAGTCTTGTTCTCCTATTTAGTTCATTCAATTGATCAGGTGATGCAGATGGCTCTGCTTGAACTGATTTTCTAAACATTCCTTGCTTTTCTTGTCCATTCATTTTTATTAGGAAACTATATAAATGGGTATTACTTATTTAGTAATTAAAACGTATAGAATAATAAACTTTTGTTAGTATAGAGAAGTAGTAATGGTGTAATTATGGTTGAAGAAAAAAGGGGTGCTTGTTTTAGCTATGACATAATACGGGAGGGGGAAGACACCATACTCCGCGTAGACTGTGAAAAATGCAACTTTTTCCCTTCTATTGAAGAAAATGCTCTGTGTATGGCTCGCACTTGCGATAAACTTATTGAAAATCCTGGTGTAACAAGGATTATTCTATACCAAAAAAGAGATTATGAGTATGATTTTTCTCAAACAGCTATGCTTACTGAGATAACACAGCTGCATAAAAAGATAATAAAGCAAAGCGAGCTCTTTGACTATGATGTTCTCGGAAGCCAAAAGCGCTACACAGAAATAAGAAATCTTGTTTACAACACGCTAAAAAGCGACCCGATAGCAACCTTTGTCGAGCTCAAGCGTATTCTAAGGAGAGAGCATCTGGTTGTTGAAAAGATTTCAGATGCTCAAACACTTGAATATGAAAAAAGGTATATCTCGCTTCTTGAACAACTTATTTCATTGCTTGAAAAAACAAAGCTAATAATATTTGCAGGTCCGCATTTAGCTGGCTATAAGATTGGAGACAGAAGCGTCTACAAGCAAATATTCCAGCCAATTATCAAGCCGGACTTTATGTTCACAAAACTTATGGCCGCTTATCCCACAAATGGTGAGGAGATTGCCAACTATAAGGTGGGAGAAACAGAGGTAGTTGTTTTTAAAATCCCGGATTCTATCCAGTACCTTTATCACATTACACCACCCGAATTCAAGCTTTCAGAGGAAAAATATGAGCTTCTGGATGTTGCAAGAAGAATAATTGCAGAGCACAAGCCAGCTAACTCAGAATTTGTTGATCCAGAACGCATGAGACAGGTCTTTTTCAATGTTGGCAATGATCTTCTTGAAGAGTTAACCCGTGACCGTGGATTCAAGTTACGGTCTAAGGAGATTGCAGAGCTAACACGGATACTTGTTCGTTACACAGTCGGATTTGGTCTCATTGAGGTTCTGCTGCAGGATGAAAGAGTACAGGACATAACAATCAACTCTCCAATGGGCCGAACACCGATGTTTATTGTGCATCAAGAGTTCGGGGATTGCATGACAAATATTATTCCTACTGTTACAGAAGGCGATTCCTGGGCAACAAAGCTAAGGATGCTTTCAGGAAGACCTCTTGACGAAGCAAATCCGATACTGGATACAGAGCTGATTATCCCTGGAAGCAGAGCAAGAGTTGCAGTAATCTCTCCTCCGCTTAATCCATCAGGCCTTGCATATGCATTTAGAAGGCACAGGGATGATCCATGGACGCTCCCGCTGTTCATCAAAAACAAGATGATTTCTCCCTTATCAGCAGGCCTACTTAGCTTTCTTATAGACGGCTCGCGTACTATGCTTGTTGCAGGAACAAGATCCGCTGGTAAGAGCTCTCTGTTAGGAGCTGTAATGACAGAGATAATGAGAAAATACCGCATGATTACAATAGAAGACACACTTGAACTGCCTGTTAGCGCTCTAAGAGGCCTGGGCTACAATGTTCAGTCAATGAAGGTTGCAAGTGCTATGACCCGCGGCACAACAGAGGTTTCTGCTGACGAAGGAATAAGAACCACTTTAAGGCTTGGAGATTCCTGCCTGATTGTTGGTGAGGTTAGAAGCACTGAGGCAAAAGCACTCTATGAAGCAATGCGTGTCGGTGCACTGGCAAATATCGTTGCAGGAACAATCCACGGCGACAGCCCATATGGAGTATTTGACAGAGTTGTAAACGACCTTAATGTTCCAAAGACATCCTTCAAAGCAACAGACATAATTGTTGTTGCAAATCCAATAAGAAGTCCTGATGGGCTTCACAGGTGGAGACGAGCAACACAAATAACTGAGGTTGGAAAGTACTGGGAGGACGATCCGCTTGCAGAAAACGGATTCCGCGATTTAATGAAATATGATGCCCGTTCAGACCAACTTGAGCCAACAGTTGATCTCCTTAATGGAGAAAGCGATGTGCTGAAAGCCATCGCAGGAAACATAAAAGAATGGGCAGGAAGCTGGGATGCTGTGTGGGACAACATTATGCTAAGAACAAAGATTAAGGAAACCTTGGTTAACCTATCTGAAAAATCAAATATGCCATCTCTTCTAGAGGCGCCGTTTGTCATATCTTCAAACGATGCATTCCATAACATATCTGAAAGCGTAAGAGAAGAAACAGGAGAACTAGACAGTAAAAGAATATTCTTTGATTGGAATGAATGGGTAAAAAGATCCATAAAAAAGATGAACATAAAATAAAATGGCCCGTGATGAAGAACTTCTGAAAAAATACAAGCGGAGACTTGAAAACGAGTTTTCAGGTACTGTTACTGCTGATGCTCCCATTAGAGAGGAAACTACGAATTATGTAGAATTCAAAAAAGAAAATATGCCTAAGCACCACTCGCTCTATGAAAAGTTTTGCAACAAGAGCGAGAGCATCATGAAAATTAAGCCGGACCCAAAAAAGTCCGAAGAGCTCAAGAAAAATATTAAAATGTGTCACCTTGACATCTCGCCTTCAGGTGTAATGAGCTTTGCAATTATAGCAACACTCTTAACAGTTGTGTTCGGCGGCCTGATTGGTTTCCTTATCTTCAAATCATTATTCTTCTTAATTTATTCATTAATCGTTGGTGTGGTTGTACTTGAAGCACTGCTGAAGTTACCTAATTTCATGGCAAACAACTGGCGTCTGAAATCATCAAACCAGATGGTTCAATGCATATTCTATGTTGTCACATACATGCGACATACATCAAACCTTGAGCTTGCAATTAAGTTTTCTGCAGAACACCTTGCACCTCCTCTTTCTATTGACTTCAAAAAAGTTCTCTGGGATGTTGAAACAGGAAAGTTCAGCACAGTTAAAGAATCATTAGACAATTATCTTGAAACCTGGAGGGAATGGAATCTTGAATTCATCGAAGCATTCCACATGATTGAAGGCTCGCTCTACGAAACATCTGAAACTCGCAGGCTTAGTATGATTGACAAGTCCCTTGATGTGATGCTTGAGGAAACATACGAAAAAATGCTTCACTATGCACATGACCTTAAAGGACCAATAACAATGCTGTACATGCTTGGAATAATATTGCCTATCTTAGGCCTTGTTATCCTGCCACTCCTAACAAGCTTCATGACAAGCAGCCTTGACCCAATCATGCTTGTCATGTGCATTGCGCTTCTTTACAATATAACCCTGCCGATAGGAATTTACTATCTGGGTAAAATGGTCCTGTCAAAAAGACCTACAGGATATGGTGATACAGATATATCAAATGAACTTCCTTCATTAAAGAAATACAAAAGCATTCTGGTTAACACACCATTTGGACAGTTAAGCATAAATCCGCTCTTTATCAGTGCAGTTGTCCTTATTGTCATGCTTATGATAGGTTTATCCCCTATGATAGCTGGAGTAGTTATCGCGCCAAATGAATTGATTACAGAACCGCCTCTTGAAAATGTATTCAAGTTTAAATTATGGGGATATAAAGAACCCATTAGCGCTAGCACATCACAAGAGATAATCGGGCCATACGGCCTAGGATCATCTTTGCTAAGCATTCTTGTTCCCTTGGGCTTAGGAGTTTCAATAGGGCTCTATTTTAAACTTAAAGCAGGAAACCTAATAAAAATAAGAGAGAAAGCAAAGAAGCTTGAAGCAGAATTCTCATCCGCTCTTTTCCAGCTTGGTACTCGGTTAGGTGATGGCATCCCTGCTGAACTCGCATTTGGAAAGGTTGCTGTTGTAATGAAAGACACATCCTCAGGAAATTTCTTCGGGCTTGTAAGCCAAAACATAAGGCGACTTGGAATGAGTGTACAGCAAGCGATATTCAACAAAAAATCAGGAGCGCTGATATACTTCCCATCAAGCCTAATTGAAAGCTCCATGAAGGTTCTCATCGAAAGCTCAAAAAAAGGGCCCAAGATTGCATCACAGGCGCTGATAAATGTTGCAGACTACATAAAGGAAATACACCGCGTTAATGAAAGACTAAGAGACCTTATGTCAGATATCATCTCTGACATGAAGCAGCAGATAAATGTTTTGGCTCCGGCAATCTCAGGTATTGTTGTCGGAATAACCTCCATGATAATAATGATACTTGGAAGGCTCACAGAACATATGACAACAATGGGAGAAGGTGGGCTTACAGACGTGCCACAAGGCCTTCCTGACATGTTTGGAGATGGTGTCCCGACATACTATTTCCAGCTCATAGTAGGCATCTATGTTGTTCAGATAATCTACATCTTAACTGTGATGACCAATGGAATAGAAAACGGCTCTGACAAGCTAAGCGAGGAATACAACCTCGGAAAAAACATGATCAGGAGCACACTGATTTATTGTTTAATTGCATTCTTTGTAATAGCTGTCTTCAACCTAATAGCAGCAAGCATCCTAAGTTCTATGTAATTATAACCATGCCACGAAGAGTAAGGAACACATAACACAAGTGTATGAACAGCACTACAGAAACAAGTATGCAAACTCCTCGGGCTATCTTAAGCTCATCTGTTTTCTTGAAATAACGCTTTGCAAGGGAAAAAACAGCAATCTCTGTAAGATAAAGAAACAACAGCACAACAGATGATATTGCAAGATAATTCAGTGCAAAAATATCGCAATCACTTCCACTGCAGGGATAACCAAAAACAAGAATTGCAGACAGCACAAAATAGATCAACACTGGCAAACCAAGAATCCGCAAGATCTTCTTGTTTTTCATGGGTTTCATTTAATATGTAATGCTGCCATTATTTTATTAAGTTTTTCATTAATTACGTCAAAATCTCTTTCAGAAGGCTTATTAGAACTATCTTTGTCTTTTTTTGAAAAACAATTATTACAATAAACTGGCTTAGACGAAGTTGGTTTGAAAGGAACTTCACATTCAACACCGCAAGAAGAACAAATAACTTTGGTCATCGTGACATCACGCCTATCTCTACCAGAACTTCTCCCGCCGGCTCCTCTAGGTCTCGACCCACCGCCAGACCCTCTACCAGAAGAACTGCCTCTTCCTGCTCTTGAACGTTCAAATCTTGCCATAAATATGTTGGAAACTGCAGTAGTTTATAAGGTTATTTGAAAATATGCATCTTCAATGCACAAACTCATGTCAAAGCAGAGTATATATCAAACGCTGAATCATCAGAATCTTCCTTGAACCTTTCATCGTAAAGTTCAAAGAATATCTTGCTTCTGTCTTCTTTAAGATTCAGTTTTTTCATCTCTTTTTCAATTTCACAGTATGTTTCACCAAGTTTTTCAACTCTGCCTTTATGTGTAACAACAAAGTATTTGGCAGCTGGAACCTTCTGAGCCTTCATTCCCTCAGGTATCTCGTCAGCAGAATTTACTTCTACACCTGCAATAGTCTCAAATGAACATTCATCTCCTTCAATACCTTCTGAGATATTGCATAATCCATAAAACAGCTCAGTTTTCCTGTTTTTTATCTCTGCCACTCTTGGCATTAACCCTTTCCAAAGATCCATTATCTTTTTTTGGTAACCCGGGTCTTTTAAAGAAACCTTTACAGGCATCCCAACAACAAGAAACTCTTCTTTTTCAACAATTTTATGTTCCATTTTTATCATCCTCCAAGAAAATATGTTTTTTGGTGTTTTATATATCTTGCGCGGGTAAGTCCAGTGTCCAGTGGGACTTAGCGTAGTAGAAACAATGCTAAAAATACTATTAAGCCTATTACAAGCAGTCCAATTCCTGCGTATACTGCAAATTCTTTTCTCTTTTTTTCTTCCTTTGTCAGAGGCCTTATCTTTCCTTCTTCTTTCGCTTTATTTTCAATTGACTGGCCTACTGCAAGACCGATAGAAACACCTATAGCAGGCCCTATCCCTATGAACCCTGGATTTCCAGTAGCAACGCTTAAAGGTATTCCAAAGCCTGCAAATATGGCTATGAATATTCCCATCCACATCCCTACAAAGTGCCCTTCAGGATATTTTTCTTTTGCCATTTTTCTTCTTAATCATATTAGAATAAAAAAAAGTATGCGTCTAATTATTTACCTTTTTTCTTGATAAAAGCTTTTTGTATTAAAGGACGCACATTATAACCTAATCCAAATCCAATAAACAGCATTCCAATAAGTTTATTGCTATTTAAAAGTGCAATTCCAACTACAACCAAACCTGCGCCTAATGTGTCTTGAAATTTCATTTTTCAAAGTATCCTTTTGCAATAAAAAATCCAGAAAATACCCCTATACCCACTAAGATTAATCCCGCAGGATTATCTCTAGAAAGCAATATTCCAACAATGGGGAAAAGTGGAGCAATTCCAATCAAAGCTTTTTTTGGAATTGTTATACTTTGTTTTCTTGATTCTTGATTTTTCTTCATTTTTTTGCCCAACCCATACCAATTGCGACAAATACAAGTCCAATAATTCCAACAATAGGAAGAGTTTTATCTGAAGTAAAATAGCTAATTGCATTAAACACTATCATCAGAAATCCTGCTCCTACCATTACAGATCCTTTGGTTTTATTGTCAATTTGTTTCATTTTGAAAAATGCGCCGGCTGGGATTCGAACCCAGATAGGCGGCTTGGAAGGCCACAGTCATGCCATTAGACCACCGGCGCACAGTTAATCGGGTTTTGACCCCTGTTTATATATTTTTCTTTATATTCTTTGGAGCAGCGAGAAGCTGCTTTGTGAACTTCACTGCTATAGAAGACGTAATAATAGAGTAAAGCATGAATGCCATTGTAAGGTTCATTACCATTTCAATTCCTGGTATGAACAACTCGCTTGAAGGATCAGTGAATGCCATGAAGTAGAACACAACTACAGCTACAGCTATTCCTTTTGGCGTGTTGAGTGTCATGAAGATCTGCTCTTTAATAGTGTATTTTGATTTCCTGAATGCTATATGAACAGCTACAAACCTTATCAACATATATACAACAAAGAGCAATAATGACTTAAGGAAGAAATCAAGAGTCAGAGGAAGTGCTATGTAGATTCCAATAAGCGTGAAAACCATTATTTTCATGAAAACAGTCAGTTCTGATTCAAAGTGCATAACAATGTTCTTTCTTTTTATTGGTGAATTTGCAAATACAAGGCCAAATACTGCAACAGCAAGTACTCCATTGCCACCAAGGTTCTCAGCAAGAATATATGTTAGCATGCCTGCAACAACAAGACCAAGTGGTGAGTAAACATCAGAGTACTGTTTCCACATTATTTTGAATATTATAATACCTACTACCACTCCTGTTCCAACACCAGTTACAAACTGCTGTAAAAAAGGCCCAATTTCATTCATAAAAGCAGAAACTACCGCGACATTGTCATGTATAAGCTGCACAAAGATGAATGGCAGCAAAACAGTAAGTGGTGTGTTTATTATTGATTCCAGCTTAAGGATCTCAACAGCATTATAGCATATTCCTTTAAGCTGTGAAAGAACAACATCAGGAGCTGTTCCTGCAACAAGAACTGCAAAGATTAAGCTTAGGTATAGGTTACCCATACTAAAAAGCTGGTGTGTTAAAAGCGTCATAACAACTATGTTCAGGAAAAGGAAGATCATAGCAAGTTTTAGGACTCCTGTTGAAAACTTGTTCACCTCGTCAAGCTTCAACACAGATGATGAATCAAGAACTATCATTAGCAATGCTATTGTGCTTATCCCTATCAGAAATGATGTCGGGAAACTAAGAACTGGATTTCCTTCGTAGGAAATATAAGAAAGCACCATACCTCCAAGCAGGAGAAGCAAAGTGTCAGGCAAACTTATTTTCTTTGCTACAATTGATAAAAGCGTTCCTGCTATCAGAACAATTGTTAGTGAAGTCAAAAATGGCAGTATACTCTCCAATGCTACACCTCTTTTGATATAGAAAGCAATCTATTGATTTATTAATCTTTTGTTTCAGGGAAATGCTCAAGTATTTTCCTTAGATCCTTGCCTTCTATTATAACATCGCAGTGCTCTTTAAGCTCGTCCCTTGCATTGAACGCTACTGAGAAACCGCATTCCTTTGCAATGGGTATATCATTAACACCATCACCAACCATTGCAGCCTCTTCCGGCTTTATGTCAAGGCCTGCAACCATTGCCTCGAAGAACTTCACCTTGCCGTGAAAATCACAGGGAAAGAATATGAAATCATGAACCTTGCCTTTTTCGTCGAATATCAGCTCGCATGCTGCAATAACAAAGTCTACGCCGAGCTCTGTTTTCGCTCTTCTGGCAAGCTCCTTAAAACCACCGCTAACAACAACAGTAAGATATCCTCTTTTCTTTAGCTCTGCTATTGTTTCCTTTGCACCCTCCATTGGAGGGATTGAATCAATTATTTGCATGAACTTATCCTTTGTCAAGCCATGCTTCTTGTGAACATCTATGGTTTTTCTTACCCAATCAAGATAGCTATCTAGCTCACCATTCATCCACTTATCTTTTATTTTGTCCTCTTCTTCTAGTGCGTCTATTGACTCTGCAACAACCTTCCAGCAGCTTGCTCCAAGGTTTTTGCGCTTTTCAAAATAACCAACATCAAACAGAACACCATCCATATCAAAGAAAACTATCTTTGTCTTTACCATATTAGCTTCTTTATCTCCGGAATCACTTTTCTTGCAGCCCGCTCTCCCTCTCTTATGCCTATTTTTCCCCTTTCAACTTCCCAAGCTCTTATTCCTACAAACTTTGGTTTGATTATAACATCTGCACTCTTTATTTTCTCATTTGATAGTTCATTCCTGCCTATAGAAAGAGATTTTGATAAGATCTGTATTATCTCTGGTGTTTGTTCCTGCACACCATATGAATTCATCAGATTGTATATACGCTCTGGTTCTACAAAATGGTCTATTAAACGATTCTTCATCTTGAAAAACGGTCCAGGCATCCTAAACTTCTTCAGCTTTAGGAACTCATTCAGCACCTCTGTTTGTGTATAAATAAACTCCTTCTTTATTTTCTTTGCAAACTTACCATCTTTTTCTGAATAATCATGCCTATCACTTAGAGGCACTGTTAAGTCAACTGCAACAACAATATTACCATCTTCAATAGCTCTAAGCTCATCAATAGGGACAGGATGGATTATTCCGCCGTCAACAAGTCTTTTTCCCTTGTGCTTGATAGGCACGAAAAAAGCAGGCATTGCTATGCTTGCCATAACTGCCTTTGTCACACGTCCCTTGCTGAAAACAAATGGCTCGCCTGAATCAATATCAACTGCAGTTACCCTTAAAGGAATCTTTGTTTGGCTGAATTTCTTTTTATCAGTATAGTAATCAAGAACCTTTGAGAATTTTCTTAGTGATGCAAACCCCGCTTTCGGGGCTGTGAATTCTATATGTTTTGTCCAGTCTGTCTTTAATGCTATGGTTTCTAGTTCACTAGGAGAAACTCCACAGGCGTATAGCGCTGCTATGATTGAACCTGCACTTACACCTGAAATAGAAGTAATAGGAATATTTTGTCGCTCTAGCTCTCTAAGTATTCCGATATGGGCATATCCCTTTGCAGCCCCTCCCCCCAAAGCTAATCCTACTCCTTTCATAGTGAAAATGAAAAAGAAAGAAATATAAAAAAGTTATTAAAAATTATTTGACAGTTATCAGTCTGTGCTTTGTCCTTCTCATCATGTCGCCAGTAACAGTGAATCTTACATCATAGTGACCTGCTTCTGAATAATCAGGTACATCAACGTAAACCACCTTGGTTACTGTTTCGCCTTCATCAAGATCAAATGGACCTTCCACAGTTCTGAAATCAAAGTCAAAGACAGTTGTTGCCATTCTTAGTCTTTCCAGATCCTGGCTGCCGATGTTTTCAACAACAAGAATGTACATACCAGCATCTCCTGGATTTACTACATCAAAGAAAGGCAAAACCCTAAATTGAACCAATGAAAAATCAGGCTCTTCTTCAGGATCAACTGGAGTAGGAACTACACAACCCTCATCAATCTGTCCGTCACAATCATCATCAAGACCATTGAAACAGATCTCTTCAATAGGGTAAATAGCACCTATGCATTCACTCCATGAACCCCAAGCATCTGTTGAGATGCAGATTCTGTTCTTTGTTCCAATCTGGCATTCACCAACATAGGAAACACCACAAGGTGCTTCTTGCTCGTCTCCAGGAGTACAGACACAGTCACTGTCATCAAAATCAACAAAGCCATCACAATCGTCATCAATTCCATTGTTGCATATTTCTTCTATAGGAGCACATACAATTGTACATTCAGTAGAGCAGGTATCAAAATTAACCTGATTACCATCATCGCACTCTTCACCAGGCTCTACAACACCATTACCACAAACAGGCAAAGGAGGGAAATACCAAGTACAATCATTAGTACATGAATCATCATTCACATCATTACCATCATCACAATCCTCACCAGATTCAACAATACCATTTCCACAGTAAGACACAGGAGGGAAGATAGTACAATCATTAGTACATGAATCATCATTCACATCATTACCATCATCGCACTCTTCACCAGGCTCTACAACACCATTACCGCAAACAGGCAAAGGAGGGAAGATAGTACAATCATTAGTACATGAATCATAATTAACACTATTTCCATCATCGCACTCTTCACCTGGGTCAACATTACCGTCACCACAGTAAGGCAAAGGAGGAATATAGAAAGTACAATCATTAGTACATGAATCATCATCAACACTGTTACCATCATCACAATCCTCACCAGCTTCAACAATACCATTTCCACAGTAAGGCAAAGGAGGAATATAGAAAGTACAATCATTAGTACATGAATCATCATCAACACTGTTACCATCATCACAATCCTCACCTGCATCAACAATACCATTTCCGCATTCTGCAGTATATTGTGAATACAAGCAAATCTTCATCAGCTTTACGCTGTTAGGATGAGTGTCAGGAGGGCACTGTGCTGCTGTGTTCATAAATACATCATTTGTACCGCTTGTAAAGTCAAAAACACCAAGATCATCTAGTCTTACTGTTCCTGCACAAGCAAGAGCATCATCATCTGTCTCAGGGCCATAACCGCCGTTTATCTCAAGGAAAAAGTCCTCATTTGTCTGGCACTGTCCAGGGTGTCCTCTCCATACTTCACCCTTTACTTCATAACTGCCCCCTTCTGGAACATGAAGTAGAACCTGATCCTGAGGATGATCCCATCCAGACAAACAGTTGTCTCCAACAACTATCATATCAACGTCATAAACATAATCAGCATCAGAACAGTCAACATCTTCTACATCGCAAGAAGAACTGCAGCCGTCACCATTTGCATTGTTTCCATCATCACATTCTTCAGGTGATTCTAGAATACCATCGCCGCAAGATGGGCCTTCACAGTTGTAAAAAAGTACTTCTAGTTTTGCACAGCCAAGGTATTCATGGCAGTTTCCGGTTTTCCATGAAACAACTCTTAGCTCTATAACAGGAACAGAATATATGATATCTGCATAAGGCATTAAATTACATGTATCCCATGTAGCAGATCTTGATTCATCAGGATCACAAACAGTTACCCAGTCTCCATACTGATTCTTTAATTGAACTAGAATGGTGGATGTAGATTCTTTGTGATATAATTTTAAGTTCATTTCAGAGATACCTACATAATCTGGAACAGTGAACTCGCTCTTATCCCAATTCAAGTAGATATAATGTTCATATCCATCGCCGGTATTAACACCAACGAACTCTCCAACACATAAGTTGTCTGAAACATCTTCAGCGCTTCTGTCAACAAAAGCAGAAGATGGTTTTGATTCAAAAAGATAGTCAGAATATTCTTCATTTTCTTCACATAAAGAAGGTGCTACAACCAGTGAAGCACAAAATACCAAAGCAAATACTAATACTACAAAATTAAAGATTTTTTTCATTTTTTACCCCCATATGAATATGTATGGGACCTAGAAACAAATAATCATTTATAAATCTTTCGCTTTTGTTACCATTGTGTAATGGTTATAAATGCCCCCGCCGGGACTTTCGATAATATTGCCTTTTGCAAAAAATTGTTTCGAACCCGGGTCAGAGCCTCCGCAAGGCCCTATCTTATCCAGACTAGACTACAGGGGCATTGAATAGAAGATTTTTCTGGGGGTTTAAAAAAGTTTGCTCATCAGCAAATCCCACAGCGTGATTCGCTCTGTTGCATTTCGCTTAATGGGTTCTATCTTGTATTTTGTCACGCTTTTGTTTGTTGTAACATTCTGATACTCCAATTTTTTGCTGCAGACTGGGTAGACAGGCACGTTTATATCAGGATACACCCAGTAAACAGCATTTGGATCTTTCTTCTCTGTATATATCGTTATCAGCGCTTTTTCTCCAACCCCTAAGGTTACTTTGACCTTTTCGCTGTACATTGATGCAGAGCTCCATGGCAGTCTTTCTCTCACATCATCATAATACTGGCCCTTATAATTCTCATATAAGTACTCAGACTCATCAAAAAATGCAAAATAAACAGTGTACTCCCCTATTTTTTCCTCGATGTTTGTCAGCCTGAATCTGGGAGAAATCTTGTTTTCGTGCTCAGGTAACCAACCTACCCACTCATAACCCCAAAGGTATTGTTTATCCTCACATTCATCAACACTAACAGGTTCTATTCCTGTGCGCTCTTCAAAAACCTCATAAGAAACATTTTCTAAGAAAATTTCCTCAGTAGTTTGTGGGATCTTAATAAGATTCAGAATAATGTGAATTACAATAATAAGAATTATTATCGCAATTATTTTTCTCTGTCTGTATCTACGCCTCTCTTTCTTTAATTCCTCTTCTTTCACACCCTATTCTGGTGTTTAGACTATTATAAATCTTTTGATAAAGAAAGAATAAAAGAATAAAAAAATAATTACTCGAACTCCAGAACCTCAAGTCTTTCTAATGAATCAAGGTCATTGAGCTGCAGTCTGCTTTCAGACAAAGTGTACAGCACGTCTTCGATGTAAAGGCTTCTTTTTATTGAAGAGTCTCCTCTGAAATAATATCCGCTCTTCTTGAATGCCTCATCATCTTCATAGTGTGTTACTCTTCCTCTCAGATCAAATCCATCCTCAAGGTTTATGTCATAAACATATGCTCCCTGGAAGGTGTATTCTCCCTGATCGCTCTTTGACTGGCCCTGCTGAAGCTCTGCTACAGTCATAGGAACTACAAGCAATTCTCTTTCCTTGTCAAAGAGGAATGCCTTGTGGTCTGATGTAGCTGGACTTTCAGTTCCCCTGTCTCCGATTACTTCCTTGTACATCTCAACAGGATGTTCTACGTCACTCACATCAAAGATTGCAAGCTTTACTCCCTGGATTGCGGTATAATACACAGCACCCTCTGTGTGGATCTTGTCTGCATCAATACTTGCATCAACCTCTTTGCCTATTCCTATGAGGTGTGTCTCATCGTATGGGTGCAGATAGTCTGAATAGCCAGGTATCTTTAGCTTTCCAAGTATCTCTGGGTTTTCAGGGTCTGACAAATCAATCACAAATAATGGATCAATGTGTCTGAATGTGACCATGTATCCACGCTTTCCCATGAATCTCACTGAGTAGATACTTTCACCAGGAGCTATTCCTTCAACTTCACCAACAACCTCTAAATCTTCATCCATGATATACATGTTGTTTGTTGATGTGTCCTGATTGTTTGAGTATCCGCTGATTGTTGTTGCAATTCTGAAGTGTTCGTCATACTCATCCATCGAGAATTGGTTCAGGATGTGCCCCTTTACATCTCCTCGTCCAGCATATGCTACATCTCCATCATCCAATGAAAACTTGGTAACAACTGTACGCTGAACATTATCGTCCTTCAGCTCACCAACCATGTTGTATCTTGGCCAGGAGGTCTGTGCAACATATAGGTTTTCAATGGATGCATAGACATTCTGTCCGCTTCCAACAATAACCTCTTTCTCAACATCTGCATCTTCATCAGTCATTGAGATTGATGCAATTGTTATGAAGTTGCTTGCCTGTATTGGCTCAATATAACCAATGTCAGTGCACCTTGCAATTGGAGCAATCTCATCACTCACACCACTATCTCTATATAATGGGATTATCTCATCGCAAGGAGGCTTTTCCCTGTAATAGTGAGGATATGAGTTAACAACAAAGTATGCTTCATCTCCAATCTTTCTTGATGTAAGATAGCTACCCTCAAAATCAACTGTTCTCAACAGTTCAGGGTCTTCTCTATCTGATATATCATAAAGTCTTACAGACATTGCAGACATGTACCTTGGATATGGAGCAATCATCTTTTCCTGAACTGGCATTCCAACCTCTGGTGTCTCTTTATCTTGCGGTTCAAATGAATAGCTTGAAGAACCAAACATCAACAGTCTGTCTCCATGAATGAACAGTTCCTGAGGATTGAAGTTCTCAACATTTGTTTCTGACAATATCTCTGCTTCGTAAGCAGGATAAGACTTCACAATAACAAGCTCATCATTGGCAATAGTGTATATATATTCACCATCTGTCTTTATGATGTCTGCTTCATCAACACCCTCAACCTGGATGTTTGTTTCAGAGTATTCTACATCACCACCTGCTCCTCCTGCTTGAGGTGCTGCTGCATCAGCTGTTGTTGCTTCTAAAGCCACACCTGTTACCATATTCTTAGCAAATCCAAAAAAGCCGCCTCTTCCGCTACTCTTAGCTTCTTCAAATGCTTCTAAGAGCTCTTCGCCTGATTCAAATCTTGCAAGCTCTGTGCCATTATCGTCATCATCATCACTATCATCATCAGAGGTATCGTCATCCCCTGTATCATCATCAGAAGTGTCATCATCACCATCATCGTCAGATGTATCGTCATCTGCATCATCATCAGAAGTATCATCATCTCCTGTGTCATCATCACCATCATCGTCGCCTGGGTCAACTGGCGGTTCAATTGTATCACAACCCGCTAAAACTAACATACTAACTAAAACAACTAACATTCCTAAAATCAGTTTACTTTCGATTTTCATATTTTTCACCTTGAAAAGTTTATATCATTCAGGCACAGGAACATTGTCCCTGGCACCAATTGCATAGTAAATCAGCCATATATAAATACCTGTCTTTGACTTCTATTCGATTTGAAGTTAATAAAGCTATGCAAGCAAAAGAAACACTTAAATATAAGTTAGGCATAACTAACTTTTTATGCAACATAGAAGAAGACACAGGCATCCTAGAGAATCAAAAATTGATAGATTCAAGGCTTTTCTTTTAATTCCAAAGGTAAAGAGATTATTCATAATTCTGTCTATTATAATATTCATAATCCTGTTCAAGAAGATAGTCACGCTTCTGCTTTTAGGAGCAGTTGTTATGCTTGTTGACTATTTACTGCACAGAACCCATTTTCCGATTCATATAGACCTGTTATTTTTCGCAACTCTCTTGATAACGCATTCATATGGATTAGGGGCAGCAATTATTTTCTGCATAATTACAGGAACAGTTCCTGAACTCCTCGCAGGAAACATCGATATATCGGATATGCTATCAATTATCCCAATAATACTCCTTTGCGCTGTGTCGCTCTCATTTACAGCCTGGGGCATAGTCACAATTGGAATTGTATTCTCAATAGTGTTTGCTATCACTGACTTTGTTGTTCATTTACTTCTTGGAGAGCCACCACACAAAATGTTCATAGAACCGATTGCAGTGCTGATACTAAACATCATTCTATTCATGAGATTCGGAGAACTTCTTATTTCGTTGATGCAGTAGAAAAAGCATCCAGACCTTTTTCTTTCTTAACACCCTGTCCAACCTGTTTCTTGACATCCTCTGCTGTTTTCCTGCCAAGTAGATGTGATAGAACAGAAAGGTCTGCTTTTTTTATGTCTCCAATATCGCGAATCCTGTTATTAAACATCTTCCGCGCTCTAACCCTGCCAATATTTTTCAATCTAAGAAGAGGGAACAACTCCTCTTTTACACCATACTTTATTCGTGTTCTCAATTTAATAACATTCTTCATTGCATCCCTCAACTGCATAATCCTGCTTAGCTCAGATGATGCATAAAGCAGCCAGTCAGCTGTATCAAGCTTTACTCGAATCTCGCCAGGACGTATATTAAAGTTATCAAGAAGATAATCCTCTTCTCTTTCCTGTATCCATTCGCCGAAGAACATTGCAGTCTTTACTGCGTGCATGAAATCCTCGTACTCTGGCTCGTACATGCAGGGTTCTTTCTGCAGCAGCAGTCCATCATTGCTCGCAAGTGTTTCATTTACTGCATCGTGCTCTTTCATCCTTGCTCTGAGCAGTGGCCTCATCTCAAGTGTGTTAGAAATCATCAAAAGCAATGGAAACTCTGTAGTCTTCTCTGCTTTTCTCAGACAATTAATCAAATGGTTTGCAGTCAACGGATCAATGTAGAGCTCTGCAACCCTTTTTCCAAGAGCAGTTGCTCGAACAGTTTCATCCTTTCCAAGCTCGTCTGCTGCAACAAAGTCATCCCTTTTTATTTGAATAAACTCCCACTCCTCAAGCAGGTTAAGCATCTTATGTATCTGCGACTCAAGGGTTTTCATGTCGCGAAACTGTTTTGCCCAGAATGTCTTTGAAAAGAACTCTACTGCATCGCCACTGCTGGCAATAAAGCGCGTTGAAACAAGCGAGAGAAGATATGTTCGCAACACAGGCTCCACATTAAGCTTTGAATAGATATCCTCTGGAAGCCCATTAAGATAGCGTTCTTTTATCGCATCATTCTCTGGTTTTGTTGATGCAACTGCAATAGCCTCTCCATACTTGTCGTATGTTGGTCTTCCTGCTCTACCGCACATCTGCAGATATTCCAAGACAGGAATCCAGTTAAGGCCTCGAGGACCAAATCGTTTAAGATCACGAAGAATAACCCTGAATGCAGGCAAATCAAGCCCTGCAGCAAGCGTTGGTGTGCAGCAGATGATTCTTATTGTTCCATCCCTAAAAGACTGCTCAATAAGATGCCTCTGGCCTGCTGTAAGCCCTGAGTGATGGAATGCAATCCCCTTTTTCACGCAAAATGAAAGTCTTTCACACTGCCGGGTTGGCTTTGAAAGAAAACGAAGAATTTTGTTAGAAATATCATCAAGCTTTTTGTTGCCCTTAAGCTTCTTGGCAGTCTCTTCTGCTGTTTTCTCAGCACCCTGCCTTGTATTGACAAAAACCAGAGCCTGCCTTTCAATCCTTATAGTGTCAAGTGCAAGATCAATAGTTGCATTACCTGTTGACTCCCCTTTTGTCATGAGTATGAGAATATGGGCCCGCCGTGATTTGAACACGGGACCACTCGATTATCAGTCGAGCGCACTAATTGCCCATTTGTATTCCGGGCTATGCTACGGGCCCAATGAAAATAAAGCGCCTCAGGGCAGACTCGAACTGCCGACCTTGCGGTTACTTGCCAAACCTCATTTGGGAAGTCCCAAACGATAGTGAGGATAACAGCCGCACGCTCTACCTACTAAGCTACTGAGGCACTAATTTGCAGAACTAAATGTTAGTTTATAAAGCTTTTGGAATAGCGAGTATAAAGATGTGCAGAACAAACAAAAAGATATATAAAAGAAAACAGAAATGTATTTTCCATGGGGAAAAAAGAAGCAAAAGGGGCTGTAGATTCAATAGAAAAACTTGTTCCTGATACCTCGGTTATTGTTGAGGGTTTGGTTTCTAAGAGGATAAGCGCAAAAAAGCTTACTCCAAAAAAAGTAATAATCCATGAGGCTGTTCTTGCTGAGCTTGAGCACCAGGCAAACCTCAACAAAGCAATTGGCTTCTTAGGCCTAGAAGAGCTTGACAAGCTAAAGCAGATTTCAGATAAATTCAATTTCGAATTACAGTTCTCAGGCATAAAGCCAAGAGGCATTGAAATCAGAAACGCCTATATTGGTGAGATTGATTCTATGATTCGTGATCTTGCTTTTGAGCAGGATGCAGTTCTATTCACTGCAGATAATGTACAGTCAAAGGTTGCAAAAGCCAAGGGAATAAAAACAATATATGTGGAAGTTGAGCAGCTTGTTAAGAAGCTGAAATTAGAATCTTATTTCGATGAAACAACCATGAGTGTTCATCTCAGAGAGAATGTCCTGCCATTTGCAAAAAAGGGCGCTCCTGGCAACTGGACTTTCAATGCAGTTGGCAGCAAACCGCTATCACGAAATAATATTCAGGATATTAGCCGCGAGATAATTGAGGAAGCTGGAATAAGAAAAGATGGCTTTATTGAGATCGAAAGGCCCGGCTCGACAATTGTGCAGCTGAACAGTTTCAGGATTGTCATCACAAAGCCGCCATTCTCTGATGGCTGGGAAATAACCGCAGTCAGGCCTGTCAAGAGGCTTTCTCTTAAGGATTATGAACTTTCAGAGAAATTAATGCAGAGAATCTCTGAGCAGGCAGAGGGAATACTGGTTGCAGGTTCTCCTGGAATGGGAAAATCAACATTCGCACAGGCACTTGCAGAGTTCTACGCTGGACAAAACAAAGTAGTAAAAACAGTTGAAGCACCAAGAGATCTTGTTTTGCCTGAAAATGTTACACAATACGCAATTTCACATGGTGATGCGCAGGAAATTCATGATATTCTTCTCTTAAGCAGACCAGACTACACAATCTTTGATGAGATGCGAAACACTGATGACTTCAGGATGTTTGCAGATTTAAGATTAGCAGGAATTGGATTGGCAGGAGTTGTCCACGCAACAAATCCGATTGATGCAATCCAAAGATTTGTCGGAAGAATAGAACTTGGTGTTATACCTCAGGTAATAGACACTGTTATTTTCATAAAGAATGGATTTGTCTCAAAGGTTCTAAACCTGAACATGACTGTTAAGGTCCCATCTGGAATGACAGAAGCAGATTTAGCAAGACCTATTGTTGTTGTAACAGACTTTGAAACAAAGAAGCTGGAATATGAACTATACTCCTATGGTGAGGAAACAGTTGTTGTTCCTGTTAAGACCCAGTCATCTCCAAGCAAAGATCTTGCTGGCAAGACAATAGAGCAGGAAATGAAAAGATATGCCAGTGATGTCAAGGTAAATGTCATCTCAGATCATAAATGCGTTGTTTATGTTCCTTCAAAGGATATTGCAAAGATAATTGGGAAACAGGGCGTGAACATAGAGCGCATAGAAAAGAAGCTGGGCATAGGTATAGATGTTGAGGAGCTTGAAAAAAGCGCAGCACCAACTGGAGATAAGAGTGTAGAATTTGAGTCAGTCGTAACAAAGAAGCATGTTATCCTTCATGTTGACAAGATTTTCGCAAACAAAGATGCAAATATATTCATAGATGAGGACTATCTGCTTACAGCCCACATAGGAAAAGAGGGTGCAGTGAAGATAAGCAGGAAAAACAAGATTGGAAGGATACTTACAGACTCGATTAATGTAAAAGATGATGTAAGGCTTGTTCTATCCTAGACACGAAACGTTTTTATATTATTAAATACTCTGTATTAGGAATGCTTGATATAAAATTCATAAGGGAACATCCTGAGATAGTAGAAAAGGACCTGAAGAAGAGGAAAGACCATGAAAAGCTTCATTGGGTACATGAACTTGTAGAAAAAGAAAGCCTGTACAGAAAGCTAATGGCCAAGGCAGAGCATCTTAGATGTAGCAGGAATACAATAACCAAGGAAATAAACGAGCTGAAGAAACAGGGCAAGGATGCATCCAAGAAAATAAAAGAAGCCAAAGAGCTTCCTGCACAGATAAAGGGTTCTGAGGAAGGTCTAAAAAAGCTGGGTGAGCGTGTACAGTACATCATAATGCGCCTGCCAAATGTTCTTCATGAGTCTGTTCCTATTGGAAAGGATGATACAGAAAACATTGAAGTAAGAACCTGGGGAAAGCCAAAAAAGATTGATTTCAAACTCAGAAGCCACGGCGAACTGCTGGAAAGCCTTGACCTTGCTGACTTCAAAAGAGCATCAAAAATAAGTGGCTCAGGATTCTATTTTCTTAAGGGAGACTTAATGCTTCTTGAACAGGCCTTGATAAGATTTGTAATCGATATGCTTGTTAAAAAGGGATTCACACCAATTGCACCGCCATTCCTTCTTGGAAGAAAAGCCTATGAAGGTGTAACTGATTTAGAAGACTTTGAAAACGTTATGTACCATCTAGAAGGTGAAAAGTTATACCTAATCGCAACATCAGAGCATCCTGTTGGTGCAATGCACACAAAAGAGATATTCAATAAAGAAGAACTTCCAATCAAGTACTGCGGCCTTAGCGCTTGCTTCAGAAAAGAGATTGGAAGCCGTGGAGTTGACACAAAAGGCCTCTTCAGAGTTCACCAGTTCAATAAAGTAGAGCAGTTTGTTTTCTGCAAACCAGAGGATTCATGGAAAATACATGAAGAACTGATTGCAAACGCTGAAAATGTTTTCAAGAAACTCAAGATACCATATCGAATAGTAAACATTTGTACAGGAGATATGGGCACTGTTGCAGCAAAGAAATACGATCTCGAAGCTTGGTTCCCAAGGCAGCAGAAATATGGTGAGATGGTGAGCTGCAGCAACTGTACTGGTTATCAGGCAACCCGCTTGAATATAAGATTCCTCAACAAAAAAGGAGAAAAAGAGTATGTTCATACCTTGAATAGCACAGCAGTTGCAACTGGCCGTGCTTTGGTTGCAATCATAGAAAACTATCAGAATAAAGACGGAACAATTACTGTTCCAGAAGTTCTAGTGCCGTACATGAATGGCATTAAGAAGATTGGGAAAGCAGCAAAAACTATTTGAACAGTGTTCTCTTTTGATTAGCCATGG
>JAAGZO010000885.1 GCA_024206195.1 bacterium | reverse complement strand
TTCGCTCGGGTTTTCCAGGGTGCTCTCTAGTAACAATAAGACTACTCTGTGTGGTGCCAACACCTGTTAGGAATCGTGGTCTGCTCGCAGATCCCATTTTCTTAACACAAGCTCAAAAGTTTTGGGCAAAAGAAGCCGAAAATACTGTTTTTGCAGCCAAATTCTTCAATGAATGGTGAAAACGGTGAAGACAAAAATAAGTTCGGGGCTTATCAGCAGATGACGCCAGACTTAAAATTATTTGTCAGTCTGGTCGGAAAACTGCTGATCCGACTGAGCGAAAACTCTATCAGAAAATTCCTCTAGTCACTAAAGAAGTTCAACGACGATTTAAAGAAGAACTCAATCTATTTACTCCACAACCAACAATGGAGTTGGAAAAATCTACTTTACATGGGTCTAGTCCTGCTAGATCCGAGTCCTATGAAAGAAATATTGATCAAGAAAAACATTCTTCTTTCAAGAAATCTATTCAATTAACTAGTTCTGGACCTGAAAAGTGCCCAGAATGCAAAACTATTCGAACTATTATCAAGTCTACTGATAATCAACAGATTATTAAAGAGAAAATTCTCACTGTGATTCCTAAAGGTCAGCCTTTTTCCTACGAAGATGTGAGCCCTGGAGTCAGTGTGACTCAGGATTCACAAGGAAACATCACACATAAAGAGACCCGGATTCAAGTTGTCGACCAACAACAATCCGCTAAAGAAGAAGATGCCGGATCAAATGATGAGGATCGCAGGCAATTGACAAGACGAGGACAAGGACGATTCCTCGATTCACGGATGAGGACCAGAATGATCGTTTCCTATGTATCTGAAGAGGAAAGAGGGAAGAAGAATGAAATCAGGATGATGCGTTCAAGATCAAGATGAAAATGAGATGTAAGCTATTAAGCTTTGTTTGTACTGTATAGTTAGTTTTCAGACTTGATGGTT
>JAAGZO010000884.1 GCA_024206195.1 bacterium | reverse complement strand
CAGTTCTATCTTGGCCGAACCATAGAACTGCACTCTCTAAATGAGCAAGTGCTTTCTCCAGTGCTTGGCGATATTCGGTTTCATTCGTCGCCGACCTCACTTCTTCTCCCATTTGTTCCAGTCCAACGTTGTAATCGTGTCGATGGGCTATAAAACTTTCCATGACCAATTCCACTTGTTTTTGATAGGTTTCGTCGCTTGTCTCAGTTTCTTCGCAAGCGATCACTCCAAGTACCATAATTGTTGCTGTAACTAGAAGTAGCAGTATTTTCATATTGGTACCCTCACATCAATTAATCATATTGAAGTATAGAATGTTAATTAGATGTCTCAGACTGTATAGTGAATTGCATTGGAAACCTGCTAACCACTTTGTGTCTCTGCCACTTAGTTAGATCAATGTTGGTTAGCAATAATGCAAGACAAATCTGTAATTATTGAATGCAAATTGAAATTTTCCCCAGCATATGGTGCCACTATATTACTGAAATAATGTTTAGTAGTCAACGTAACTAGCAACGATGATGACAACCTAGCCCACACATCTACTAATCAACTTATCGTATTTTTTGATTTTTTGATAATTTTTGTGTGCATTGCTTTTACAATGTGGCAAGAATATATGAGAATACTATCGTTTCGCTGAAATTACCTCATCGGCTATCCGTTTCTCAATATCCCTTACCTCTATGACTCCCATGAAATGCTTTTCCTCAGAAGTTACGACAGCAATGGTCTTTCTCGATTTTCGCATTGTTTTCAGTACATTTAAAATGCTTTCGTCTCCATCTACCGTTAACGTTATGGCATGATTGGCGAATTCAGTAAGAACTTCACGGTTTTCGATAGCGTGAATGAACTGGTCAATAGTATCTGTAGACCATTCATTTTGATATTTAAACCTCTTAACAGGTATGAGGCAAATAAACTCCCCATTACTTTCCCTAACCTCTATATATTTCACGTTTCGGAGCTCAATTAAATAGTCTCTAACAACAGTAATATTATAGTAATTCTTCTGACCCTCTATGAATGAGAGCCTCGATATCTGTTGCCGTGAAGTTCGCGTTAACATCTCAAGGTGTTCCCTACTACCCTTTTCATCCCCAGGTACTTTTGTAGCTGCCTCTGCTGCTTTTAAACCTAATGTAGATATTGGATTCTTAAGCCTTGCTTCGAGTTCAATACCAAAACCTTTGAAACTTCTGATGTAACCTCCAACAATCAAAACCACGAGCAAAGGGACACCGGCAACAAACAACCATTTAGTTTCTAGTTTGAGAATTTCAGCCTCTTTGTATTGAAGGATTATGAAGATGGCTAGCAATACTGTTGTTAGCCCTATCCCAATAAATAGCAAAGTGTGTTCTCTAAATATATTCTTCACTTGAATGCCCCATTTTAGTTTTGTTGCTTATTATATTGGATCACCGGCCTTAGTATCACTCCATTTATCTAATGATTGAGCAAATCGCATGGTGATAGGATCATTATACTTTGTGATTATGCTGCTAAACTTTTTAAAGTTGATAATGTTCTCTCCTTCACCAGTCGGCTGAACATAGACTATTCGGCACTTTGGTATCTGCTTTACGACTTTTACTTTAGCTATCAGATCGTTTACTCCAGTCATGTTCTTGGAGAATACTGTGGGCTGCAGTTGTTTCGGTAGCTCAATAACACCAACTGTCTCTAGCAGTTTAAACATGTGGAAGTACTTTCTCTTAGAATTCGTAGCCTGAAATATCTTCTTCAAACCTTCAATCAAATCAGTTAACCCGGTACTTGCTGCATCCTGCAAGTACTTGTCTTGCTTTTCTCGTCGTGAACTACTGTCCGTTTTCAGTTCAACCAAGAATATCTCAGAGTAATCCTGCGTGAACGCAACGTAATCAATCTTGAATGACTTGTTAGTATGGATGTCTGGATAGATAGTTGCAATATGAACAGGAAACTCTGGAATCAAATCATCATTCAGCTTAGTCTTGTACTTCTTCTCCAAAACTTCTTTTAAGTAAACAGCGAAGAACAAATCGGAACGTCTCTCCAACTGGTAATTAGGTAAGTTTCTCCAGCCATCCATTTTATCGAAAATGTCTTTGACCACGTTCATACTGTACTCCCAAAATCAACTATCCTGATCATCATGCCTTCACAGTCACCTGATTTGTTGGTATTTGCCCTCTACCTGACTACTAGCGAATGTGGCACAACTACATCAACACCAGCAAGTTCACTACAGAGTATGTAGAGAAACTGAGTAGGTTGAGTTGCAAGTAGCTCCTCACAAATCCACCCATATTTACTAGCGCGAATATCATCAAAATCAGCAGGTTTGTAACGTGTTAATGAACCTAAATAAAACATAGCCGCGAAAGAAGCTGCAAGAGGTGGTAGGAACTTCTCTTGATCAATACAGTTGAAGTAGTAAAGGTATCCTTTGTTTGTGAGAATAGGGGAAAGTTGTGCAGATCGTATTCTCGCTGCTACTACCTTTGCCGCTGAGTTCATACCCTGGCCTTCATATTTAACTGGCTTAGTTTCGAACCAGCTTTCATTTCTCCCTTTGGATTCAACTTGAATTAGCGAATCATTTAGAAATGTGCAACCTTTCAATGTTTTCAAAGTTGTTCCTACATCTCGGTCGGTATTGTCTAAAACTACGTGCCCCCACACTTTGCTCGAATCCGTGCGAAGTTCTATACTTTTAATTGGAACAAACTGGTTCTTCCGAGAAGTTACTTGTGTAAAGACTCGATGAATCGACACGATTTGTTCTAGAACATCTAGCAATTCTATGTCACGGCTAGTTGAAGCAACACCTCCAAGCGCGATTACCAACTCTGGAAAGAGCATTGAGTGCTTGTTTTTGTCCCGTCCACTAATGTGCAGTTTCTGTCCATCTAGATTAAACTCCTCTTTACCGTTGACCCCAGGATCGGAGATGCCATGTTTTAGCTGGACAGGAATTAAGATACTTTTAAGTATCAGAGCAACCTTAGCAAGATTAAGGAATGAATAATAGTAGAGTAAGGGTTTTGATCCTAGCTGTGGATTCTCGGCAGCTTCGTAAAAGTCATAGGCTTGTTCTATAAATGCTAAACACTGTTTTTTATCTCTATCTTCTAGTTTTTCTGCTACTAGATACTCCAAAAACGCCCATGCGTCAGCAGCTAATACTCGAGGCTTTCTCTTGTCGAAAAACATGGGGAATCCCGAGCAATTCGTCTTGACTGGCTTACCATCTCTTGGCTTTGGAAGCTGTCCTGGCATCAGATACCCTTCTTGACTGCGGTTGTTAGCGGATCAGTTGACACATAAAATTAGTCGAAACAACCACTGCTTTCAACCTAGTGTATGAATATTGGTCTTCCACTAACACAAGTTGCCCATATACTACTCAATTTTTATCAAACGGTCAAGTCAACTCACAACAATGATCCCAACCTAGCCCACATAGCATCCATTCAACTTTTCGAATTTTTGATTTTTTGATATTTTTTATGTGGGTAGGAGATGAGTGTGGGAAAGGTTAATCAAGCTCAAATCGTGTTTCCGTATGAACGAAATCTTCAGTATACTTTGTGGCCACATATCATTGCATCATAGTGCAAGCATCTGTTGGGTGCCTGATTGGCGATTGATCCGAACTCTTACATTTCTACTTTTATAAATTTCAACTATGGATTGTCGTTTCATTGAAGAAAGCATTCGATTTACTCTGTGATCAAAATCTTGCCGTGGCTTGCCTCTCGTTCTTATGTTTAAGTGAGCAAGAACTAAACCTGTCAAGGCATCTTTTTTACATGATTGATTAGGTCGTGTGCTAAGAACTTGCAGGATAACTTGCCGAAGATACCCTGGTGGCATTGACAACATATCGTTCGAATCGCTTCGCCGTTTGCCACTGATAGCGGTCTTTGTATTTGTTTCAGTATGGGTGCTAGCAAGTTGATCGGTGCCATAATTTTTAGTCATTTCTTTCAATAATTGGTGGTCAACCAATATCTTGTGAATTTCATTGCCTATATTCAATTTGCTTTCCAAAATGTAGTGTTGGATATCAGTTGGTTCATGGGTTGTCCTGCGAGGCAATTTATTCTCTGAAATAGCCTTTTGAACCATGTAGTTGAGGCATTCCGATAGAACCAACTCTGCTTGCAGAACTTGACAGTGTGGTAATGTTCGTACTACTAAATCAGGATCCTCACCAAAATACATTTTATTTATAGGATGTTCAGTGTTAATTATGATTATCCCCGTCATCGGATCATAAGTCGTTTGATGCTTCACTGCTAATTTGCCGAATTTGATATCACTGAATATACCTTTAGGGCTCGTGTCAGTCGGATCCTTCTTCTTGACGATTGTTATATTTGCTAATGCTTTGAACTCGCCACAAACAGCGGTGATACGCGCAGCTCCTCCAATTTTATAACCGATAATAGGTATTTCGAATTTGATGATTTTGTCGTTGATCATCTTGCCCTCTGATAGTTTCATGACCTTAGCATCAAGTTGTATTACAGTGCTACTACTTGTTATGGAAATACTTTCATTGGACTTGTCCACTTTCGAAAGATCAGCATATAAACTGATATGACTTAGTTGTCCTTGACGAATTCTGTAAACATCAGGATGGAAATTGAGACCATCAGACGGTATGAACACCTGTTCCGAAATGACTGTAACGACAACTTGAGCATTCCTGGCGTTGTAGGTTGCCTGAATCACGCCTTGCTCACCACTACCAGTGCTTTGT
>JAAGZO010000883.1 GCA_024206195.1 bacterium | reverse complement strand
TTTGTAATAATGGCTACTCCAGAAAAAAGAGCAGTTCAAGTTCAACAAAAAGAAGATCCATTCAAAAATTTTGTGGAAGTTGAAGCACCTGCTCATATATTTCTAACTGAAAATCAGTATTATGCAATGGATACTATCACGGAGAAATATACGGTTTTAAACCGTAAAACTCCTAGAACTAAAATTACTGAACCTGTATCTACTGTTGCAGCAGCCATTGTTACATCAACTGCCAAAACTCTCCTTAAAGCTGAAAAATCATTTGGCTCCCTTTCTAAAGATCAATGGGAACCAGATGAAAACACCATCGGAAGATTGCGAAAATAAGTTTCTGCTCTTCTGCACAAATATGGAGCTGCAGATGAGCGGTACAAACGAAAGAAAAGAGAATTGGACTGGACAATAAAAATGGGAAAAATGTATCGAACTAATCTACAGGCGATTCAGAACCAAACCGTCAGATGGGCAAGGAACCAAGCCACCGTGTGAGCAAGGGAACAGGATGCTGGACAAGCGAAAGGCCAGGACGACAACCAAGTGGAGAACAAGGACAATACCCAGGAGCAAGATGAAGATGAGCTGTAAGCTATTAAGCTTTGTTTGTTTGTATAGTTAGCCTCCTGGACTTATCTATTCTGCCTTTGAGAGCCTATTCAGTAGTCACTTTAAGTGTATGCTGGAGACCAGCTTTCTTTGGTAAGAGGGATGTTGGATAGTCGGTCCAGACTTCCCATGTATTATAGGTGATTCTAGTTTGATTTCGCGTGCTTGTTTTGTTTCCGTACGGAAGTCTCAG
>JAAGZO010000882.1 GCA_024206195.1 bacterium | reverse complement strand
GATGTTGAATCAAAGATTAAACGATTACAGGGAATGAAAAAGGAGTTGAAACGCATGATAGAGCAATGTGCTGGGGGGACAGTGGCTGATTGCCGAATCATTGAAGTGCTTTCGAACCATAATCTATGTCTTCAGGCGAAACATGTTGCTAAATAGCGATGCTGATAATAATTCTAATATGATGTCTATTATTATCTATAAAGAAGAAGTAATTAGATCAGTTTAATTAATTGGCTTAAGCTACAAAAATCAACTTGCTACCCTACTCTAATCAGATTGCTGATCTTCTAGATGATAGAGTTGCCACCTGTTGAATGACGCAATACCACACTGGAATTTTAAGAAGAAAGACATAGAAGATTTGATAGATTATTTTTAAGCGGACTGAACTGCTACGTTACTCCAGCAGGGAGAGCCTGATCCCTGCCAGAGGCGTAATGATAGTTTATTAGTTGGAAGGATGCTTGTCTCCTTTCATCATGTACCCTTGTGGACCGTCTCCTCCTTCCATCATATAGTGCTTACCTTGCTTCTTGTTATGTTTACCATCTCCATACTGCTCGATATGTTCGCTAGATGAACCGGAAGGATGTTTTTCACCTTTCATCATATGTCCTTGAGGGCCATCACCGGAATGCGACATATAATGTTCGTTGGTGGAAGTTGGCTTTTTACCTTTAGTTTCTGAAACTATCGGGTGGCTATCGTCCATTCCCGGTTTATGTTTCTTTCCTTCCATCATATGACCCTGAGGACCGTCGCCACCGTGAGGCATGTAATGCTTTTCTTCGGCAGGTGCTGTAGTGCTGAAGGCGATAGCAGAAGAGATAATCAATGCGGAG
>JAAGZO010000881.1 GCA_024206195.1 bacterium | reverse complement strand
TTGAGGGATGTGGACTTTTCTACAGTCAATGAAGGTACATCAACCATATAAGAATGCAGGACATACGTTGGTAGCTCTGATGCTAATTCTTTCCATTGCTTAAATGGACATGTTTGCAGCAAATGTTAGTTCTGTCAACAATTGGTAAATGTCATATTCTCTCGGGCTTGTCACATATTGGTCACCTGCTTTTAGGAAGTACACATATTGACCATTTTTGAGCTCAAAGGTAGGGATTCCTCTGATGGTGTTCCTAATTTAGTTTAGTTCTTCATCATTGATAACCTTTGCCTTACTTTCAATGTTATTGTTCTGATTAGGATTGATGTTTTGGTTATTGAACTAAATTGGTCCTGGCTACTGTTATTTCTTTTGATACATTTTAACCTCGAAGTCCGATTCCTGTGTTTTAGTTTGAGTGTTAAGAACTGGTTGAACATATGCGACTTATCGGTTGTCTTGGGTTATTTGTTGCTATTATGTTTCAACAGCTTGCATAATACTGTCTTTCGGAGCCTAGTACTGTTGGATACTTTCGAGATTACTGGAGTCCATAACCCAGACCTGATTATTGTCACTGATACATCCTTTGATCTGTTGGTTCTCGGCTGCTGTTTGTAGTTGTTGTATAGAGATCTCAGGTGCTGTTGTTTATTGAACTTACAAGTGATCAGTGATGTTCATAGGTTAGGTTACATGTTGTTCCATATTAGTTGACTGGGTGTTAATGAATGTTTCGATGTTGGAAACTTTGGCATTGAGTTATTATATGGCTTCAATGCTCTAACTGCTGATTAAAGAGATCTGCCCATTGCTCTTCATCTACTGGAATTCCTCTTCGTATTTCTCGTTCTTGCTTCGGATCTCATAGATTGTT
>JAAGZO010000009.1 GCA_024206195.1 bacterium | reverse complement strand
GGATCAAGAAGCTGAAAAAGAAGCACAGAAAGCACAGAAAGAGATGGAAGGCGGGGGTTACTAATGCCAAGACCAAGTGATGATAGATTAATGTGGGAAGCTCACAAGAAGAATCAAGAAGAAATTCTTGATGAAGGTATATTAGATCGTATAAAAGCTCGTGGTGCTGGTCTTAAAGGTGGTCTTAAGAGTATGAAAACAAGGGCCAAGGGTGCCGCTCAGACTGCTACTGGTAAGGTTGCTGGTGCACTAGGTGCAACTGACGCTTCGCAGCAGCTACAGGCTGCTGGGGCTGCTTCAAAAGCCGCTGGAAAAGCAATGAGTATGGATGCTAAATCCCTAAGTGTTGTCAATAGCCACCTTAAGAACCTAAATGCTGTACTAGCAAACTTTGAAAATGATTTAACCAAGCTTGGATTAGACCCAGAAACCATTAAAAGTACAAATCCAGAGGCAGCGGCTGCTCTAACAAGCATAAAAACTGCTCTAAGTCAGGTTACAAATGCATTTACACCTGGAAAGGAAAGAGCTTCTAAAGTTGGTGAACTCCAACAAAAGGTTGCTCCACCTACACCGGCTACTGCTCCAGAAGCATCACAACCCGCACCAGCAGGACCACCTCCAATACCTGCTCAATAATAGTTATAACATAATAAAAGTTAGGGATATCTTCGGATATCCCTTTCTTTTTGCTTGCATTGTGATATAATATATATTATATTAACGCAATGAAAAAAATATTACCATCTGAATATGTTATAGCTAAGTTTTACGAGCTAGCTGGATTCCCTAAGTTTATAAGAGGTTCTGGAGATTACAGAGCATCTTGTCCTACCTGTCGTGAAGGT
>JAAGZO010000082.1 GCA_024206195.1 bacterium | reverse complement strand
GTTGGTGCTGATTTTAAAACTGTAATGAACACATGCAAAATCTTTGACACTTTGGCTGGAAATTGAAATTTCGCATTTTCTGGCTCAAGTTCGCAATATTCTGATGGAGGGGAGGGGTACCAAATGCACTGGAACCAGTGCATAAATATCTTGTTCTGCCCCAAGGGGGCATTTTTCAATTAGAATAATATTATCTTTTCGATCTTCGTAGCAATGTGGAATTTTCCTTAATTAATCTGTTTTACTGTTTCTAGACACAGTGACAATCACTAAATGATCTCTCAACACCCTCTTGAATGGTAGATATTCCTATTTGCAATCTCGGCCCATAGTCAAAAACTGAAGTCAAGTCAATTCTGAGCTTAAAATTATATTCCTTTTCTGTATTTCTGTCAGGCATACCCTGTCCATAGAGGACAACTAAGACACAATCTATAGATCAGTCTACATTAACCTACCTATTCCATTGCTAATGCACACTTGGCTTCAGGTATACGCTAGAATAAGTCAGAATTAGTGAAGAGTGCTAGCGATGAACCTAGTAGGCTGTTAGAGAGTGGGAATAACCTACTAGGCTGTCGTCT
>JAAGZO010000880.1 GCA_024206195.1 bacterium | reverse complement strand
GACTTGCAGGGAGATCGCTGTATAACCCTACATTTGCAGCCAAAAGTAGAAGTAATAATATGAGGGAAAAGGAGAGCCGAAGGTTGCATTTCAGGGAATAAGGTGTCTGCTCCTGGCGAGGCTTGTTCGCGCAGGAGCGTAATGAAATTTAGCTAAGGCTCGCTTTATTACCTCGTTCGCTGTTTATTATCCTCTGGGCTAATATGCAAATTAACGGGTTCTTGATATTAGCTAGGTTCATTTCAATAAATTTCCACGTAGGTTAGCTATTCTAATCATAACCTTCTCAACCTATCGGTTGCAAGAAGCTTGCTTCTCGTTCATACAAGCCATTACAGAGTGTTCCACTTCCACGCACCATCATTGGAACCAATGTGTACCTGTCTGTAATCAATATGAATCTGATGTGAACGAAATTTTGGAACGGTAGCTGTACAGTCAGACC
Source organism: bacterium (assembly GCA_024206195.1). The sequence goes on along the minus strand of JAAGZO010000880.1, from coordinate 473 downwards.
TCGATATAATGGACGTGTTGGGACAGCACATTTTGTCCATTATATCGAATCATCCACTATATCGAATCTCATATTAAATAGCCTTATTTGGCTGCTTCCATGCATATGGCCTTCATATATACCATTACATTCACTCTTTTGATGAGTAGAAGGTGTACTTTGTCATTTTTTAGTGAATTCATCAACAATTTCTATAAATACACAACATGGCAGTGTGTCCATAATAATGAATCAAGGGCTAGAATTTGTCCACTATATCGAATCACCATTGCTTCCATTGTATCGAGTCAAAATACACACAAAAATCTTTGATTGTACTGCAAGGTTTGTCCATTATAACAAATCATCGAATCACAAATTTCCACTATATCGAGGTCTACAACATGTGGAAATTTCTGTACCAGCCCTACCGTCCACTATATCAAGGGATCCATTATAACGAGGTCCATTATATCGAGGTCTGACTGTATATT
>JAAGZO010000081.1 GCA_024206195.1 bacterium | reverse complement strand
GAAAACTTTACAGATAATCCATATTCTGATTATGCAATATTATTTGGTTATCAGAATACAAACAGTTATTACTATATGATATTCAGCAGTCTTCAAGGAAGAAGTAAACTGTGCAGAGTAATAGGCGGCGAACGATCAACAGTATCGTTAAGTAATGTTATAATACCCGATAATAATTATCATGAAGTAAAAGTAGAACGTGAAGGGAATGTGATAAGGGTATTTTATGATAATAATCAGGTGTTGAGTACAACTGATAGTACGTATGGAGAAGGCAGAATAGGAATAGGAAGTTTTAATGATGGAGCATACTGGGATGATATAGTAGTAGGTACGGGTGAAGAACCTGAACCGGAACCTGAACCTCAACCTGAGCCCGAGCCAGACCCTGAACCAGAACCTCAATCCGACCCCGAGCCAGTTCCGGCACCCCCTCCAGTACCAGCGCCATTACCAACAGGTAATGTATACTATGTAGCAACAAACGGAAATGACAGTAATCCCGGTACACTATCAAGGCCGTGGCGCACAATAGGAAAAGCGAATAGTACCCTTAGGGCTGGAGATACGGTGTATATAAGGAGGGGTACATATAGGGAGACAATACGTCCGTCAAGATCCGGTAATTCAGGGAATGAAATAACTTATGCAAGATATGGTAATGATGAAGTGACAATAACCAGTGTTCTTAATGGTGCGGATCTGGGCAACAGAGCATTTATTGTGATTGATGGATTGGAAATTACCAATACAACAAGTGCTTGGGTAAAAATGGAACCAAATACACAGCATTGTATTATAAAGAATTGCCGAATGGCAGGGGCATATGGCTGGCCGGGCTTTTTATTAAGAAATGAAGCAAAATATAATCAGATATTGAATAATACCTTGTCGGGGACGTCCAGCGGCCCCAAAGATCTTATTCTAGTGAGAGCGAATGCTTCATATAACCTCATTGAAGGGAATTATTGTGCTTATGCCGGACATGTATGTATTAGTCTTGAAACTGGTCCTGCAGTCACAAGAAATGTAATAAGAAACAACGTTCTTAAAAACCCATGGCATACTTCACTTTCTGTTTATAAGATTGCGGATTTTAATCTTATAGAAGGTAATGAGGTACTTGATGCCGGGGCAGAAAATTCTGGGGATGAAGGGCATGGGATGCAATTTGGTTCTTCAGGTTGTATTATAAGAAAAAATATTTTTATCAATAGTAATATGGGTATGACCATGCAGGCCTATCCTGATTACCCTAATTTTGTTTGTAATTACAACCGGATATACAGCAACACATTCTATGCAAATAACTATGGAATATGGAGAAATGGTGATCCAATAATAGGGAATACTCTTAAAAATAATATTTTTTATAAAAATAATTATTCAATAGTAGGACCAATGAATAATAACATGGTTATAAATAATGCCACAGCAGGAACCAATCCAATGTTTGTAAACGAAAGTTCAAGAGATCTTCACCTTCAAGCTGGTTCTTCCATGATAGACTCGGGTGACTGGCTTACTACTACCCGTAATTCGGGCTTCGGTAATCAGATCCCTGTAGAGGATGCCCGTTATTTCATAGATGGCTGGGGTATGCAGAGTATGGGAGTATATGGAGACCTGATACAACTTGAGAATCAGAATCAAACGGCAAGAATAACTTCTATAGATTATAATAGCAATATTATTACAATAGACCGGAGTCTTACCTGGAGTAGTAGGCAGGGGATAGGTCTTGTATATGGTGGAGTTAAACCCGATAGGGGAGCATATGAATATGGCGGGACAACGCCGCCGGTACCGGCAGATACTACATCTCCGACAATACCGGCAAATTTATCTGCTTCAGCGGGATCATTATCTAGGATAGATCTAAGCTGGAGTGCATCGAATGATAATATGGGAGTAGCCGGGTATAAAATATATAGGAATGGCAGCTATCTTATGTTAATAACAAATACTTCGTGTTCAGATACAGGATTATCAGCATCAACGACTTATAGCTATAGGGTGTCAGCGTATGACGCAGCCGGAAATGAAAGTTCGCAGTCGGGTAGTGTAAGCGCAACTACTCCGGGAGATACAGGAGGTCCAGGTGAATTAATAGGACACTGGAGTTTTAATGAGGGCTCTGGAAATATAGCGTCAGATGAGACAGTAAATAGGAATAACGGAGCAATAAGCGGAGCAGGCTGGGCAACCGGAAAAGTGGGTCAGGCATTGTCATTTGATGGAGAAAATGATTATGTAGATATGGCATCAGCAATAAATTTTGCAGATAATGACAATTATACGATATCAATGTGGATAAAACCATCAAATATTACGGATTGGGTGGGATTGATAGGGCCGAATAGGGCCTGGAGCCGTTATATAATGTTAAGTTCATCAGAGCGATTAAGTTTTTATGATGGATCAAATCATTTTATAGCAGGCACATTAACAGTAGGAAACTGGTATCATGCGGTTCTGGTATCAGATGGAGTAACCTTCAGGTGGTATCTAAATGGGACAGAAGTCAATACATCAAGCGCTTTTAATGAAGAAATAGTAATAACAAGTTTGGCAACTCAATATTCGGGCGCTAATGTAAGGTATGCTGGATTGTTGGATGAAGTAAGAGTATACAATTATACATTGAGTAGAGAAGAAGTAGTTGCGATATATCAAAAAGAAAATGATGGTATAGAAATACCAGTTCCGGATCCAGAGCCGACTCCTGACCCGGTTCCCGACCCTGCCCCACAACCCTCACCAACAAGATATAGTGATGCAAATGACTATCTTGGAGATACAGTCAACTGGCAGCCAATGAATTCAAATAGATGGCAAGTGATAGAAGAAAATAATGATAAGAAGTACGGAATAATAACAACAAATTATGAATCACCTGGTGGCGGGAGATTAGGAGAATATAGTTTAATAAGGAACAGAACGTATACAGATTTCGTGTTAACATGCAATGTAAGGACAACAGAAAACTTTACAGATAATCCATATTCTGATTATGCAATATTATTTGGTTATCAGAATACAAACAG
>JAAGZO010000879.1 GCA_024206195.1 bacterium | reverse complement strand
TTCAAACTCTCGTTGAATTTCCTTAATAAGTCTCGTGGTTTCTTGTTGATTTTCGGTGATTTCTCTTAGGATTTTTGGCAAATCGGTATTAGGAAATAACGCCTCTGTAAGCCGTTGCCGCCATTTAGGACGAGTTTCGACGATATGTAACAGATCTTCAAATGTATCTATAAACTCTTTTTCTATTGGAATAGTTTCCATAAATGTCACTTCCTATTTTACCCGACTCTGTGTAAACATATATGATACAATATATTAAAGATTAGTGCAATTATTTTATTTCCGCCGAATTGACTCACATTAAATGTTACCGAAGCGATAATAAAATTGTATCGTTGACTCATAATTCATGTTACCCAAGAATAAGAGCCATAAAGGGGGTAATTCATGGGTCCGCGATCAAGAAAAGAGTACATGGAAACCATCTGGCTTCGGTACAAAAGAACAAAAACGCGCGCGGAAAAATCCGAGCTGATTACAGAACTCTGCATAACCTGCGATTGGCATAGAAAACATGCCATAAGAACACTTAATAACTTTAAACGCTTCACAAAGCCTAAACCTAAGAAAAGAGGTAAACCCTCGGTTTATAATAAAACATCTATTATAGAGCCTTTAAAACGTATCTGGCTTAAGGCTAATCTGCCCTGCTCTAAGAGACTAAAATACATTATTCCCCTTTGGCTGCCTTATTATCCTGAGGAATTCGGGGCATTGTCCTTAGAGGCTGTTAAGGCCTTACGTAAAATATCTCCTCCCACTATTGATAGGTTACTTAAGCCTTCCCGTGTTAAATACGGCGGCCGCGGCAGATCTACCACTAAACCAGGCACTCTTCTTAAAAAACATATCCCCATTAAAACCAATCAATGGGATGAGAAGAAGCCCGGCTTTCTAGAAGCTGACACAGTGCCTCACTGTGGCGATACTACTGAAGGCACGTATGTCAACACCATAGACTTCGTCGATATTGCCACATGCTGGACCGAGCAGCGTGCTATCTGGGGAAAAGGAGAAACTGACGTATTAAAAGAGATAGATAATGTTGAAGACGATCTACCCTTCCCCATTCTTGGCTTTGATACTGATAACGGAGGTGAGTTCCTTAACTGGCACTTATTCAGGCACTTTACCAAACGTAAGCTGCCTATCCAGTTTACCAGATCAAGGGCCTATCATAAAGATGATAACTCCCATATTGAACAGAAAAACTGGACTCATGTACGCCAATGGCTGGGTTATCATAGACTTGATGATCCGGCACTTGTTCCTCTCATGAATGAACTGTATACATCAGAGTGGAGGCTCTATCATAACTTCTTCTCGCCTTCTGTTAAGCTCTTGGAGAAGAAAAGGGTTGCGTCCAAGACTATTAAGAAGTATGATACGCCTAAAACACCTTACCAGAGAGTCTTAGAATCAAAGCATGTATCAGCTTCTAGAAAACAGATTCTCAAAGAACAGTTTAAGGGGCTTAATCCTTTTAGGCTAAGAAAGGCTATGGACAAAAAACTTGATAAGATATTCCAAACTTTGCAGAGAAACAGTCGATGAATACCTATCCACATATTAACAGTATTAACAAAGAAAGAAAAAGAACCAAAAAGAAAGAAAAGCTGCTGCTGCTTCGGTAACATTTATTAATGAGTCAACTGGATGGCACCTATTTTGGCATGATGGGGTGTTTTGAAAATTATGTAGGGTTATAACTTATTTAACTACAAGAGGTTAGCAACGTTTGTAAAAAATGCCTCTTTTAATCTCCGACGTCCAGTTGCAGACTTATAGAACTTCTCTTTTTGTCTGGCTTGTTTTAGAGTTTCAAATGATTCGGTATGGATTATTTGATAAGGACGATAAGGACGTGATGATTTGATTTTACCAGCATTATGTTCTGATAAGCGTTTCTTAACATCATTTGTAACTCCAGTATAAGTCCTGGTCTTTTAGA
>JAAGZO010000878.1 GCA_024206195.1 bacterium | reverse complement strand
TCTATGTTTAAGTTGGCTTTTGGCAGACGTTTGGGTGTTTTGGGCAGCTTGATCTTCTCACAGGGATCGGTCAGCAAATAATCCTTCTCCTTTAACCATTTTGTAAAACCTTTTATCTTGCCCAGGATAAATGCCTGGCTGCTTAATTCCAATAATGTGCCTTTGGGAGTTATGTGAAATGCCAGTTCCTGCTGATATTCTTCCATGACATCTTCAGTGATATCTTCTATCTCTTTAACACCCTCATTCTCAAGAAATCCCGCAAATGAGAATAAATAGTGCTCTGTCATCCGAATTGTATGATCGGATTGACCAAGAGTTTTCAAATGCTTTATGTATAATGTAATGGCGTCTTCAGTTTTCATCACTTACTCCGGGGTGTGTCATTTCATGGATTCTTTTGACATCTATAGGTCTCACTTTGGTATATTTCTGAGTGGTTGACAGCTTCTTATGACCTAACAATTTCTGTATATAGCGGATATCGGCGCCCTGCTGTAGCATATGGGTCGCACAAGTTCTTCTGAAGGTATGGGGATAGATTCTCTTCTCAATGCCCGCTTTTGCCCTGTATCTTCGCAAACGGGTGCATAAGCCTTGCCGGTGTAGAGGTTTGCCAAAATGATTCAAGAATAGCGTTTTACCATTTGGGTGTCTCCTGGCGTACCGGGGCCTTACGGTTTCCATATATTTCTTGAGATAGCCGGTAGCCCTTTTGCCAAGCGGTACAACTCGGTCTTTTCCACCCTTGCCCTTATTGATATAAAGAACCTCTTCTGTGAGGTCGACATCATAAATTGTAAGACACAGGAGTTCATTTAACCGGATTGCGCTTGAATACATGACCTCCATCATGGTTCTGTCTCTGTATTGTATGGGAATCGAAAGATCCGGCTGAGAGAAAAGTTCTTTGATCTCTTCTAAGGTAAGCACAATGCCGATCTTTGCGTTGTCTTTGCAGGTCCAGCTTATCTCCTCTGCCGGGTTTATCAGGAGCTTGTGAGATTCGGTCAAATAGGTAAAGAACTGCTTTACCGGCCTTATCTTATTTATCTTGGAGTCATTGGTTAGAGCCTGGGCCGTTATCATTTCCCAGTAATCGAAAATCACTTGAGAGGTTACTTTCCTACAATCACTGATTTTACGGGCTTTAAGATAGCGCAGAAACAGATCAAACTGCGTGCTTTGCCGGTCAATGGTACCCTCTGCATATCCTCTGGCTTTTAATAG
>JAAGZO010000877.1 GCA_024206195.1 bacterium | reverse complement strand
TACCATCATCTACAGCTACTTATTTTGTATTGTTATTGTTATTTGCGCCATCTAAAATCTTATTCTAGTTATCCATATTCTGATTTCCATTAGCAGTAAACTTCTTCAACCACCAATCAACACCAGATGACCCACTAACAAGATCATATCCGCCTCCTGCAACATAAACATTACCATCAGCATCAACAACAACAGAATTCACAGAATCAGACATTCCTGAGCCATCAAAAGACAAATTCCAGTTATCTAAATCCTCAGTGCCATTAGCAGCAAACTTCTTCAACCACCAATCCTTACCAGAGGAACCACTAACAAGATAATATCCAATTCCTGCAACATAAACATTACCATCAGCATCAACAGCAACAGAATATGCTTCATCAGTACTATAATGATTAAAGCTTTTATTCCAGTTCAGGGTATCTTCTCCATCAATTACAGAGCAGATGTCCTGGTCATCACAGACCTTAGCATACCATATTATTGTTCCATCAGTTGGTTGTGAAGTATATGTGCAGCTGCTCGAGTTCTCTGTTTCGCCAACAGAACTGCAGATACAGCCAGTTGTAACAGTATAATTACAAGCATCAAAGTCTGAGTTATTCGCAATCAGCAGCTTGACAGTATCATCTTTGTCATACCATGTAGAATTGAATGTAACCATACCTCCAATAGGTACAAACTCATAGTCATCCCAGGCACTTAATAATATTGGAACAGCAACATCAGTATTAACTGTCCTATTATTAGTCAAGTTCTCATTTCCTGAAGTATCATTCATCCAACCATAGAACCTATGCTCACCATCACTCAGCGAACTAAACGTATAATAGAAGTACCCATCACCCATACTTGGAGTGTAATTAGCACCATCAAAGATAATAACAGCTGTATCATTATTCACTTCGGTGAAGGAAACATTCACAACAAACCAATCTTGGAAAAAGAATGAATCATTATCAGGTGTAGGAGACGCAAAGCTAATCTGCGGCGGAGTGACATCTTTTCCATAGTCTGCCAGTGGCAAGAAGTCAATATTCTCAGAATTGCATGCTGAGCCGCTGCATGGCACATTGTTTGAAACATTGTAATACTGATCACAGATTCCATTATTGTCAACATCAACGCATGTTTCACTAAATTCTGTTCCTGCAGGATTTGCATAGAAATTACCGCCTATTACAGGTCCGCCAACAATGTTTGTTTCAGAGCGCTGCGATATGCTCCAGTTGTTTCTTGTGCCAGAATCATCAACTGCAACATTTGTACCATTAATCAGGTTGTTGTATATTGTGTTGTTCTCTGCTACTGTGCTCATATCAATTGCATTGTCATTTAAGCTTGTTATTGTTGAGTTCGCTATTGTGTTGTTATGTGAAGTGCCCACAAAGGTTATACCATATCCATTCCCGCTATTGTAAATTGTGTTGTTGTATGCTGTATTTGATGACGCGCTACTAAAGTAGATTCCCATCTGCCACGTGGATGTTGTGGTGATTACGTTGTGACTCATTGTTGTGAAGCTGGCTGGACCGAAAATAAGTATTCCATGGCTGTCATCATCATTTGTTGTGATGTTGTTGCCAGATACTAAATTGTAAAAGTTACGAGCAGCATTAACACTAATGCCTGAGGAGTCATGGCCTTTGGTGTATATCACGTTATTTGTTGCATTATTGTTAGACACATTTACGTTGAATCTTATTCCATCACTATTATTGCCGGTAGTATTTATTGTGTTGTCAGAGAACACGCTGAAGTTTGTGTACTCTGCGTAGATTGCAGGGCTTTGATTTGCAATAGTGGTTATTGTGTTGTTTTGCACAAGCCATCCAAGTGTTCCATTGCGGATATTAACTGCATAACCATACATATATGAAGAATTGCCTCCCTGAACAATTATACAGTTCTTAATTGTAATATTGTCATATCCAAGGGTGTTGTCTATTGCATTGCCCCATGAGTTATATGAATAGTTTATTTTGTATCCCTGGCAGTCAAGGGTTATGTTGTGCGCTTCTGTAGTGAAGCAGTCACCAGAAGAGCTCACATTCTGCATCATGAAATATTCTGTATCTGCTTGATCAAGGGCTCCACATGCTGTTAGATTCGTCCCAGAATACTTGCTGCTCAAAGCAAGGTAATCAACGTTGTTTCCACAGGTCGATCCACTACAAGCAGTGTCTGTAGTTACATTATAATAATCATCACAGAATCCATCAGCATTACCATCAGTACAGACATCTGAGAAACCATTGCCAGTGCTGTTAGTATAATAGTTACCTCCAATCTGAGTTCCAGAACTATATCTTCTATCTCCATCCCGCTGCGAAACATTCCATGTATTGTTTCTGACGACATTTCCAAAGTTAACAGGAATGGATGAACCATTAATCAGATTGTTGTAGAATGTGTTGTTTTCTGGGATACTGGAATCTGCATAGTCATCTATGTAGATTGCATAACTACTCTTACTTATAATCGATGAATTAGCTATTGTATTGTTAGTTGACGCTGCCCAAATAAGAACACCATAATCATTTGCAGATATTGAGGAGTTCAATATAATATTTGAGTCCGAAGCAACAAAGTATAGGCCCTGATAAGTGGAATTAGATATAGATACATTTGTTAAGTTGTTGTAATATGAATAGGTTAAATGAACTCCATAGTACATGTTTTTGAATGTTGAATCGTAAACTCTTGCATTATTAGTAGCAGCAATGATCAAGCCTCTTCCTGTAATAGTGCTATGGTTGATTGTTACATTCTCTACTAAAGAATTGTCTGCTTCACACAGTATCAAGGAACTGACATTATTGTCCCAGTCTTTTATCTCAACTGTTTCATTGAAGAATAATATTGGCTTGTTATCTGTTCCAGTTACATTTATCAATCTGGCATCACAGTCATTAGCCCAAATGGCAGTTTTCCAATGTACATCATAGAGTGTATTGTTTAGGATAATTGAGTCAGATATAGTAACACCACCTGCCCAGTGCGCCCAGAAACCTTCTCCGTTATCCATGATAGTTAGCTCTGTTAGATTGGCATAATCCGAATTTCTCAATTCAATTGCCCTGTTATCATTATTCGAAATAGAGGTATTCTGAATTGTTACATAATCACTCCATCCAGCGTAAATAGCATATACATCCCAATTCGTAACATTACAGTTCTTTATTGTTATGTTAACTGTTTCCTGTGGTGAATCTCTTCGGATATTGATACCAACATCAGCAATATTATTTCCATCTATCATATATCCCTGACAATCCAGAGTAACATTATTCGCAGAGATGTTCATACAGTAATCCTGGGTTTCATCAAGGATGTCTGCTGTAAGAAGATACTTCCTTCCGGATTGGTTGAGCTGCGTACAACCCGTTATCTCTAAGGGTCCCTTAGCGCTTAAAGCAAGGTAGTCTGTGTTATTAACATCGCATGTTGCTCCGCTGCAGCCAGTGTTTGTTGAAACATTATAAGCTAGATCACAGAATCCATCAGCATTTGTATCTTCACAAGTGTCTGAGAAACCATTGCCAGTCTTGTTTGTATAATAGTTACCTCCAATCTGGTTGCCATCTCCAAGGATTCTTGAACCGGCATGCTGCGTTGTGTTCCATGTATTCTTGTAAATATCTCCTCCAAAGTTTACTACATCAGATGATCCATTCAACAGGCAGTTATAGATGGTATTGTTGAAAGGTATAGATGACCCTGATCCAAAAATCCTGACTGCATAACCATTTGTGCTACTGAATGATGAGTTCACAATCAGATTATTAGCTGAACCATAGGAGATAAAAAGCGCATAATCATAAGAATCAACATCAAAAGTTGAATTCTTCACTGTGTTATTCATTGAAGTTAGGAGATGAACGCCTCTGATACCAGTATTTGCTGTAATATTAACCAGTGTGCTGTTATGTCCAGCATCAAAGAACACAACGCTGCCTGTATTTGTGAAGTTTGAGTTTGACAAAGTCAGATTCCTTATTACAGTACCAAATACACCATTTGCATCATCTTCAGTCAGTTCCATAGTCAGGTTGTCAATAACAGAGTTATCTGCACCACACAAGACAAGCTCACTTATGTTACTATCCCAATCCCTAATCTCAACTGTTTCATTGAAGAATAAGATTGGCTTGTTGTCTGTTCCATTTACATTAATAAACTCAGCTGCACAGCCTCCATAACCATCTTGACTGCGATAGACAACATCATAGTACCTGCTTTTGGATATATTTGAATCAATAACCTTAACCTGATCTGTCCATGTAAGGTATAATCCATGATAATTGTCTGCAAGGGTTAAATTAGCAAATGTAAGGAAGTATGCATTGTTGACCTCAATACCTTCATGGTCTCCTGAAGTGATAGAAACATTGCTGACTGTTGTCTCGTCTGCGCGATAGATGTATATTTGAGTGTCATCCCAGTCTGTCAAAACACAGTTCTTTATAGTTACATTTGATGACTCACGTGCATCCCTCCAGACCCGGATTCCTTCTGTAGCAGAAGAATCTCCATCTATTGTATATCCCTGACAATCAAAGATCACATCATTCGCAGAGATGTTCATACAGTAACTTTCGGTTGAGTCAGTGATGTCCTTTGTTAAGTAATAAGTGTATCCGCTCTTGTTAAGACTTGTGCAGTTTTCTGTGTAAACAACAGGACCTGTTGTGTAAGTGATTGACAGGTTTGGTTTGTAGCCATCTCCTTGTTCTGCTGTGTACAACTGGAAATATGTTCCTTGAAATGTGCTAATTGAAGGTTCTATGTTAAAGATATCATTACTGGAACGCAAACCAAATTTAGTTACATCACTGATTGCTGCTAGGCCTGTGGCATTTAAGCCGAAATAGTTATAGCCAGAATTATTGAAATCACCCCAAGTAACAGGCTCTGCATAAGTAGTAGTGCCTAAAGTGCTGTAATCAGAATCAACTAGCGCAGTATTAGACGCAGGATTAGAATCACACAGATAAAGATCAGGGCTCTCTCCAGCAGAGTTGATTGTACCATGCCCGTAGACACTAAAAGTAGCTGATTGTATATCTGCCCCATAAGCCAACCTTGATGGGAAAACAAAGATTGTCCTCCGAATAACCTCCCAATTCGTTGACTTGTAAAAAGTTACTTGCGTTGTAGGACCAACAAAATTGGCATTACCTGCATTACCACGGACAGTACTCCAAGGAGCAGCTGGTTGATCATATGCCACATAACCACCAACACCTGCTGAATAAGTGTCTGGATTGAATACTGCAGTCAGCAGCGATTCTGTTGTCAGCTGCCAGGTTTCCTCAGATTTATTTGTTACAATACCTGCAGTACAATTCACATTCCAGTCATAAGTAAGCGAACTATTCAAGGATCTGTTTGCTAGAATCACAGTATTAGTATCATTCGCAACAGAACTATTAACACCAAAGCCAACACCATCCAAAAACAGCTCACAACTATAATTAGTTGCAGAACCATTCACATTGAAATTAAAGCCAGGCAACCCATTACTCGTTGTAGAATCATCAATAGGCGAATTCAGAGTTACTTCAAAGGTGAAATGTGCATCAACTGTTAACTCTCTTATCTCAGTCATGTTCTCGTTTCCTGCAGTATCATTCGCCCAGCCAAAGTAAGTGTAGTTTCCATCTGAGAGATTAGATGCTATCTTGTAGAATCTATATTCATCCGAAGCATACTTTGCAAACTCAGACTGGTATTGCATCCAGATTTCATCTGCAGCTAATGTTCTGTTCCATATACGAAGTTCATCTACTGTTCCGTTAAGATCATACATTGTGCTGGAACCATATTTTTCATTTATTGCACCAATGTATAAGTCAGCTGAAAGTGGTTCTTCTGTACCAGAACCTGCATTGTCCACTACTAGACTATTACTTCTTCCATTAACATAGACCTGCGCTTCATTAGTAGCCATATCAACTGTTCCTGCTATATGATACCATTCTCCTGCAGTTATCAGATCATCTGCAACTGTCCAAACACTAATTCTTCTTGTACCCCAATTAGTTAATCCATACCCTAAACCAACTGTGCCTACATCGTTTAGCCTTAGAGTAATAAAGGGGTAGTCAATACCAGTACAAGGACTGTTTTCATCATCACAAACACCAACTATTGCCTGTGAAGTTCCTGTACTATTGAACTTGACCCATGCAGCAAATGTAGCTTCTGCTGAGAAGGAAATATTTGAAAGCGCAGCATAGTCATCAATTCCATCAAATAGATATCCTCCACCGTACTTTCCATCTGTCACCCAGTTTGCTCCAGATGCTGTTGCATTGCCTCCATAGTTTGAAATATCCTGAATCAATGTTGAGTTCTCTCCAATAGCAGATAGGTTCTCAAAGTTCATTCCAAGCATCAAGGAGTTGTCGAAATACGTTGCATTTGTTCCATTCCAGTTGAAGATAAAGGAGTCAATATTTGATCCGCTTAGAGTAATATTTACCTGAGCCCAGTCTCTTGAGAGATTTGTTCCATTGTCTTCTGTTGGATAAGTGAAGTTAATTGATGGAGAAATTGTATCAACTGTTACAGTTCGTTGTTCTGTCTGGTTCATATTTCCTGCAGCATCAATTACATGTGCTGTGAAGTTGAATGATTCCTCAGGCAATCCAGTGAAGTTTCTCTCAAGCTGATACACACCAGCATTGAAAGATGCATTGATTTCTTCATATGTTAAAGCTCTATTCCAGACCTTTACTTCATCAATTGATCCGTTGAGCCATTGATTAGCTGCTGAGTTCGCTCCAATACGCCAGTATCTGTCAGATGGTAGCGGATACAAGGCACCAACATGGTCTGTTACCTGACCCTGGTCACCATCAAGATATACTGTTCCATGAGTTCCATTGTAAACACAGGCAACATGGTGCCATTCATTTAGTGTTATGTTCTCAGACTGCATAAAGTGAGTCTTTGCATGATGCGCGTCTCCTGAAACATTAGAAAATTTACAGGTTATTCCTTCAACATCACTATCCATTGATTCAGACATTTTGATACTATTCCAAGGAGTTGAATCAGAAATTACGCTTTGGACAATAGTAATGTAGTCTTCTGTGGATTCTAATGCGCTCTGCTTGAATTTTACCCAGGCTTCAGCTGTAGCAGCAGTAGTAAGATTCAAGTGATCAGTATAAGATACCTCCACAAGATCATCCACTCCATCAAACTCCAGTGCTTGTCCTCGTATTCCTGCAACAGTTGTGTTAGCTGCAAAGTTTTCAAAAACGCCTCCCTGGCTATACGTTGAGTTATCATGGACATGCGTTGCATTGATGTAATCAAAGCTCCAGTAGCCAACCAAGCTTCTGTTGAAGTCTATGTGAGCAGATATATTATTTGCATCAGATACACTTACATTCACATAAGTCCAGTCTCTGAATATGTATCCAGTTTGGTCTGTTGGAGAAGTGAAGTTAATCACAGGAGTAATTGTATCCACAGTTACTGTTCTTGTCTCTGTCTTGTTCACATTTCCTGCAGCATCGATTACATGTGCTGCGAAGTTGTATTCTGCATCAGGCAACGAAGTGAAGTTCCTTTCAAGCCGGTATACACCAGCATTGAATGATGCATTGATTTCCTCAGGCGATAATGTACGACTCCAGACCTTTACTTCATCTAAGAGTTTAGGATGACGAGATCCGATAAAGAGGAGATTAGATGAATTGGTTGCAATATATTCCTTCCAAAAAGATTCTTGGATAAGTTCCCCGTTTACATAACCTCTCTGCACACCATCATCATAATTATAGGTCATAACAATATGATTCCAGTTGAGCAGATCACTTCCAGATACCAAAGTTCCAATGTGGTGTCTTGTTAAGGTTGCATCATCTATGAATGGATTAACAGCATTTGTAGTTCCATATGTTGAAAGCGCCCATACCTGAGGATTAGTCCTTCCAACCCAATCTTCCCAATTACCATCAACAGTACTTGGTAATTGAGGGTATTTTATCCAAGCCTCAACAGTAAGTTCACCAGTCATGTTAAATATGTTATCATCACCGCAATTCACATAATCATCAACTCCATCGAACTCTAGCGCTGTTCCACGCTTTCCAGATGTCAGATTATCTGTTGCTAATCCATAAATGAACGCACAAGGATTCTCATTTGTGGAGTTATCCAATATATGAGTACTATTATAATAATCAAAGCTCCAGTATCCTACAAGACTTCTATTGAAATCAATGAATGCTGAACTATCCGAAGCATCATCCACAGTTACATTAACATAAGTCCAGTTTCTTGCTAAGTATTCAGTTGACTCTGTTGGGCTAACATAGTCAATTACAGGATTTATTGTATCTATTGTTACACCTCTTGTTACTGATTGAGCTTCATATGAACCAGTATCATTTGCCCATCCAAAGAATTCATAGCTTCCTTCTGTTAAATTCGAAAGATTGCTGTAGAAGCGCCAATCTGTTGAGTTGTATTTCTGGAATTCACTTTGATAATGATGCCAGATTTCATCTGCACCTAGTGCTCTGCTATATATTCTTACTTCATCCATTGTTCCATTGAAATAAGTTTCATTATTGGATCCGGCGAGACACTGGCCGCCGCAAGAAGCACCTAAAGTAGCGAAATAATAACCAGAATCGCCTGCATTAATTCCATCTGGAATAGTCAAGTTACCAACACTCAGGCCATTATAGAACAGCTCAGCATCAGTAGTGTCGTTTTTATAAACCAATGCAAGATGGCTCCACTTGTTGAGCAGGTTTGGCACTGTGTATTGGAAGTATGTTATGCTTTCTTCAGGATTTCGCTTAAAGAAGTCTATTGTTGTAGCAGAATCTATCTGCAGTCCATATCCAATATTAGTAGCAGAGTCATTTCCATGATAAACCAGGCCGTTTTCAAGGCCAAAGTAATCTCCTGTATGAATATTTGCAGGATATATCCACATCTCAAGAGTCAGCTCTTCACCAAGACCAAGCGAGGAATCATTGCCTAAGTGAATGTAGTCATAGTTACCATCAAAGCTGAATCCTGCACTGTATTTACCGCTGCTGTTCCACGATGCTCCATAAGCAGTTCCATCATTGCCATACTTTGAGATATCCTTTACTAATGTTGAATTCTCGCCAAGCGAAGACCTGTTCTCAAAGTTGTATGCAAGAACCAAGGAGTGATCATAATATCTTGATCTGGCTGATTGATATCTTGATTTTACCTCATCTGCTGCGAGTGCTGTATTATAGATTCTTACCTCGTCAATAATTCCATCTGTCATGTCGCCAGCTGAAGGACAGCTCGTGAATTCAGGGAAACAACCAATTACTAAGTCCTCACTATTTGTTGATGTAACTGTAGGAAGTGTTCCAGCAGCGGTTTGTGATGTCAAATTACCATTTACATAAAGCATAACTCTATTATCCGCTGTAGACTGTGTTCCATCATATACCATTGTCAAATAATACCATTTTTGTGTTTCAATCGTACTGCCAGTAGTATACTTAAAAGTATTGCCGCCATTATTTACCCAACCATAAAAACTTCCTGCAGCAGTAACTGCAACTGACACTCCATTAGTAGCCCCAGTCTCTTTCTTAGCAACTATCCCTCCAATATCCCCCGGCAGCGCGTCAAGCCATACCCAAGCAGATATTGTGAAATTTGAAACACTGTTCAGTGCAGTGAATGCATCATTACTTGCATAATCAGCAGAGCCATCAAAATTCAAGCCCATTTTTCTCTTTCCAGTTCTATAATATGTTCCACCAGTAATTGTCATATCCTTTCCAGCTGGAGAATAATCATTAGCCAGTGTGTTGCTCTCTCCATAATCTGAATTATTGTCAAGCTTCCACCATCCGACAAGATAATCATCCTTACCTGTGTACTGCCAGTCAAAGTCAAATGTATCGAGATTTTCCTCAGTTATTGTCATGTTTAACTGTGCCCAGTCCCGAGATACTGCTGAATTATTTACTTCAATTGTATCAACAAAGCTCAGTACAGGAACATATATATCCGCACCGAATTCATTGCTCAAAACAAGGTAGTCTGTATTGTTGCCGCAG
Source organism: bacterium (assembly GCA_024206195.1). The sequence continues at coordinate 11,427 of JAAGZO010000877.1, read as the reverse complement.
GTTGAAACAGTGCAGGTTGTTCCAGTTGTTAAATTGTAATAATCATCACAGATTCCATCAGCATCAACATCAGTACATGTATCTGAGAAGCCGTTTCCAGTAATGTTTGAATAATAGTTTCCACCAATCTCCAATCCAGGACTGAATATTCTTCCGCCAGCCTGCTGCGAGGTATTCCACATGTTATGCGGGCTTGGCTCAAGAATGTAAACCTGCAATGCAGTAGTGTTGATGTAATTATTATAAATCCCACTGCCAACAACATCTGAAAGGTTAAGACCATATGTATTTTCTCCAAAAGTAATAATCGTGTTGTTTACAACCAGACTATTGTCAGAATTACTAAGGAAGATTCCAGTTGCGTTGCCACCTGAAGTTATAAGATAGTTATTTGTGATAACCGTATTGTTTACAGATACAATCCTCATGCCTTGTGCACCACCATAGAAGGTTGTGATATTATTATTAGAAAAATTATTGTAATTTAAAATATTTGAGCTTTGCCCATAAACAAATATACCATAAGACCACCGGCTACGCGTGGTTATTTTATTATTTTTCACCAGATTATTGTCCAACATGGTGGAAGAAGAAACCATATAGATACCATAATTTTCGTAAGTAGTTGAAGAGTCTTCGTAACCCGTTGTTATCGTATTTTTGATAATTCTATTCCAGCTAGAATTAGATGCCAAGTATACTCCAGTGCCATATTCATCAGTAAATGATGTGTTTATTACGTTTCCTGTAACATTACTCATTGAAGTATTATATAAGTATATTCCATAATTGTCCTCACTTCCCTGAGTGGTTATTGTGTTCCAAGATATATTAAACCTATTAGAATCTCTCACACGTATACCTACACAGAAATCAGCATCACTACCTATTCTTCCTGTTGTTATGGTGTTGTTTTCTATTAAGCTGTAATCACCCGACTTAACAGAGATTGCATCTGAAAAATCCTGGGCTGAACCCTCATCCATTCTACAATTCTTTATTGTTGTGTAATCATATTCATCCCCAAAAACAACCACAGCGTATCCTGAAGATGATCGAGAATAATTAATCAAGTACCCCTGACAATCCAAAGTTACATTGCTTGCAGATATGTTGAAGCAGGTTCCAGTTGAGTTGACATCCTGTGTAAGCCTATATGTTGTATCTGCTATGCTAAGGTCCTGACAGCTACCAATATCTGTGCTATTAATAAGAACAGAGTCATTTGTAGCTAAGGTCTCGTAATCTGTAAGATTACAGGTTACATTCCATCCAAAGCGTCCGCTGCTTGAAATGCTTAAATTATATTGGTAGAATCCTGTGGTGTTCCAGCTCATGTTTGCCTGGTTAATTGAACCGCTTATGTTGATTGTACAGTTAGCTCCTTCAACAAAGCCAGATGAATTAGTATAATTAGCCAAGAACCTTATATCCTCATCAGGATATTTTACCTGGCCAGCATAAGGCATTCCATCCATATCTGTTTCATCCCAAATAGTTAAATTGGAGTCTCCAACAGCAGCAAAGCTTGTGAAGTGGCTTGCTGTGAACATAACAGTGCTTCCAGTGCAGGTAATATTGCCACATGATGGGTTTGAAGTTGAATTACACCAGTTATTTTGCTTTATTATATCCAAAGCATTACTGTAGATATCATCTGCGTAATAGATAGCAACATCACATGTAACATTGTTCAGTGTGATGTTTGTTGAGCTGTTGAATGTAGAGTCTAGTGCAGAGCTGTTTACAGCTACATAACGGTTGCCAATATCAACTGATTCATCATAATCCTCGCCAGCTGCATTGACAGGATAATCTCCAGGGAAGTCTATTGAGCCGTTCTCATTTGCCAGCGTAAGATTATAGACATTTGTCATGTCAGGCTCTGAACTGAAATCAGTTGAGCCATTTGAGGTTGAGAATTCTGAGCGGATTGGCTGGTATTGTATAGTGACATTTCTTGTCTCAGTGCTATTCACATTTCCTGCTGCATCAGTAGCATAAGCTGTGAAATTGTACAGTCCATCTGCTAATCCAGTGAAGTTTCTTTCAAGCCTGTATACTCCTGCGTTAAAGGATGCATTGATTTCTTGTGGTGATAGCGCTCTTCTCCAGAGTTTAACATCATCAACAGTACCATTAAAAGTATCTCCTGTTTCTGTTCCTCCAATAGTCATTGGCTCATCTTTCACCAGGAGATGATAGTCAGCACATCCTGTAAACTCATGTTGTGCTACTTGTTCGCCATTCACATAACCATAAGCATAGTGTGTTGAATAATCATAGGTTACTGCCAGATGATACCAGACATCAGGAGATAATGCAGCTGTTTGATTAAAGTATGCAGGACCTATTGGATAACTACAATCTTGTAATTCTACTGACCAGAGAACACTATTACTCTCCCTTGGAAGAATATATATTTGAGAAGTGTCAAGGAATCTTTGATAATATGTGGATCCAGTAGGCCTGAACTTGTACCATCCTTCTGCTGTTATGGATTCATTTGGACTTATTGAAACAGAATCAGCAATATCTACTCTAGCTCCTGAACCATTGATATCCCTTCCTCCGCCAAATTTACCTGAAGCAGCATAAGCTGTTCCATAGTTAGTTCCATCATTTGAATAGCCTGACTGGTCTGAAAGATCAGAAGCATTATCAAATCTCATCCATAGAACCAAACTTCTGTTCCAGTCTATGAATGCAGATACATTCAGGACATCACTAACAGAGACATTCACATATGCCCAGTTTCTTTTGACTAGGTCTCCATCAGTTTCTGTTGGAGATGTAAAGTTAAGCACAGGTATAGATGTATCAACCTGGAATTCGCATATTGAAGCATCAGACCATATTCCCCAATTTGCTACAGTCCACTGATCCTTGGTGTTGATTGAGCAATAGTATGTTCCTTGATTTAGAGCTGGTGAAACAGTCCATTGAGTTGCTGTTGTTCCAGTTCCATTTGTAGTCATTGTTCCAGCACAATCAGATGAACTTGTGCAGATTCTCACAGCAAATGCGGTCTGTGTATCATTACTGGAATCAAAGTGCTGGCTTGTATCATTGAATGTCCAGCTGATGTCTGGTGTTGTGTCTGATGTTGCAGCTCCTGAAAGTAAAGTTATATTAAAAGGTGACTTAGGCGGCATTGAAGTATTTGTTAAGTTTGGATATTCATTAGTAAGATAAGCATCCCAGTAGACTGTTCCGTTTCCATCAATAGAACCGCTGATGATTGTCCAGTCTGTAGTTCCCCAGTAATTTGGACCTGCATTTGATGATTCAGGAGCTCCCAGGTTCATTATAAGTACATCACTGGCATTTTCATATGAAGCATAGATGTTGTTGTCATTAGAACCAACAGTATCATCAGGACCGTTTGCGTATATGTTATTGTATCTTAGGAAGGGTTCTCCGTGGGATTCTCCGCAGAAGAGATTTATATTAAGACCATAATCACTAACTGAGTCTCCATTGTAGCGGATTGTATTGTATCTTATATAATAGGTATGTGTGTATGTGCACTGAGGGTCTGTTATGTTTATTCCATGACCACCGTTATGCTCTATTGTGTTGTTCTCTATGTAATGCTGTCCCCATTCCATGTGAATACCAAGTTTACCGTTATAGGATATTGTACTGTTTCTTATTCCTCCACCATCATCTCCTCTGTGGTAATAGCCAATGTTTGTATTGTTTGATAGGTTCATGTTGTAGATATTACGTTCATTATTGTTGCTTCCTGTAACATATCCATACTCATTCTGGGTTAATGTTCCCTCTTTTATCTCTCCAGTAGATGACCATGCACCATATCCCCCTTCATTGGTATTATATATTCCTCTAGTAGCATATCTTGCAGTGAAGTAGCTCATTGTAACATTTGTCATGTTTATTCCTGAAACAGAATTTCTTGGAGCTCTTATGTGGACAGCATTAGAATAATCACCTGCTGCAGGTGTTCCTGAGCTTCCGCTAATAGTATTTCCAACAGAATTATCATTCATTGAAGTGAATATTATATCACTATGCGCTGATGTGCCAGTTGCATTGAGTGCTCCCTGTCTAACATAAATCTCAGTTCCTGAAGCATACTTTACAACTACGCCTGGCAGAATTGTCAGGGTTGTGCTGTTTGGAACAGTTACTGTGCTCTGCACATAGTACTGGTTTGGTTTCCAGCCAGTATTTCCATTAACATCTGCTCCGCTGCTGTAGTTGAGTAATGAATTATAAGCAAATGCCCTATAGTAATAGGTAGTGCCAGCTGAAAGCGAGGTATCATTGAATGATGTACTGCTTTCATTGTATATTACTGTATCACCTGAGAGCGAGTCACCAACTGCATAGGCTGTTCCATACGCAGGAGTGCCAAAGCTGTTATCAGAGCTTCTTACTATCAGAACTCCTTCTAAGGCTCCGCTTGGATTAGACCATGTTAGTTCATTTGTTGTTGTATCCCAAACATGCGTGCTAATATTTCCTGATTTGTTGTTTGCAGCAAAGCTGGATACAGCTGAAACAGGGATATCCACTGTCAAGTATCTTGTTTCTGTCTGGTTTTTGTTTCCTGCAATATCAATAGCGTATGCTGTGTAGTTGTAAACACCAGGATTCAGGCCAGTGAAGTTTCTTTCCAATCTATATACGCCTGCATTGAACGATGCATTGATCTCTTTCGCAGACAAAGCGCGGTTCCAGATCTTAAATTCATCTATTGTTCCGTTCCAGCTGCCTGGAGTCCAACTTGAACCGATTTCCAGATCATTAGTACTGTCATTCAAGAGCGTAATTGCTGCAGGATCTCCCTGCACTCCATCAAGATAAATCACATTGTGTGTTTTATTCATAACAGCAACAACATGATGCCAGTTATTCAGCAGGCTCTCATTGGTTATTGAAAAATAAGAATTAATATCTGATGTGGCAGTGTATGTTGTAAATCTGAAATATGCAGAACTCCTGCCATTATATCTTAAATACCATCCCGCATCAGGATAGTTGAATTGTGCTGCAATCCTGAACTGAGCGCTACTTGCATCTCGAGTATTATCCTTTAGCTTAACCCATGTCTCAACTGTTAGTCCGTCCATTTCTTCGATGTTAAGGCTTGGATTGTCAGACAGAGATAACCAATCTGTTGGTCCAAACTCCATTGCATCACCGAATTTACCATCCGTAGTGCTTACTGCCCCTGAATTTGACAGGTCGTTTCCATGTGTTGATGCATCTGATAAAGAACCATCCTCAAAAGACCACCATCCTACAAGGCTTCTGTTAAAGTCTACTAAGGAAGAAACATAATTTGCATCTGAAACACTTGCATTCACATAAGCCCAATCTCTGTTAACAGCAGAAGCATTATCCTCTGTTGGTGATATGAAGCTGATTGATGGGCTGGTTGTGTCAACTATTATCTGCCTTGTATCTGTTTTGTTCATGTTTCCTGCAGCATCAATTACATTTGCTGAGAAGTTATAGGATCCATCAGGAATGCTGGTAAAGTTTCTTTCAAGCCTGTACACACCTGCATTGTATGAAGCATTGATTTCTTCTTGAGATAAGACACGATTCCAAATTTGTACTTCATCAATTCTTCCTTTAAAGTTAGCAGAAGCTCCACCAATATATGTGTTTGTTCCCTGATAGTCTATTGAATCTGATGAAACAGCAAAAGAATCTTCTAGTAAACCATTAACATACAAGGATCCATTTGTACCATTAAAGGAAGTGACTACATGATACCACCCGCTCTCTGTGATGGTATGATACAAGAAAGAATTACCCGCTGACACTAATCTGAAAAGCCCCTCAATCACTTTGGTGTCTGGCCTATATCTGGAATGAGCTCCATTTGAAACATCTACAAATCTTGCCCAATCATCCATATCTGATGTGCTTAAGGAGTAATCTATATAGACCCATGCAGACAAAGAGCTTGTTCTCTCTGACTTCAAAACAGAATCAGTTCCACAATCAATATGATCATTACTTCCATCAAACTCCATTGCTTTTCCACGTATACCAGCAGTAGTACTGGTCGAAACAAAGTTTTCGAATGATCCGCCATATCCATACGTTGAATTATCATGTACATGTGTTGAATTAGTGTGATCAAAGCTCCAGTAGCCAACAAGGCTTCTGTTCCAGTCTATGATTGCTGACATATCATTTGCATCGGTTGTTGAAACATTCACATATGCCCAGTTTTTGTTAGATGCTGACCCATTATATATTGTTGGATAAGTGAAGTTGATTGTTGGCGTTGTTAGGTCAACTGTAAAACTTCTTGTCTCAGTCTTGTTCACATTTCCTGCAGCATCAACAACATAAGCTGTGAAGTTGAATGATTCCTCTGGCAATCCAGTGAAGTTCGCCTCAATATTATATAGTCCTGCATTGAAAGACGCGTTGATTTCTTCAGCACTAAGAACCCTGTTCCAAACCTTAACCTCATCTATTGAGCCATTCCAATATTCACTTGAAGAAGCATAATGCCTTCCAATTAGTACAGGTGTTGATGAGTTATAAATATTGCCTGAGTAAGCTGTTGTCCCTCTTAAAACTCCGTCTATATAAAACCGCATCTCAGAGCCATCGTAAACACCCACAACATGGAACCATTCATCTTTTACAGGATGGAAATTGGAGTTTACGGTTCCAAAATCAGTCCCATTGTTTGAAACCTGGAATACAATAGTATCCGTGCCCCAATTTTCATATATTGAATATGATACCTTACTTCTCCATCCGTCCCGCTTAGAGACTATTCCATGAGAACTTTCCATATCAACAGTAGCTTTTGCCCATGCCTCAACAGTCAATTTAGTAGTAATATTCAAGCTTGCATCGTTTCCACAATCAACATACTCATTCTTTTCTAACTGCATTGCTTTTCCACGAATTCCCACAGTCAAATTGTCTGTTGAAGTGCTGCTCATGAACCGTCCATTGTTCTCATACGTTGAATTGTCATGAATATGCGTTTCATTGTAATAATCAAAGCTCCAGTAGCCAACAAGGCTTCTGTTGAAGTCAACGAATGCGGATGTGTTTGCTGTATCGCTAACAGAAACATTCACAAATGCCCAGTTTCGGTTGACAAATGAAGTATTTGCCTCGGTTGGGCTCACATATACTACATTAGGACTAGTCAACTCAACAGTAACTGATCTGTTAACAGTTGCAAATGCACAGTTTCCAACTGTATCACACACCTGACAGTTCCAGACAAAGGTTGTTGCAGTATAACCTTCTTCAATAAATCTCTGTGAATGAGAGGTTCCAGAAGCGGAAGTGTTTGTTGCATTCATTGTCCATGATCCTGAATAATCATGATAGAGTGTAACATTATCTAGTGTAGAATTACTTGACACAACACACTCAAAGATTACTGTATCTCCAACATAGGTGTTATTCAAAGGAGAGGTCAAATTAACGATAATGTTTGCAGATTCACAATCATTGTCACCATTACAATAATAACCATATGAACACTGGCTGTCTGTATTACAGTCATACCATGCACCGCCAGAACAATAGTCATTGTCTCCGTCATTGTCAACATCAAAGTCTGTTGATTCTGCTGCTTTGTAATCATTTTGTGCAATGTTACCGTTATAAGTTAGATCAGCTGCACATTCATTAGTATTGACACAAATATCCTCCTCATTGTTTCCATCGCAGATAGCACCAGTGCTTGTATCACAAGCATTTGAATCAGCACTTGCAGCAGATACTTGTCTACAAATTCCGCTGTCACATACTGCATTAGCATCACAATCCACATAATAATCATTAATATTAATCTCGCAAGTTGCTCCATTACAAGTACCAGCACACTTACTTCCATCACAAGCTTCACTGCCTTCAAGGGTTGCAGTTGCAGCTGCGCTATTACAGCAAGTAGCATCACAAGTAGAATATGCACATGAAGCTGAGCACTTTTCATCTGCAACAGCAGACTGAGTCCATGTTGGACTATCAGAAGCTAGATCTACGCAAGCATCTACAGTCTGTTCATCACATGTTGCGTCAGCTCCACAACCGGATTCACACTGTCCATCATTATCATTTGAACCGCCCTGAGGATGTGCACCCTCAGCGTTTGCTGCAGTACATAAAACACACGCAATACCATCACCACTATCAGATGCATCACATCTAAACTTATCAACACCCGCAGTATCACTCGCATTCCATACACCATCGCCAGTATAATCACAATAATAAGCATTAGCCCCAGAACAAACAGTAGTATCAGCACTCGCAGCAGTACCAATAGTTGGAGAATTTCCATCATTATCCGAATCAGAAGCCCACGCAGTCAAACAAATCTCATGCAGAACACCGCCTCCGCCTCCACAAACTCCCTCAATGACATAACCAACACCACCAGTACCAATATCATCATCACACTGATCCTTAAAAGCAGCTAAAGCACAATCATCAACAAACTGAGGAATCGAAGACTCATTCGCAACCTCATCAGTATCACAATAATACACTGATTCATTGTAAACACACAAACCACCACTAGTGCCATCATAAGCACTCGAAGTATCTGAACACCTGTTAGGCTCAGCAACATATCCTGAACAACTTGCTCTACATGTTCCTTCAACACAAATACCTGCTTCGCAGTCATTACCATCACTACAACCACTACAATCAGTAGGTATAGTAGCAATCCAAGTATTTGTATCAGTATCACAATAAGAAGAACCACGCTGTTGACAATCAGAATCATCAGTATCCGCATCAGGACTAGCAGTTATCTGACTTCCACAATCATACATCAAACCCTCCTCACACAAAACACTACTATTGCTCGAACCATCAGCCAAAATCGTAGCATTATAACAACAAGCACCAGATACTGCACCATGTTCATAATCTTCACCAGCATTACAACATAAGTTTGATCCATCATTATCAAACACTACACCATCTGTACTATAACCAGGATCAACATCACCATCACAAACATCTCCTTCACTACAACTACTCATAGCAGCGTAATAATCACCACCACTAAAACAAACATCATCAATATCACAACTATTATCATTCACACAAATACCATCCTGCTCATAAGCAGTACCAACAGCACTATCGCACGCTGAACCTGAGGTACAATCATCACAATCATCAGCAAAGTTTGTACCATCATCACAAATCTCACCACCATCACATGAATATGTTGTTCCTGCTTCATCACCATCATTATCAACACAAACGCCCTCACTAGTTTGGTCAAAATCAGTATCACATCTTTTTGGTTGTGTCACGTCGTTGCTTCCACAACCACAACTCTCACCAGAGTCAGCGCTGAAAGCAGCATCATTATCCTCATCAACAACATGGCTAGTACAATAACTACCACAACCATCAGTACTATAACACCAACCAGAACTGCTAGAATAACTATAAGGAGAATCCTCATCACAATTACTATTAGCACCACAAGCTTCCTCACAATTAGTATCATCACCAACATAACTAGAACAATCATCACAATCAGCATCATCAGGATCATACTTATACGAACCCGCATTGAAATCCCCATTTGTTAATGTCTCATCACACGAATCACCCTCGGCAGCAGCATCAGGATCAGCAGACGCCTGATAAGCAGCACCATCCCAAATTACGAATCCTGAAGTTATACAACTAGAACCCGAACTATCCGCACAAAGACCTGCTTGAGCAAAGTTTCCTCCACCAGTCTCACTATCACAAGAATCACCACCAGTAGAATTACAAGCAGAATAAGTTGCATCAGTACCAACCTCACAACTAGAAGTACCAGCACCACCACAATCCATCCTAACAGGATCAGTCTGATCACATGAACCAGACAATAAACAAACACCGCCAGTAGTAGCATGGTTATAAGCAACACCATTTGCACTACAACCATAACCTACATAACTAGTGCAACTAGATCTGCACGTTCCATCAACACATATTCCTTCTTCACAATCAGTTCCTGCACTGCAACCCGAACAACCTGTAGGAATCGTAGTAATCCATGTGTTTTCATCAGTATCACAATACAATGAACCTCTGGCCTGACAATCAGCATCATTATGATCTGCATCAGGACTAGTATCCACCTGACTACCACAATCATACAACACTCCTTCTTCACAAAGAATACTGCTGCTATTCGCAGCATCCGCCAAAATCGCACCATTATAACAACAAGCACCAGATGCAGAAGACTGATTATAATCCTCAGTACCATCACAACACAAATTACCAGCATCATCAGTAAACACAACACCATCTGCCACATAATCTGCACCTGTCAAACTTGCATCACAAGCATTCCCCTCAGAACAACTAGGAATGTCTTCTTCAAATACTGTTCCAGTCCAACAAACATCACCACTATCAGTACAAATATCAGTCCCACCATTCTCTGTACAAATTCCACTAAACGTCTGACCAGAACTCGGACTCGAATCACACTGCGTCTCACTACCAGTATTACCATCACATAAACAATCTCCAGTTACATAAAGAGATTCACAACAAGTACTTCCACCACACCGACCCCCTTGACTATAACCTCCTGCCAAAGAATTCGGATCACACGTATCGCCATTGCTTACTCCTGATGCTGCGCAGTCATCGAAGTAGTTTGCTCCGCTTGTTGCTGATAGTGTTTCGTCGCAATCATAAACACTTGATCCATCATAGGTACATATTCCATCTGCAGTGTATGCGTTACTGCTATCATCACTACATTGTGCCCCTGTTGTTGTGTATCCATTACAACTGTCTCTACATGTTCCTGCGACGCAAAGTCCTGAGTAACAGTCTCCTCCGTCTGAGCATCCTGCGCAGTCGTCAGGTAAAAGTGCGTTCCAGGTGTAGTCGTCTTGACAGTATTGTCCTTCTCTTGCTGTACAGCTGTTGACACTTACTGTTTCGTCTGCATCAGGACTTGTTGTCCCTCCATTGTTTCCACAATCATAGAATAAACCATTACTACATATAAGGCTGTTTCCTGTTCCTCCTTCCCATGCTTCTGCTTCTACTGCTCCATTATAGCAACATTGACTTCCGCCGGTATCTTCATAATCCTCAGCACCATCACAACAAATATTTGTTCCATCATTGTTGAATACTTCTCCGTCTGCTACATAATTTGCACTTGTTAAGCTCGCATCACAAGCATTTCCTTCTGAACAACTAGGCAGGTCTTCTTCGAATACTGTTCCTGTCCAACAAACATCACCACTATCAGTACAAATATCAGTTCCTCCGTTTTCTGTACAAATTCCACTAAATGTCTGACCTGAACTCGGACTCGAATCACACTGAGTCTCACTACCAGTATTACCATCACACAAACAATCACTAGTAACATAAAGCGATTCACAGCAAGTACTTCCTCCACACCTACCACCT
>JAAGZO010000080.1 GCA_024206195.1 bacterium | reverse complement strand
ATTGCAACTTGAAAATCGAAAAATTTCAAAAAATCCTCAGATGTTCGTGGACCAAGCTTCAAGACCGTTGAAGTCCCGATGGATCGCCTTCGAGACACAAGACAGTGGTACGAACGGAGATATCGATGCTCAGACCCTAGAATGGAGAAGATAGAGAGTTATCGGCCAACCTAAGGACATTGGTTAAGAGATACAGTGGTTTCCTCACAGATTTGATTTTAAACTCATGTCTGGGAATACGGAAGAGAAGAAGGAAACTATGATTGCTAAAGGCTTACCAGATGAAGATATCGAGGCTCTCATCAAACATGAGTAGATCTTCGAGTGCACAAGAGCAGACGGAGAGCCTCTCAGAGGTACTTGCATGGAGGTTCCCGCCCAAAAAGACGGGTTCAGACTTTTATACTGGAGTACCGAAAAAGACAAAGGTAATGTTAATGGTCAAGGCTATGGATGTATACCGAATGACCCTTTAAGCACTCCTTAAGGACCAGATGACCTACTGAATGATCGTCGCGCCATAAGGAAGGCTGCTCATGGAACCAATGTTGGAAATCAGTTGATGGAAGTCCTCAATGGGTCGAGGAAAAGAAGTGAGCAATACATGATAAGAAATGAAGGATGGCAGGGAGTTGAGAATCCAGGGGCTCGTAAGACACGAATCATACCTTCAGAGAACGGAAGCAAGAGAGGAGAACCTGTGATCTCCCCTCACGAGTTCCAAGAAGCATACTCAAGAATTGGGTTGGCAATGGAACGATTTGAAGACTAGCATGAAGATTGGCTACAGATTCTAGATGCCTTCAAGACTCTCAGTTGTAGACAGTAGCTGGAATCAGATGAGATGAGGACACAGTTCATACCTGACATCATGAAGAAGATGCTAGCTCTAGATGTGAGATAAGATGAACAACATGTTCGTATGGAAAATTCAAATTTTGAAAATCCAAATACAGCTATTGGTACAGTCATCAGTGAAATCAAAGGCTTTATGGTTAACTGGAGATCGAATATGAAGGCCAGACTAGCTGAAATGTTGGAAGAAAAGCAATATCATAACACGGATCGGGATAATAGACTAACACTGGTTGAGAAGAATATTCAACTAATTGTACAAGAGTTACAGAAGAGCAGCTAAACGATCGGCTCTTGCGATTAGGCGGGAATTTTTGCTATCCCAAAAAAGCTCTAAGATCCTAAAGCTTGTGGTCCTCATCATGAGAAACTTAAGATTAGTCTTGAAGCTTCGAGACAATACTCTATTGCCCAGAGACTAGAATAGTTAGAGTCGTCACTGAACTGGTATGCCGATATCATGGATAATCAAGGTTGTATGAACATTGACTTTGAATGCTAACATAATACACATGAGTACTAGATTAATCAGTTGAACGAGAATACTGTGATGAAAATAGAGGATATTGAGAGACAAATACAGCTAGTGAGCAGATCAGTAGGTCGAGGTGACACAGGTGAGTTCCTATAAGACCCGTTGTTTGAGGAAAGACTTAGTAAAGTAGAAGAGGACCGGATCTCTACAAACTAACAACTTTGCGGGATGAAAGAGTTGTATGAACAAGAATAGAACATCAGAACGCAACTCTAAGATAGAGTTGATGAGGAGTACAGATTCCTGTAACAAGTTTAAGCCAAGTTTGCAGAAAACAATAGTAACATCTAATAGCTGGATTAAATGATTAGATAGGTGAGTTCGTAGGTTACCAATGACAATGACAATGCAATGCTACCTATAGCTCAGCCAGAATAACTTGTGCAGCAACTTGTAACATAAGTCTAAATTGGATAGTAAGAGATAGGCAATGAGAGTGTTCCCTATGTTCCGGCTCAGTAATAGAGAGTAGTCCATTAACTCCAGAGTTAATTCATTCCTGATGATGACGATGAGTATAAGATCCAGAGATTTTAGGGACGAGAGATGAGATAGGCACCTATTGAGTAAGAACAGCCGATTCAGATATCTTCTGCTAACTCCTAGTAGTATAGTCATGCAGTGAAACCGGAGATAACTTTCAGAGAGTAAGAGGTCTAATAGCTGCTCAATAGTGTTCCTGAGGAAGCTGCAGTGTGGATATCAGGGTCGAATTTTACTTACAATGCTTATAACAATGGTGTTGAGATTCAAAGTACGTGCTAAGCCGACTGTGATATTCTACGTTTCGTCACCAATATGGCTATGTTGGACTACACTGTACCTAAACAAGAAGTGTTCTTGAATAAGTACACTAATGTATGTTCAGCTCATGTGTTTGGTTGTTGCACATTTGCTTAAAAATGTAATAAGGCTCATGTTTCTTAACTGAGTGGTTACTTTGGCAGTCTAAGATAAGCTAGAGAACTTTAAAACAAATACGACAATGTCTCAAAATTAGAACATCTTACTTTTGATAGATCTGCGACTCTTTAACTGAATGGT
>JAAGZO010000876.1 GCA_024206195.1 bacterium | reverse complement strand
TAGTTCTGATGATAAGATAATAGGAAACAATGTGGGGAACAATGAGGAATTTGATGGGCAAATATATGATTTAGCAATTTATCGCAACAAAGCATTGTCTGCTTCAGAAGTTTTAGCTATCCACAATGGTGGAGCAAAGACAGGAGCAACAGCCCATTGGGACTTCTCAGACGCTTCAGGCAGTACTCTAACAGACATAGTAGGTTCTAACAACGGAACAATCACAGGAGCTAAGTGGTTAACTTCAGGTTCAACATATATCACTAAAGTAACAGCTGATGATACCCCTAGGTTCACACAAGGGTACTATGATGATTCTGGGTATACATCTGCACCTGGGTTGTTATTAGAGGGTGCTAGTACGAACTTGATTACTCATGGGATATTTGATGCTGATGCTGGTAGTGGGTTGGCTACTGGGTGGAGCTCTTCGGATAATGTGACAAACGCACCTACATTCAGTTTGGTTGAAGAGGATTTTACTAATATAAGTGGGTCACAAGCACAGAGATGGCAACAAACTTTTGGAGATGGAACTTATGCTCAAATATTTCAACAAACTGCTGTAGGCACAGTAGCACAAGGTGAAACTGTAACTATTAGTGTTTGGCTAAAAGGAACACTAACAGGAATAACATCTTTAAAATTAAGAATGTTAGAGATGGATGCTTCTTCTGTCGGTGGAACAAATCACCTTAGTTCAGATATTAAAGGAGATATAAGTGCTACTGAATGGAGAAGATTTTCTTATACAATAACTGCTAGTGATGCTGATGCTAGTCTTGTACGAGCTTATCCATCAGTAGCCAATCATTCTGGCTCAGGTTCAATAGACCTACAAATAGCAGGAGCCCAAGTAGAACAAGCAGCTTACCCAAGCAGTTTAATACCTACTACTGCTTCAGCTTTGACTAGGAACATTGAGGCTTTAAGTTATCCAGTTGCTAGTAACTTTGTTGGTGGTACTGATGGGAGTATTGCTCTTGTTTATAGACCTATTATGTTGCCTGATGAACAGGGTAGCAATTACAGAAAACTTTTCTTAGTTACAGTAGATGCAAGTAATGCGTGGCAATATGGATACAGAACAAATGCCGATGATAAAATAAGGCTTTCTACTATATCTGGTGGCCCTGAAACATATGCTGAAAGTTCAGCAGAGCCTTTTAGTTCTTCAAGATATGGTTTACATTCAATAATAGGTACTTATTCAACAACAGCAGATGCAAGTAGTAAAAAATTAAACAATTATATTGATGGTTCGTTAGACGGAACAAATGCAAATTATACTGTTCCAGTAGGTTCATTACCAGCAGCATTTCAAATACAATCATCAGACAACCAAGCCATGATCCTAACAGGAATAGCCTTATTCAACAAAAGATTAGATGCAACTCAAGCAGCAAAAGTAGATAGTATTTTAACCTAGGAGATAGTGATGCGACCATATAAAAGTATTCTTGTAAAAACAACATTAGAACTTGACCCTAGCACTGATAACAAGAGTGTAAAGCTCAAGTTACCGTTCAAAGTGTACGGACAGAATATAGTAAGTAACGGAAAGGACATCACTTATAGGTTAAATAACACCAAGCTTACAGACCAAGAAGTCTTAGCTAAAGTTGATTATTGTCAAAAAAGCAGAGAGAACATCACTAATGACACTGAAGCTGTTGAAAAGTTCTCAGGGAACTTGGGACAAGATTGGGAAACTATTCAGAAAGATGTAACATATATTAAACATTATAATGTTAAGAAAGAAGATGCTCTAGCTACATACTCAGAACTAGGAACTAAAGTACCTTATGCAAAAGAAGATAAAGATGACCTAGTTAAGTTTACTAAATGGGAAGAAGAAGTAAAAGAGATAAAAGAAGTAAAAGAAAAACCAAGTATAGAAATCACTTAAACCCGAAAATCGGAGGTTACAGTATGAACGAAGTATTGAACAAAGTACAGGAGCTAGTTGCCTTACTTGAAGAAAAGAACAAGGTTACTGCTGTTCTTAACAAGCAACTTACTGAACAGAAGAAGAATAACGAAACACTTAATGAACAAGCTATTGCCAAACTTAAACATGCTTCTGCTATGGAAAGAGTATATAAAAAGTA
>JAAGZO010000875.1 GCA_024206195.1 bacterium | reverse complement strand
CCTTTCTCAAGCCACTGCCTAAATACGAAACACAGCAATTAAAATGCAAGAAGCAGAAATTTCCAAAAGTGGCAATAATACGTGATGAAAGTAGTTGTAATACGCGGTACACGTATAGATAAGATAGAAATACCTAATTTGAGAGAAACTAAATACCCAATATAGTGGACGATACCAAAAGGAAGAGAGCCTCAAGTGCCAAAAAGCACATACACAAGGACAAAAGGCGTCCTAAACTATAAGCTACTGCATATATAGCATATATAGCTTGAACAAACTAAGCTAAAGACCAATTAGCCTAAAAGAACTTCCAGAACAGAAGCAAAAAGGGAATTGAAAGAAATATATAGAACCAGAATTTTTAATGCAAACCGTGAAACTACACGAGGGACTGCATTGGACAGGAAACTAATATGACAGAGCAGCACGTAGCACTTTATAATGTACGAGATACGTACGAGCGTAAGAAAAGGGGAGTCGGGAGCTGCAATCAATAACTGGTCAGCTGATCAGTTGACACGAGCACAACCAGTCTAGACTAGTTTCTTTATCACAGGAAACCAAAGGACAGAAACCCATTTTTCTTATTTGAAGACAAGGAGAGCTAGATTGCATTGCTGTGCCAACTCCGGCCTGCAGATATCCATACTAGTCCGTGCGGCT
>JAAGZO010000874.1 GCA_024206195.1 bacterium | reverse complement strand
CTCCTTGTCCATACATCCTTGCAGCAAAACATGTGCATTTCCTATGTTGTTTATTTTACTTGAAAAAGCACCTGCAAAACCCATTGTCACAATTGTCAGTATAACGGCAATTATTCCCCAAATAAGAATTTGAATCCAACAACTTCCACTTGCTGCTCGATCCATACATGTACAAAAACAAACAGTAGCCATTATTCCCCAGATTAGAAACAAGACGAAAGTTACAATTGAAAGGATAAAAGCTGTGTTTCCTATTATAGCAGCATCCTGTGCTGTATTTCCAACCTTCAACAAGTTTTGAGTGAATTCAGGGGCGTTGTTACCAATTGTTTCCATTAGCTGTGGTTTACACTCTGGTTTCATTCCAATATAGTTCTTAACGTAGAGGTTAGTATCATGATTGAGTCGACTTGGAGGATACTTTGGAAATCTTTTTAGCATAGCAATGATATTATTTTCATTCAGAAGGTCATAGTAGTAGTAAGTGTCTATCTTCTGATACTTCGTATCCAATTGAGAATTATTGATTGAAGTCCTACACTTATTCTTTAAGTGAAAGTAATCTAGAATAAAAGTCTGACCTGTGTAGTTTTCCTCACCAGGGTCTATACAAGGTTGTTCATCAGAGATTTTAGTGATAATAGGAAGCTTAGATGAGGTCTTTGTATTAGTATAAACAATTTTCCTTGAGCTTAAATTGAGCGATTTATAGCCTGCGGGAGTGGGGGATGCTAACTTGAGGAATTTAATGTCGTTCACAGGACATTCCTGACCTGATTTTATACAGTAAGAATTTTCTAAGGAGTCTGCTAACCCACAATCTTTTGGAGCACTTGAGGGACATCTTCCACTTGAAAGATTCAATTCTAGGTAAAAAGCAGATGTTTTTTGCCTACAAATTTGGTAACCATCATAGTAATTGAAAGGAATAGGAGGAATTGGTGAGATATCAGTGCAAAATCTTTGAAAATGGTTTCTACTTCTATTGCAAAATCCTCTCGAAATGGCAATACACTTACACCCAGCTACAGTTCCAGGCCACCTATCTCTAATAAAGGGAAGATAGCCAGAAGGACAAATAGCTGTCCTTGAGACTGACAAATTTATTATCGGCCCATTACTCCAGTTCTCTCCTAGCTCTTGGATAAATTCAAAATTAGAGTCTTGAATGCTATTTCTAGCTACAATTAGAATCGCCATAAAGATGACTCCAATCACCATAAAGGCAACTAAGAACAAACCAGCCCAGATTTTAGCCTCACACATAGTAATAATATTATTATTTAATAATTTAAATTTTTATTTAATAAATATTTTCAGCTATAAATTAATACTCTATTTACCCTGCGGATTGGGGATTGGGGATTGGGGATTGCCCAATCCCCAATCCCCAATCCCCTCT
>JAAGZO010000079.1 GCA_024206195.1 bacterium | reverse complement strand
GCCAGCGACCGCAACACCACTTCTCAACCGCAGGCGGCATTGAGCTAACTTTAAAGCTCGCTTATGCAAGAACTACTTGATCCACTAATGTCGTTTTGATGTTGATTGAAAGCTAAAAGAATGCTCTTTCTAACCATTATAGTCTCTTCGCAAAACGACATGAATTGGTCATGTAATCCTATTTGCGACCAACCAAGTCGAGTTTTTGACCATACGGCCGTGCTGGCTCTAGACCTCACATCAAACACGCCCTTGAGGGCAAAAATTTGGCTGAACTGTCCATAGGTTTATGCCTGTAACATAAACAAACCGTCAGATAACTCAATAAGTAATAGTATTTCTGTATTTTTTGTTTCAGATAAAACATAAGCAAAATGGATTCTTCAGAGACCGATGTTTTACTGGAGAACTTAGTCGAAGAATGGAAGACATTAGAAGAAGAATACGAGAATCTTGAGGTAAGTGCATAAGCGACAGTATCAATATACCTGTGCAATTTGTGTGAAAAGGTATACCAGGATTTTCCTATTAGCCTTTTTGTTTATTCCTTTGTTTACTTCTTCACCCAAATGAAGTTTACATACCTATAACTGAGAAAAGCACCACACAACAACACACATAAATATGGCCCATATGGCCCATAAATATTACAATGAATGATGGTATAGTTTATCACAAGAT
>JAAGZO010000873.1 GCA_024206195.1 bacterium | reverse complement strand
CAGACAGTCAAATTGGGCTAAATTCTCTCAAGAAAATCCAGATAGTCCATTGGCTGCTCCGAAGAGATATATGAAGCTCATTCCTACTATGCCGGGATGGGACATTTTGTATCCATCCATGGCTCTAGATAAAGATCAAACTCGAATTGAACACTGTAAGACTCTTTTGGAATCTTTGGAAGGAAAGGAAAATCCAAAGAATACTGCGATCTGGCGTTTGTTGACAACTCAGTCAGGTTGCAATCTTATGAACCCAGAAAATGTTCTTGTTGAATATGTGAAGACTGAAGATGCATTGGACTGGATGGTGAAGCAAATCCGAAGTAAAGGTGCTAGACCTCCTGGTTACCAAACCTTAACTAAGGATGCTTCTCAACCACCTGGTGTTACTGGAATTATTTATCTTGGACATGATCAAGAATTTTGGACTTTTGACTGGTGTATATGCCATGGAACAAATGGTATCGGTGGTTATTGTCCATACAGTGGTATGTCTCAAAAGTTATGGGATCACTTTTGTTGGATCCCATATCAAAAAGGAGCACATCAGTTTTGTCCTATTATCATTATCACTACCTGGTTTGGAGTAGCATATGTAGTCAATTTTATCTACATTGATATGGACATTGCCAAAAAGGAGAATCTCAAACCCATCAGTGAAGAATTTCCTTCTCTTGAAGCATTGTTGAAAGCTCCCATTCGATCTGCTGGAGTAATTATGCAGAAGTACTACAATCTCATGATGAATGTGGACTTTCGTTTTGTCATTTGGGCCATTGGCAATGACAAGAAGACCTTTGAGATTACTTTCGGAATCTCACTTGCTGAGACTCCGGATCGAGCTGTTAGATGGGACAAATTTCCTAATTATTGGAGACATGTTCCTGGGATTGATTTTCAAACTATTGCTGGAAAAACTTTATTGGCTTTTCTGGCTGGTTATTTAACCCCTAAGACTGCTGATTTTGATGAACAAAAATTGAAAACTTCTCACATGACTAAACCTCATGAAAATGTTTATCCAGGGCTTGAACCTTGTGCTCTAGCCCTTGAATCATTAGAAAATAATCCCAGAAGACTTGGTGTGATTCTTGAACAACACCATATCAAGACCAAAGCAGCTTGTCCTGGAACTGATGAAGATTTGT
>JAAGZO010000872.1 GCA_024206195.1 bacterium | reverse complement strand
TTGCCGATAAGCCGGGTTCTGTCGTGGACAATCATTCATCTGGGATGCATATCACTATGCACCTCAAGCAACCTACCCGGTTCCAGCGCGGGTCACGCCTATAGGAACCCTATTTGGTCTTGCTCCGAGTGGGGTTTACCACCCAGCCCCTCAATTTCATCAAGGTTAAACACAATTAAATTTATGATAATTGTACCAGTTAATGTACCAGCGTGCATGAGAACTAGTCGATAGAGTAACGAAGCCACCCATACCTCTCTTATTGCAGGTATTTGACTACTTGATCAAGTAAACCATATTCATCCAAGGGATCTAAAAAGCCCCATTGCCCATTGGCATTGAACTCAAGAAATACCAATTCTTCATGATCATTCATCATGAAGTCATAGCGTCCCCAAGTAACATTTAGCTCTTCAGAGAGACTTAAAATCTTCTGCTTAATCTCTGACTCGAGAATAAAGCAATCCCACTTCTTGTAACCGAAATCCCCTCGCCCCTGCTCTGCTCTCCAGTCAACACCTTTCATTCCTGAGCGGTTTAGCCTAAATGAAAATAAACAATCACCACAGATAAAGACAGTCACATCCCAATAGCTATTAATTTTCTCTTGAATAAACCATGGATACTCTGGATCTAGGTCTGCCATAGGGACTTCAGTGGTCATTAAACCTTTAAAGTCATCGGTGACCTCAGATGCCAATGATTTCACTACAACATGATCAGCATCAAAGGTATCTTTAAGACCAATAGAGACTGTGGTTTTAGGTATCGAAAAGTACTTTTTAGCTATGCTAAGAATATTTATCTTTCCAATTTTTTGATGGAAGTAGAAGGGAGTCCCTCTAAGCATGCCCCTTGAAACACACCATTCATAAATTTCACGAAAGATGTATTTCACCTCACTAGAGGTTAACTTGTCACAACTTACAGGGTAATCAAAAGCTTTCCAGTATAAGACCCTTGATACAGTTTTCGAGGATATTACAAACCCAGACGGGTTTTGAATTTTCCATCCATCTGGGTTTATAGATATTGAATAATCAGACCAAAGATCGTAATTAAGGCGAAATACGTCCTTACCTAACCGACGAACGATTTTATCGCTTGTTCGATTATCAGAGCCTGTTATTAATAGAAGCATATACTATGCGCGAGAGATCAGTCGTGATCGCTATAGATCATTCCAGTTTGAGGGTTAGTTGATTGCGTAAAAGTATTATCCTGCAAGCTGTTATATTCTTTCTCACTATTGAATACGGAGGACTGCTCATTATGATCATATGCAACTGCTGTTGAGCTGACAGCTGTAAGAGCTGTAGCTAACATCATGGGGGTAAGTTTTTTCATTTGATCCTTGTTCATAAGTAATTTTTCCTTTTAGTATTTTCTGTTAAGCAAATTGCTTAATCTAGAAGCCAAGCCTACATCTCAACATAGAATTGCGCACCTACGATTTTTTATACGAAAATGCTCATGCTACGCGCATTAACCTAACAAAAGAGCAGATAACAGTCTCTAGGAAATATTCTTAATTTTTATTAAGTTAGGCACAACCAACCTTTTTCAACCAGTATCAGCGCAGCATGATGGCTGTACGTTGAAGTATGCAAATTAGCTAGGAAAGGAAGCTCTCAATTGTACTCAGCGTCCTAGGTATAGGAACGCATTGTAATGGATCTTTCACAACTACAAGCCTGACAATCTCTCCTGCACTCAAACAGCCCTGCCTATGCGAGCATTTACCACATAAGGTAAATTATACGGCGATAGCGAACGGCTGCTTGCAGCTGCGCATAATTCCTGCCTTATGTTGAATGCGGATTAGCAACTTCATAACTAGATAGCTCAATGTAGACTCTAAGAGCTTTGCTAAGCGCAGAGTAGCCACCCTCAGATGCAGGCGACTAATTCCGATAATTGATAGTGCACTTGTACCCACTGATACATTAAAATTTACCGATGACCAGAACTCTCGTTTAACCCAGGTCTTCCTAAATTCCCATATCTGTTAACTAAATACAGGCAATTGCGCATGAATTTCGAATTAAGCGGTAAAGTAAAAGTGATTCAAGATCCACAAACTTTTTCCAGCGGCTTTAGTAAACGAGAGCTAGTTGTCAGCGTTGAAGATGGGAACTACACACAAGACATCAACTTTGAATTTCTCAAAGAAAAAGCTGACCTGCTGAATGACCTAGCTGCTGGTGACGAAGTCAATGTGTCATTCAACATTCGAGGGCGTGAATACAATGGTAGGTACTTCAATAATCTTACAGCATGGCGATTAGAAAAGATTGCTAACCAAGCCCAGGCACCAGCGACAAGTACAGCACCAGCCCCATCAACCTCAGCGCAAGATAATGAAGATGATTTTTGGGATGACGTACCATTTTAAGGTATGTGAAAGGAACTAGTGATAGCTGGTTCAGGCAATACAGGAAAAAGAAAAAGCCAAGCTGTAAGGCCTGGCTAATATCTTTACTTACAGCCAACCACGTTCTGCTAATGAACATGATTGACCTGGTGAAACGATAAAGTGATCTAGAACCCTAACGTCAAAGATCTGTAATGCATCTTTAATTCGGGTAGTTATTGTCTGATCTGCACTACTTGGTTCAGCTATACCACTGGGATGATTGTGAGCTAGTATGACAGCTGCTGCATTGAGCTCTAAGGCCTTTCTAGCTATGACTCTGATGTGGACATGCGATGCGTTTACAGTACCCCTGAATAGCCTCTCAAAGCTTATCAGGTGATGCTTGTTAGTGAGGAACATTGCACCGAACCATTCGTCTGGTTCAGCTGCTAGTTTTAATGTCAGGTAGTTCTGAACTTCCTTTGGTGAATCTATGACGTTATTGCTGGTTAGAGTCTGCTGTATAGCTGACAAAGCCACCTTAATAGCTTCCTGTTGGTACTCTGAATATTTAGTCATTGCTGGGTTCTCCAATGTATTTCCCAGCACAACAGGACAACCCTCCTACCAGCACTCCTCTTAAAGATAAAACACCGGGGGTATGTCAGCACCAATCAATGTGTTTAGTAAGTATTACCCCTCTAATAAATGCTGCTATTTTCCCATATAGCGGAGTGTGTAGGTTGAGGTACGCTTTGATAAAAGTTCATGTATAGGCTTGTACGTCAGAGCTGAATTGATTGGGCTGAAGGGGAGCTAGGGGGCTTACCGCCCATCTGTAATTTCTTTGCGAGATACCCCTCTAGTTGGAATGACAGCCAATAGTTGAACGTCTTGCCATGACCATCTTCATAACCAGAGGATCTATAAATCATTTCACCTTTCCATAAAATAATAATTATATAAATTGAAATGAAACAATCCTGATCATGCATCAGATAAAGGTATTCATCTCGTTCCTGAGGCGTTGGAGCAGGAACGTAGCGCAGCGGAGTAACGCACTCCATAAGCTAGAAGGATAAGAGATGATGACACTCCGTTAGGAGTGGCAAAGCCAGCATTGATTAGAACACTATTAATATTAATATTAATTTTTGTTTCAATTTCTTATATTAGATGAATACATATAACGAAATGAAATAAAAAGCTTTTTTAGTCTTTTGAGGGGCGATGCTCTACGCTATATGGTCGCTCTCAGCCTCTCACGAGGCTTCGTCATCTTTTTCCCTTAGTCTTATGTTTACGTAACATAGAAGCACTCCGCTACGCTACGTTGCTTCTAGTGACGAAACAACGACACAGGAAAAATCTGAACACTTTGATTTATAAAGAGGGAGAATGGTTATTCTGTAGTAGTGTATTCCCTCCATAATTCCTCTATTTGCTTAAAGTCTTTAGAAGGGATGAACATATAAGGATTGAGCATATACTGACGATTTTTGACTTTAACAAGCACCCCTTTCTCTGTTAGCTCAGTACAGTTCCTATGTTCCGACATCCTTTTAGATATGTTGTCATGACACTCGTTGTTACCCTTTCTCTGCAAGGTTATTAAATTGGGATTTTTAGATATACGATTTGAATAATGATCACTCATCCACTGCTCTACCAGTATATCTTTCAAATCAGCAACCAAGCCTCTCTGTTCTTTAGTTAGTTCATTTAAGACCCTGATAGTATCTACTGCTACACTGTCGGGAAACGCTTTTGTTGCTATCCCATTACCCACAGTAATGTAAGGCGGTGATTTGCTACGCTCCTTGACTTCATAAGTTGCAACTAGCTGCTGATTATTTTTTAGATCTTGCACTCTTTGTTTTAGGTCATCATTCATAACTACTCCGAAATATTCAAATATTGTAGATTTACACACAAAAATACTACTTTTCCTGCATGTAAAAACACAGCTAACTTATTGTTTTATAATGATTTATATATATTATTTAAATAATATAAAAGGCTGGATTGCCACTTTGGTGTTTAGTGACAAGGATGGGAAAGAGGTAAGCAGGCTTTAAACATCTTTAAGAACATTTATTACCTTCCCTTCTATGGGAGGTAGGAATACCTCATAAAAGAAAAACTCTCTTATTTCCTTAATTATCTATATATCTTCTTTTTTCCTTAAATAGTTTATATAAATATATATTCTTTAATAGGTAATAAAACTAAACAAAAATCCTTTATTATCAATAAGTTGAGAATATTTATACTATTAAATATATAGTTTTTTATAATTTTGCCTATGATTTTAATCACATTTTCTTCAATAAGATGAACAAAATACGCTTAACTAGCAGGGTAAAT
Source organism: bacterium (assembly GCA_024206195.1). The sequence goes on along the minus strand of JAAGZO010000872.1, from coordinate 2,269 downwards.
CAGAAATGTATACAACCACTTAACTATATTTTTTATTACAATAAATCTAAATTACTATAAAATACATAGTAAAACTCCAGATCAAAGGCACCGCTAATGAGCCAGAAGGACCAAGCCAGCACTCCTAAAAACCAGTATTGGAAAGACCCCAAGCCGCCATACACGATGATAGGCTCAGGCCAAGCAACCAAAATGTTCCCCACAGGCACTATCGATACACTTGCTGTCATAGGGAGCCTTAACAAGTCCCAGCTTGAAATATTCTTATATTTTAGAAACAGAATTAGCATTAACTACCAGCTAGACAAAAAGTACCCAAATGCCAGCAGGAATTTAAATGAGGTAAATCTGGCATTAGATACTGACCATACCAAGCTGATAAAAGCCCTAATGCAGCGCAACAACAACATAAAGGCACTAGTTGATAAGCAAATCTTAAAGAAGGGAAAGAAGAAGTGCTACATGGTAAACCCCTTTATCTTAATCCCTAACAGAGAATTTAAAAGACATGCTGCGACATGGTTGTACTACAACCTAATTGATACCACCAACGACATTACTCTTGACCAAGTATTGATAAGCATGGATCAATCCCTCGACGATTCCCTGCAATATATGGATATGGATTTTTCACAGTGACGCAAGGTAAGTAGGCCACTGCTCCACCATTTCCCTGCACTCTTCAAAGCTCTGACAGCAGTTATAGCAGCTTAACACCGAGCCTAATCAGCCATCAGCAAGCCTTTATAACACACTGCTACCACTAGATCTGTAGTCAACTTTATCGACAACAGGCAATACATCCTTCATCTGGAAAGAATGCGTATACCTATCAGTCATGCCAGCTCCAGTCTTCTCATGACCAACCACTTGCTGTATCAACGCTGTATTAGGGGTCGCTGCACGAGCTTTAGTTATGAAAGTATGCCTAACAGAGTGGAAAACAATCCGCTCTCCCATGCCATTTACATGCTCATCTAGCAGGCCGGCAAAGTTCTCAGTTACTCGATTAGGCGTATTTGCCGCAATAGGGAATAACATTCCCTCCTGCTTACCAATCCAAGCGATTAACCCAGCTTGTATGAGCTCACGATGAACAGGCACAAATCTTCTAGCAGCAGGAGTCTTGCCCTTACGAATCAGAAAGTAATGCCTTTGAGTATCTTCACAATATCTAAAGTCTGTAGCCTCCAGAGCTGCTATTTCAGACCTTCTCGCCCCACTGTACACAGCGATCTTCAAGAACCACCTAAACCACTCAGGCTTATTAACAGAGCGTTTTAAGACATGCCTGACCTGAACATCAGTCATATTCCCATAACGGTTATTCTCAACCTCCCACCTAACCCCTTCGGTAGGAGATCTATCCAGAAGTTCAACCTCCTTGACCAGATAACTGCTGAACATCCCCTGCATTAATTTCAAGTGCTCACGTACAGATTTACTGGAAATACGATCTTCCTCTGGAATATCTCGCTTAACAATGTCTTTCAATGCCATACGGCTGTAGGGGCGCTTATTTCTTACAGGTAGTTTAGAAATAGAACCTAATGCCTTTTTAACATCAGCCTTTGTTATATGAGTGATGGATTTATCACCTAGAAAGAACATGAGATTATTGAAGAGCAATTCATTGGTGCTAGTTCGCTTAGCAGTCCAATTCTTCCACTTAATAAAATCATTCCAGACCCTAGATAACTTGGGCCCATAGGAGGATTTCGGTGTTGACGCAATAACAGTATTACCTGAGCATCCCTCTTGCCCTATAAGAGCTTTATATTGAGAACCAACCCATCCCTGCATATCTCCAGAAAAGTCCTGCAGACGCTCATACAAGCCTTTCACAAGCGATGCATCACGACAGCACTTCAGTACATTGATAAGAGATTGCTTCTGCGTGACGAATGCAACAGCGTCAGAGAAAGATGATGTGCGAAGAGTTCTTTTAACCTCAGCAGGTAACCAAGGACATAGATCACGAAGATGCTTAGGAAATGCGTAGCGGAAGTAATAGGTGCGCCCACGTAAAATGACGTAAGGATGGCGGCTCTGTACCAGTTGTTGTACCATTTTCACAATACTCCATATTGGTGCATAACCTATTGAAATATTGAGAAAAATAATCGAGGAGTTTGCCGATAAGCCGGGTTCTGTCGTGGACAATCATTCATCTGGGATGCATATCACTATGCACCTCAAGCAACCTACCCGGTTCCAGCGCGGGTCACGCCTATAGGAACCCTATTTGGTCTTGCTCCGAGTGGGGTTT
>JAAGZO010000078.1 GCA_024206195.1 bacterium | reverse complement strand
TGCTCTCTGTCTGACCACTTCATTTACCAAATCATTAATATTAGAGCCAGGAACCATGTCACCATTGACTATAAGTTCATTTTTATCTGACAACTGAAAGACTTCTGGGTGCTGCCTCAAATGATCCAGAAGTAGGCGAGCCTTATTGTGATGATTCCTTGGCAAACTTCGAAGCAATGTCTTTTCATGCTGCGGTGTAAAATTACCCTGTTCAAAAGTTTCACCCTCAATAAGAGGCTGCTCCTGGAAAGTTACTGGAACTGGCCTCTTGAACTCTCTGTCATGCATAATTCTATAACGCCTGGCCAACTGTTCATATTGTGCTGCTTTTACATTTACAGGAAGATTAGGATTAGCCAGAACTGTTTGAATTTGTTGATCCAAGTTTGTCATTTGTGCTATCGCAGGAGATATGAGCTGCTGCTGCTGATTCAGCAGGATAAGCTTTCTCAGGGACCAAAATCATTTTATTTGTGTCATCCATTGATAAGGTTTCCAATGAGACTCCCAGCTATACCAAGAACTGGAGCCAACAGTGCTGGAAGGAAACCACCTTTTTGAGCAATAATTTTTCGTCTCTTTTCTGTAGGTACACGATCTTTTACTAGAGCAAGAATCGTTCCTCTATGCTTTTTAATAAATGTTTTCTTCTTTTCTGTTATACCAGGAACCTTTTTATTTATTACGTTTTTGATACATTCACATACAGTAAGAATCTGCTCTGGTGAGGCGATTTTTAAAAGATCACGCCTATTTTTAGCAGTTCTAGTCTTATGCAGAGGGCTTATAAAGTCCAAGTTATCCTTCAGACGTTTCAGCCCACACTTAGTTTTCTTTGCCATGATACTGTGTACATTTATACTTTAATGCTGCTGGTCACCACCATACCGTGTACATTTATACTTTTGGGACATATGCAATTTGCAACTGACCAGGAAAAATATTAGTTCGGAGTCTGAGATTGTCCTGTGTGTACTGATTCAAATCAATCAAGAGGTAACCATGTGGTTCTTTGCATGCATCTTCATATGATTCCATGAAATGTTTAGTTTTGCCTGGGTATATTTGTTTTGCCAAATTCTGTGCTTGTAGCTTATCTGAGGGATTCTTCATAAGAACAATGTACTGTGCATTCACTCTAGATGTCCTGAGACCATTAATGAAGATATTTTGAACAATGTGTATACAGCTAAGATTCCAGTGATGACTTCCTCTTGTGAACACTTGAGCCAGAACCTTCTCATTCTTTTTCATTTCCTGCATTAGATCATCAAAGATAAGTAATTTGGGAGTCTCTGGTGTTTCCTTCAATGGTTTCAAGTCAGGTACACCCTCAAAGAACTCAACGTGGTTTGCCAACTGCTGATACATTGGCTGCCATTCTGCATAACACCACATGATTTTCACTGGAGGAGGTGATATAAGTTGATTACTGTGCAATACAAGATTCTTTACAAATACAGATTTTCCTGCTTTTGTTGGTCCACAAACCAGAGCTGTAAATGGATGCTTGAGCTCCATACTTGCTTTGTGTTTACTATTAGTGTGCAATGTCCGCTGTACATTTATACTCATTGGCATTGGCATTTTTTTAATTTTTATTTCAACTTCTGACCAATCAAGACAAAATGAACCAATATTTAACAATAACCAAAAGGAAGAGTTGAGAAGTCTTTCAGCGCATAGCGCTTACTATAGACGACTCTGTAATTTTTCTTGCTGCAGCGAGTCACAATCTGATGGTTCCTTCTTGCCTGCAGAGTTCTCAGATTGACCCTGCGACTTTCCTCTTTCTCTTCCAGCACCCAGGCATGGACAAGCTCCTTCATCGCCTCAAAGTTCACAATTTTCAAGACATCAGTGTTCAAACAGAATCCCTTCACTTTTATCAGTTCCTTGTGCTCCTGCTTCTGAGGACAGTAGACCTTGAATGCATAATTCTTGGGTCCACAGCTTACAAATTCTGTGATGTAGGCGCCTTCGCCATACTCAGACAATTCATCAGTCATTTCCCCTAAATAGCTGCCAATGTGTGGATGGTAAGTGTCAGTTCTTCTGGTTCTGTAAATAACGGAGTCAGTGTCAAAATAGAGGGCGCGTTCCTGCAGTTGCTCAAGGTAACTG
>JAAGZO010000871.1 GCA_024206195.1 bacterium | reverse complement strand
AGTACCTGACATTTCCTTCTGTCTTGGAAATGCCATTTTTGCCAAACGTGTGAAATCTGACAACTAGAGTATCCTGAATGAGTCATGAAAACACTAGTGTATTACTGTAATGTATACTCCTGTATGTTCTGTAGTGTTGTTATACTAATCATATATGTGCTCAAGTACAGTACTACTTCTTGTTCCTTGTAGTATCAGTTACGTTCCAGACACTTGCTTCAATAATAGACAGGGAGTTGATTAGTTCGTTGTTCTCTGCGTATGCCTACACTGCTTACTGAATGCAGATTCTATGATATGAATAGTAAAACTTTGTTCATAGTGAAAGATCTGCTCTGTTCTCTTCTGAAACATTTTGCCTTAGTCTTATTTAGTCTTATTACAACCTTTATTACCCTTGGAGGAACAAAACACATTTCCCTTTTGAAAGCCTTGTACCTGACTTCATTATGGTTGGAGGAACAAAACATATTTCCCTTTCATGCCTTGTACATTGAAGGATTCAAACCCACCATGCATCAAAGTGCATGAAATTGTTAGGGTTACTGTAAACCGTTTCAAAGTGACATTAAAATCAGTCACCAAAACAGAGATGAGATTCCAACTGGCCACTATCTGGAACCCACAAAAGGCAGTTTGTCCCATGTGTGTAGCTCATTTAAAATTGTAAGGTTACTGTAAGCCATTTCAAGCTAATGATGGAATCAGGGACTTATTTATTAACTCAAATCAAATTGCAGCATAACAGAAGATAAACTTTGATAAAACGATATGTATGTAGACATGCAGGCTATTACTCACCATGTTTTGATAAACACTGACTGCATTTTAGAACCATCAAGAAAAACATGATGAGTTCCATATTCTCATCATTGTACCGACTTCCAGAAGCATTACCCTTATCAACCGGAAAAGAAAGAAAAGAATATGCAGAAATGTTTGATGTTTTTTTGCCTTCACTGGATGGGACACTAGTAATCTGCTTCACAAGTGGTTTAGACCAGTACCATTCCCTGGTCCATGTTTTCAAAATGCGCAATGGGCTAGTGT
>JAAGZO010000870.1 GCA_024206195.1 bacterium | reverse complement strand
GAAGCAATCAGCAACTGATAACTTTTCAGCAATTCTAATACAGACATACTGCTTTCTTCTGATTCAATCAATGACTGAATAGAATAAATGACATCCATATTTTGAACAGCATCGAAAATAATGGGAACCAATGATGGGTCCATTCGCTTAGAACCCCCACTTCTCAATTCCTGCACTTCCAAAACCAAACCAGAAATAACAGATTTCTCTGCTATCTCCGATACTTGCTTTAAGTTATCCGACAAAGTGGTTGGAGGCGAATTAGAAAATAACTCCACCAAACTCGAATGAAACATAGGTTTCAATTTTTCGTAATCCACTTCTCCTTTAGACCTATCGCTTTTGTCTTGAGTTGCTTCTTGCTTGAATTCTTCGTCAGCTCCAAGTGTTACCACTCTTGGCATTATTGTAACACAGCTGGACATAGCTTTGCTACTTACTTGACTTGCATTCATTTTAAAATGATCACGGAAAATAAATTCTCCGCTTGGGAGGTCATTTCCATTCGAGATCAGAAACTTTCTTCTGATTCAATCAGTGACTGAACAGAATAAACAACATCCATATTTTGAACAGTGTCAAAAATAACAGGAACTGATGATGGGTCCATTTGCTTAGAACCCCCGCTTCTCAATTCCTGCACTTCCGAAACTGAGCCAGAAATAATGGATTTCTCCACTATCTCCAATACTTGCTTTATGTTATCTGACGAAGTGGTTGGAAGCAAATTAGAAAATAACTGCACCGAACT
>JAAGZO010000077.1 GCA_024206195.1 bacterium | reverse complement strand
TCGGCAAGTGATAAAGCATTTCTCTGATGAGCTTATAATTCTTAGAAGCAAGACGAAGTTTCTCGGCGAACTCATCTTCAGCGGGCAACATTTTCGTCACTAAGAATTGATACAAAGGTCCTAAGATAGGATCTTCTCGCTGACACTTAATTAGATTTTCTAGTGGATCAAAAGGAACAGACGGCAGTGCAGCAATTGGCACAACAGCAGACAAAGCAGCGCAAATCGATGGTTCCTCAGCAAAGCTTTCCTTATGCTCATAATTAGGATCCTCGGGAATTCAAGACAACGCGTCGGCGTTACGGTTAGCACGACCACTACGGTATTCAATGTCAAAAGTATATTGTTGTAAATAGGCAATCCAACGGGCAAAACGTCCAGTAGGATTTTTCATATTTTGCAAATACTTAAGCGGTGCATGGTCAGTTTGAATAATAAATTTTCGACCATACAGGTATGGACGAAAATACTCAACTCCAAAAATAATGGCTAATAATTCCAACTCAATAATAGAATAATTTTTCTGATGCTTATTTAAAGCTTTAGAAGCATAGGCAACAGGATGATCTTTCTTATCCTTATCCTTGTGAGAAAGTACACAACCAATACCACTGGTGGAAGCGTCACATTGAAGGTAAATGATCTTTGTGAAGTCTGGGAAAGTCAAAACGGGAGCAGTAGTCAACCTTTTC
>JAAGZO010000869.1 GCA_024206195.1 bacterium | reverse complement strand
GCAATGATAGGAATGCCAATCATGGAAGGATATTTCCGCACCTCAGTCCTGTCGAGAAAAGCTGATGAAATAGAAATACAACTCTTTGAAGAGTCAATGAATAAACACAAACACAATTTTAGCAAAAACTAAAGGTGTAAGTAATTGATATGCCAGCACCAAAAAACAATCAATACGCAATAGGCAATAGCGGCAGGGCTAAAAAGTATAAGTCTGCTGAAGAGGTGGAAGAAGTTATACAAATATACTTTGATGAGTGCGACAACAATACCAAGGAAGTGTATGATAAGAAGAACCAAGAGGTTACAACGGTTGCTTTCCCTCTTCCATATACAGTAGAAGGACTCGCCCTCGCACTGGATTTCACATCAAGAGAAGCGTTAATTAACTATGAAAAGAAAAAAGGATACGAAGAGTTCTTTGACACCATAAAAAAGGCTAAACTCAGAATACAGCAAAACAAGGTCGTAAATGGCATTGCAGGCACATATAACCAAGCCGTTACAATATTCGATTTAAAGAACAATCACGGATATAAAGACAAGAATGAAACCGACATCACATCCGGTGGTGATAAAATAGAACTCCCTCAGATATATCTTCCCGACAATGGACGCAACCCTAAAACCGATTAAACCACAGGCGGGACCGCAAGAGGATTTCTTATCATCTCAGGCAGATATAGTAATATTCGGAGGTGCTGCGTATGGAGGAAAGTCGTTTGCTCTTCTCATGGAATCCACAAGACATATTGATGACGCTCGATACAACGGTGTAATATTCAGGAGAGAGTCACCGCAGATTACGTCAGGTGGAGGATTGTGGGATACTGCAAGCCAGATATTTCCAAATGTGCGTGGAGAGCCGAAAGAACACAAACTCACCTATGTATTCAAAACAGGGTCCTATGTTAAATTCACTCACCTTCAGCATGAGACCGACAAGCTTAATCACCAAGGCGCACAATATGTTTTCATAGGCTTTGATGAATTGACTCATTTCACAGAAGGACAGTTCTGGTATCTCTTAACACGCAACAGACCTCCTTCAGGATGCAATATTCGTCCTTACTGTCGATGTACTACTAATCCTGAGTCTGAGAGTTGGGTTAAAGTTCTAATTCAATGGTGGATTGACCCGGAAACAGGCTACGCTATAAAAGAGAGGTCTGGAGTTATCCGGTTTTTCACCCGCATTGATGATGAGATAGTGTGGGTAGATGAGGATTGGACAGACGATGAAGGGAACACTCCCAGGTCATTAACATTCATACCATCATACATTGACGATAATCCTATGGGTATGGCTGCTGATCCTACCTACAAGTCTAATCTCATGGCACAAGAGAAAGTCACCCGGGAAAGACTGTTAAGAGGTAACTGGAATATTAACTACAAGGGTGGAATGTTTAATCCTGATTGGTTTAAGATAGTAGAGACAGCCCCCGAGGGAATAGAATGGGTACGTTATTGGGACCGAGCGGCAACAGAGCCTAAAGACGAGGACGATGACCCTGATTGGACAGCGGGTGGATTGGTTGGTATGTTCGGTGGTGAGATATACATCAAGGATATGATAAGATTCAGGGATACTCCTGCGGTGAATGAACAGAAAATCAAGGATGCTGCCCGGGAAGATGGTAAAGATATCAGTATAGGATATGAGGTTGAACCTGGAAGTTCGGGCAAAGAAGTGGGAATATACTACCAAACGAAGGTCTTAACTGGTTATACAGTGCTTCTTGACCATCCGAAAGGGTCTAAGGTCGAACGATGCAAGCCATGGTGTGCTTTAACTGAGCATGGACACACATATTTAATAAAAGGACCGTGGAATCAGGCATTTCTTGCGGAAGCAGGTGGATTTCCATTCGGGAAGAAAGACCAGATAGACTCGGTGAGTGGTGGATACAAGATGCTGACGTTAGATAGATATGTATGGCCTAAGTTTAAAATGTCTCACGCTACCACATTCAAGATACGCTGGCAATGGGCTATCAACATAGGAGCGCTGTACCTCTCTAAAGATATGAAACTGTCATTCATTTGTGCAGTGTGGGATAGAAGTGTTAAGAAGCTGTACGTTTATGGAGAGTTATTAGCTACTCAGTTAAGCCTGACACAGATAGCGGCACGGATATTCAAGGGTATGCAAATGGAGAGACACCAATCACGAGGCATATACGGCAATGACCTGCTGTTCAAAGAGGATGCCAAGAGTACAAGCGAGTTGCTCAATACAGAATTATGCACTCATCACCGCACAAAGAGACTGAAAAGAACAGTAATAATAGAAGAACCTTACGAGTATGACAGACTAGGCTCGATAAGCTTAATCAATCTCATGTTTCATAGAGGTGAGATAGTAGTACACGAAAGCTGTAAAGAGACAGCGAGACAGTTCAGTTCATGGTACATAGAGAAAGACAAGCCGGTCCCGATAGGCTTTGAGTTGTGTGAAGCGTTAGCACATATCGTGAGTGAGTTGAATCGTACAGAGGTATTAAAGAAACCGGTAAGGCAGATGACAGACTATCCGGTGATACACATGAAAGAGTCAGAGAAAAAGAAAGGTGAAATGTGGCAGACACAATAAGGTGTTGCGCACAGTAAATAAATGTACTATATTTAGTATATGAACCCGCTTTCATTAATAACACAGCAGATTAGTTGTATTTATATCGGGCGCGATAACCCCTTCGGCTATCGTAGGCACACTGTATCTTCGCGGGTTCTGTGTGCCGTGCCCTTATTAATAAGGATGTTGTATGGCAAAGGTAATAAACATTAAAAAAGGCAAGTATGCAATTGTTGACGATGATGATTTTTGGCTTGTCAACAGATTTAATTGGCGTTTGGGTAACAGCAGAAAAAGATATGCTATTCGGCGACTCCACAAAAAGAACAAACCAGAAACGAGTATGCATCAAACGATAATGAGATTTCCCAAATCTAATATAGACCACATAAACGGCAACGAACTAGACAACAGAAAAGAAAATCTACGGTTGTGTAATCAATCCCAAAATTGTGCTAATTCGAGACCTCAAAAAAACAACAAGCTTGGACACAAAGGTGTTTCTTATGATAAGTTTAGAAAAATATACTACGCAGGCATAACTGTTCGTAGAAAACATATTCACATAGGAACGTTTTTGCTGCCATGTGTTGCGTCTCGAGCGTATGACACTGTTGCCAGAAAAGAGTTTGGAGAATTTGCTAGGCCAAACACACCAGAGTTGCCAAGCATTGATATAGAGAGGTTTAAATGTGATAGAAGGACACTTCAGGTGATTAAAGGATAAAACTATGGAAACTGTCGGTGATTTAAGAAAGGCATTGGAAGGTGTGCCAGATGAGACAGAGTTGGTTGTAGGTGTTGAGGGTAATCAGCACTACGTATATAACTGTGGTTTAGCTAAAGAGCGTCCTGACGGAATAGTTGAAATGTTAGAAGAAGATGAAGCACTTGATGAAGATGAAGAAACATATTTTTATATTGATGGTTAAACAAAGGAGGCTGTATGAGTTTATTAAAGAGAGTAGCTAAAGACGTAGAGAACCTGACACTGAGAGTAGCCGTGTTGGAGAATCACATTAAGTCAGCAAAGAAGGCTGGACCGGTAAAGCAGGCTGTTAAAAAGACAGCAGTAAAGAAAACGGCACGTAAGAAAGTTGCCAGAAAGGTGTCATAATGGGATGGAAAAAGCGTCTCAAAGCAGAGAGAATCGAGCCTATCGAGGACCGGTTAGATGAGATTGAGGAGAGGTTGGATGCGTTGGAGGATGTACAGGTAGCACAGAAGCCAGAAGCACCTACATCACTTCAGAAAACTGTGGATGGAACTGTAATGAAGGAGGAAAAGAATGCCAATGAAGTCAAAAGCACAACGAGCGTATCTACACGCAAACAAGCCAAAGGTTGCAAAGGAGTTCGAGTCAAAGACTCCAAAGGGAAAGCGCCTGCCAAAGAGAGTGAAGAAGAATAAGTGAAATGCGGTCCTTTAAGAGATACGTTGATAGCGTGTCTTCAAATACCAGCATACGGTATACTATTTTTAGTGGCGTGGGGGCTTAAGTGGGCGTTTGCTAATTACCCTATAACAATACCGATATTCTGGTGTGTAGTTGTGGCGTTTGTTTTCTTCTGGGGGTGGAAGGTCTACCATTTTCCTGGCAATCGCAAGTATTTTGGAAGGAAAGAAGAGTAAGTGATGGAATATACTATAACAATCAACGAAGCGCACAAGAGAGCGTGTAAAGCCGCTTATGCAAACTGTCTGTTGATAGTGAGCGAAGCATTAAGCCACGTTACATATCACCACTTTGACGATGCTGACTTGAAGGAGTTTTGTGGAGATGTGGACAAGGTGACGAATGTGGTAAATAAGTGGCATAAAAGATTTGTTGATGAGGCATATTCAATGAAAGACCTTGAACTACAACACAAAGAAGAACGAGACGAGAAGCGCTATGGCTAACATCTTAATGGACCTTAACAAGAACAAGCCTAAGTCCTGTCAGGGACGTAACGGCTCACGCTCAGTCTATGGTAGGAAGGCTTACACTGTGCCTGACATGGAAGAGTTCTCCGAAGAGTCTCGCAAGGCATTTGATAAACGTCAGAAGAAGAAAGCCAAGCCCAAGAAGAAGAAGCAGGTAAACGCACCTCATGTATCAATGGGACAGTACAAGGAAACTCATAGGAGTGAGGGTAGCGATGGTTAGTGAGCTTATAAGAAAGATAGAAAGGTCGCAAAAGGTGATATATCGCCTGTCACGAGATGAATTTGACAATCTCAACAAAAGTATTAATGCTTCTGGATGGTTGAAAGAAACCGACAAAGACCAATTGTTAGACCCTCTTCTAAGGACTATTCCCGGCATTATTGGTGTGGTGAATAGAACAATAGTGGTATACCAACCAAGGGAGAGTGAGGGTAGCGATGGGTAAAAAGACGCTAAAATATATGGGCGGCATCTTTCCTACAGTATTTGATATTGGCGAAATGTGGGCTTTAAACTCAAAAAGGTGTCAAGGGCGCTTTAATATGTTTTTCTTTTGGATATATCCGTTGTTTATGGTGTTTGCTTTGCCTTTTAGTGTTTTGTGTCTTATTGAGAGGTTGATGGATGAGTAGAACAATCCTATTCAGTGGGGAAGTGTGGAAAGATATAGCTGGCTACGAAGGGTTATATCAGGTAAGCAACAAAGGAAGGGTCAAGAGAACGTCAACAAGACGTTGGAGCGGTCAGGTGTGGTATGATTGTGAAGAAAGAATAAGAAAGCCTGTTATAACCAAAAGAGGCTATTATGCGGTCATGTTATACAAAGACAACAAACACAAAGGAAAAAATATACACACCTTATTACTAGAAACTTTTGTTTCTAAAAGACCGTTAGGTATGCAATGCAGACATTTAGATGGCAATCCCCTAAACAATAACTTGGACAATTTGGCGTGGGGAACAGTTAAAGAAAATATGGCAGACGCAATTTGCCACGGTACAACTACGTGGGGAGAAAAGAACCGTCATGCGAAGCTAAAGGTTGAAGAGGTGCTGTTAATCAGAAAAATATTAAAAGCAAACATTGTATATAACATGATTATCGCAAAAATGTTTAAAATTTCCAAATCTACTGTGTCTAGCATTAAACACAAAACAAGTTGGTGTTATTTAAAGGAAGAAAATGAAGAACAAGACAATATTGTTTAGTGGGCGTTTTGACGATGTACACATCGGGCATATAATGACACTCCAACGCCTTGCGCGACAGTACGACAAGGTAATAGTGGTCATTCTCGACTATCCGAAACAGTTCTATCCTATACAGGACAGGTTGAGAACCATGCAGACAGCGCTTGAAGGATGCAAGGGCAACTATGAGGTGGTGGTGAACAATGTGCATTTCGGAAACATAACACGAGAGGATGTTGAG
>JAAGZO010000868.1 GCA_024206195.1 bacterium | reverse complement strand
AGGATCCTTTAAAGCTTGAGTCACAGTTTCATGATGGGTAGGGAAGTTTGCCAGTTGTTTAGGTTTTATTCCCATCTTCTCAGCTTCATCATTTTCTTTCTTCTGAATAAGAGCTTGTCGAAGAAATGGAGCTATTTTATTTTTAAATAGAGAAAAATAATTAAAGACGCTTCCTTGCAACAGTGAATGGGCCATGAATTGAGCTAAACTCATTCGTTTAAAGGCCCAATCGATGCAGGAGGCATTCAATTCGGGTTTAGCGCTCTTTTCAGTCAGAACCATCTTTGAAATTTCGTCATAGACAGGTACAATTTCTGACCAAGCAATGGAGAAAATGTCAACTAATGTTCGAGCTCTGAGATGGTGAACTTCGTTAGGGGTACCCCTATGAAGGTTGACATACTCGGGTCAAGTATCCATATATTTTCTCCAAGCAGGTTTGACCAATTCTCGAATCTTTGTTCATTCTTTAGATGTAACTTCCAATCCTTCTACTAAAGAAATTTCAGGACAACTGATAATAGGTTGTTGTGTTCGTTCCAGAGTATCCCTT
>JAAGZO010000867.1 GCA_024206195.1 bacterium | reverse complement strand
TTGGACGCACCGTGTCCGACTTTCTTATCGTCCAACGTTGCCATTACTTCAGCTAAGAAAATACAATCGTGTCTTCTCGCTTCCTCCTTTGTAAGCATAACAGACTCGCCATTAAATCTGTTCTTACGTTCTTCTGTTCTGTTGTCTGTGTTTTCTTTTGTCATATATACCTTTCTTGTTAATAGGATAATCCTACTCTATTTCGGTCCTATTGTCAACCCTTTGAATAGAATATTCTGGACCCCACCTAGACTCATCGTTCTTGACCTTGGCATAGCCTTGGCTCTCTAGTCTGTGTCTGATAAACTCAATCGGTCGACCTTGTTCTATGTGTTGCATGTTAGTTGATAACCATGAAAGCTTGCAAGTTTGTGAGCAAAAGTATTTGTCTGATTCTGCCCAATAATAATCTGTACTATTATCTATCTTGGCATATGCATATCTACCTCTAATCACACCTCTAGATTTTAAAAATCTATCTTGTGTAACTTGTTCATGGCAATGTGGTCCTTGGCAAAAATGTTTATTACTCATACAAAGTTCCTCGCTATATCTATTGCTAAAATTAGAAAACAACTGAATGCAATTACTGCACCTAGTTGAGGGTGGAATGGAATTATGGCAAAGCCTAAAGCTGAACACAATCCCATTAATACCCAAAAAATAACCTGTATCATTAATACCTCACAGTCCAAGATTTCTTGGCAGTTCTATATCCCTCTTGGTCTAAATCAAAATAAGT
>JAAGZO010000866.1 GCA_024206195.1 bacterium | reverse complement strand
TGTAATGACAAATAGAGGTCTCTAGGTGAGTCCTTGAACGATGTGTATGCACCAACAACGAGTTTCTTTTTTTCTATGAAGTGGAAAAGATTGGCCTGCCTATGATAGGGTACCATCAATAAAACCGAAAACCTGGACAAATATTTTATCTCTCTTTCATTTATAACCACTTTTCTAAGAAACAGCTGTGCAGAAATATAAACATCTGGAAGGTGCGAAGCGAAAATCACCTCCTCTTACTAAGACCCAATTCACAATGACACTTTTGGAGCCGGCTTCGCTTCTACAATTCGTAATACAGCTGCCTGCGAGAGCGTAGCATACCCCAAATTGAAAAGGAGCATGAGCCATTAATTATTGTTTTTCAGGCTTCATAAATGAAAGCCCTGGGCTAAATTAGGGCTTTCACTTATGAAGCCCAGCAATAGCCATCAAAGAAGTTCTTCAGCGACGCTTACGATTAAAATATGCTGGTGTGCAACTTATAGGAAAAGAACCGAAATGCATCAACTCCACAGTTTAGGAAAATGCCTTTATCATTACCAAGCG
>JAAGZO010000865.1 GCA_024206195.1 bacterium | reverse complement strand
TTACAATAATATTCTCATCTCTTCCACAATAATCGGGACAAATTTGGCTTTACATGAATCGCTCCTGGGTCAGATACTCAGTAGAAATCTTCTGGATTCGACAATTAATCAGCAGGATGATAGCACTACTTCCATAATACCAGTTCTTTTTGCGGGATCTACTTCTGAACCAACTGTACTGGAAAAAGTTGATCAATTATGGAATTTGGAAAGCCTTGGCATAAAAGACAATCCAGATCAAGATGACGATCTTTGTGCTATGGAACAGTTTAAGAAAACTGTAGAATTGAAAGATGGTCGTTATCATGTTAGTTGGCCCTGGAGAAGTTTACCCAAAAAAGTTCTGCTACATCTTTTTCTGGCACAGAATAGATTCCGGACCTTTTATGATCGCCGCTTGTCTCAGCAACCATCTCTATTGTCGAAATACCATGACACGATTTTACAGCAAATGCAATTGGGCATTATCGAGCAAGTTCCTTCTCAAGAACTCAAAACTCCCTTGTTTCCTTGTTCTTACATTCCTCATCAAGCAGTCTTCCGCAATGCAAGCAATACTACCAAATTAAGAGTGGTCTTGATGCTTCGGCCAAGGGAACTACTCAAATGTCTGAATGACCATTTGCTCCAAGGCCCTGTCTTGCTCCCGGATCTTTTGGGATTACTAATTCGCTTTCAATTGGCCAAAATCGCTTTGGTAAGCGACATTGAAAAAGCTCTGATTACACCAATCAGAACGAGATATTACACGATTCTTCTGGCTACATGACATTATGAAACCATTTACTCCTGAAAACACTGTTGTGTACCGATTTGCTCGAGTACCCTTTGGCTTCATATCAAGTCCTTTCCTGTTGGCGGCAACAATTCAATATCATCTGGATTCTATTGGAACACCCACAGCTTCCTGTATTAAAAAGGGATCTATGTCGACAATGTTTTCGTTGGTGTCAATTCCGAAGAAGAAGCATTCAAATTCTACCAAGAAGCTAAAGCAATCTTCAACAAAGCATCTCTCAATCTTAGGGAATGGTTGTCCAACAGCACAACATTCATCAGCAGTATCCCAATTGAAGATCAAGCGCCAGTCAACAAAGCGAAAGTCTTGGGTATTAAATGGCTCCCAATAACTGACAATCTCTTAATTAGAGGTGCTGATACCGATGAACTAAACAACAACATCATCACTAGATGCCTCGTCCTACACTCTGTAGCCAAAGTATTCGATCCACTGGGCCTTTTCATGCCTCTAACACTTAAAGGAAAGATCTTGTTTCAAAATCTCTGGAAAAATAAATATGCCTGGGATACGAAAGTCGATCAGTCTTTTGAAAACGAATGGAACCTTTTCAAGGCAAATCTTAAAATCATCGCTGAAACATCCATACCCCGCAGACTCTTCCAGTTCCCTCTGAAAAGTCCCTTTCTTTTATGTTTCACTGATGCTTCTCAGCAAGCCTTTGGCACCTGTATCTATCTTTGGGAGAATCGCATTGCTCGACTTATAATTGCAAAATCAAAGCTCACACCATCCCCTAAAACAAGGAAAACTGCTTCCAAAGAAACCAGAGAAAAGAAGTCAATCATCTCCATCCCTCATCTTGAATTACTCGGAGTCTTATTGGCCACCAAACTCACAAGCTTCATCTTGAAAGAATTGAATTGTTCTGTGGCAAAAATTTACCTCTGGTCTGATTCCAAAATCGTTCTTGCATGGATCAATTCATCTAAAATCAAAATCTGTGGCAAAAATTTACCTCTGGTCTGATTCCAAAATCGTTC
>JAAGZO010000864.1 GCA_024206195.1 bacterium | reverse complement strand
TGCATAAATATTTAAAGATCTTTGCCCAGGATTTCCTGGCTTTTATTTAGTAAATATTACCGCCAGTGGCTATAGATTAAGCAATTATTTAATTTCCACCACAGAGAACACAGAGTTCACAGAGATTTAAAAATATCAGCACTATGCTTTTCTCTGTGATCTCCGTGTCCTCTGTGGTTAAATAAAATTCATTTATCTTAAGAGCACAATCATATGCTTTTGTCATTTCGAACGCAGTGGAACGAAGTGAGAAATCTTTTGTTCAAGTGATGCTTAACATGAGATTACTTGATTAAAAGAAAGCCTCGAAATGACGGAATGACAGACAATATTTATTGCAAAAGTTTGGGGAGGAGAGACAGCCATGAAGATATTAGATAATGCCATAATCAAAGATCATTATGAGGTTATAGTTGTTGGCGCGGGAATAGGAGGGCTTACAACAGCAGCCATGCTGGCAAAGAGGGGCGTAGATGTTCTGCTTATAGAGCAGCACTACATGCCAGGAGGCTGCTGCGCTGCTATTCGCCGCCAGGATGTTACCATGGACGTGGGCGCAACAGTTCTTTATGGCTTTGGTGAGAAGGGTTTGAACACGCACCGGTTCGTAATGAACGAACTGGAAGAAGAGATAGATATGACTCCTCGAGAGTCAATTTACAACATGCATGTTGGGGATAAAAATATCACCTTCTGGCTGGATTTTAAGCGTTTCTTTAATGAGCTTGTAGGACTGTTCCCAGGCCAAAAAGAAGAGTTGAAGAAATTTTATGATCATCTCTACAAGCTTTATGAGGTTGTATTAGCAAGCAAGATGATTGTAACTCCATCAGCCATGACACCAGCTGACAATCTGAAAATGCTCATGAAAGCACCAGTGGGTACTT
>JAAGZO010000863.1 GCA_024206195.1 bacterium | reverse complement strand
CAGAATGATGCCTGATATTAAAATGTCAGAATATCTTCGTCGAAGTAAAATATTTGAATCAATAGATCCTAAAGACGACATTCCTGAATACATCATAATTGTTGATTCTGAAGGTGAAGTAAGAGCAGAAAAAGGAGAATGTGCAAAACCAAAAGTAGATATATTAAAAGAAAAAATGAAAATTTTATAAGCGATAGGACTTTTATCTAGCCCTACCGCCTATTAATATTATTTCTTAGGTAGGGCTTTCAACTTTTCTTCTAATTCTGCAACTTTCTTTTTTAACTCCACGTTTTCCATATCCAATTTTTTAATAAGTGATGCCTGCTTAACTGAATTAGCAGACGCTGCCCCAAGTAATTGAGTAACAATCTCTTCATCCATTGGTATGTCATTCATACTCTGTTGCTGTGGTTGTTCTTGAATCTGGTTTGTCATTTTGTTTTCTCCCGTTTTAATTGTTTTTTACTTTCTTTTCTAACCTATTTATTCTTTCTATCAAACCTTCTATTGTAGCTTGATATTCTATTCTTTCTTTTTTTACTCTTTTATTCAATTGCCTTATAGCACCTTCATATAATTGTGCCTCTTTTCCCATATCATTAAATAATTGACTCTCTATAAAATCAGCATCAATTATAGGATTTTTAATAATATAATCTTCCCCTTTTTCATGGACTTCTTCTACATCAATTATACCTATTTGAGTATCACCCCGTCTTTTAAGCCATCCCTTCAAATCATCCTTATTATTTTTTAAATAATCTTTTGTAACCGTTATATTTGGTACATCTATTGGATCTGCTGATTCGTGCAGGATTGCATGTAACTCTTCTTTAGTAATATCTATACGATATTCTTCTTTAAACATTTTTGGAAGATCATCAAAATTAGTAATAGCAGGATGCATATCTCTTTGTCGTGGTCCTTTAAAACCTCTACCATGAGGTATATACTTCCCGTCTTTATCTTTAATTGGCCCCATATCATCAAGTATCTGTAAATCGTCAAGTGAATCAAAAGTTCCATCTGCAACTTTAGACCAATACTTATATGCATACATAGCTCCGAAGTAGTAAGTAGAATTACCTATAAGACAATTATTAGCTGCGAATGGTGCTATACCATCAAAAACAGAGTCTCCAATCCTCATATTATCAGTATATACCTGTGCCCATCCATAACTTGTATGCCCACAATTATATGTACTATCCACTAATGGAGTAATATAAGAACAATAAAACAAATAAGTATGCAATTGAGACCATTTATATGATGCTGTACCACAAGTGTATGTATTATTTGCAGAAGGAGCTACATTCCCTGTAGCATTTATTGCCGCCATTGTAGCAGTACTTGAAACATTAAGAAGGGTAGTATAAGTATTACTCCACCTATTACCAGATTCACCTAAAGCCATCGAACTCGAAGTATATAAAGCAGTTATTGAAAAAGTATAATATT
The DNA here is from genome assembly GCA_024206195.1 of bacterium. The sequence goes on along the minus strand of JAAGZO010000863.1, from coordinate 11,304 downwards.
TTGCACTTACTGGACCCACACTTATAACTACCCTTGGTGAACTATTATAACAATTTATATGAGCATGATTCACATTTGAAGCGCCTGCATGTAAAGATGATGTTGTAGTACTATATACAACGGCATAATTCAAATAAGAATTACCTATAGTATATGTTGTCGTCCCAAATGAAGTTGGACCAACAACAAAATTACTTCCACTTCCTGTTAAATAGGTATTCCACGAATAACTACCTCTTGAAAATTCCAATGTAGATGTACCATCTGCTGTAGATTGCAATTCTAAATCTGATCCATTTTGAAAAGTCATTTGACAACCAACAAATGAAACAGAACCAGTTAATGCATATAGTCTATTTAAATAAACTGTATCAGTTGCAATAGATGTTCCATTAATTTGAGTGCCGTTTGTTACCCAATTGTTATAAACCGTCCAAGAATATGACCCTACTGCAGCGGTAGAGGCAGATTGATGTGTACTCGTTTGATCTGCCAAAGGATCTGTACATTTAGCAGAAGTATATGAAGTACTTATTGTACTCCCAGTATAATTTGAGGCATTGTTTGCTGTATGTGTTCCTGTTACATCTGCACCATTTTCTACATTTAAATCTGATCTCACTCCTGTTGGATTTTGGACAGAGATAGATCCATTAATATTTAGTGTTCCAGCACTTTCATCAAAGAACATATAATTACTTGCAACTCCACCTGCTCTAAAGTCACCATTCAAAGACATATAATTAGCGAATGCTCCAGCAGGTTGATCCCAAAAACCTATATAATCTTTATTCATATAAAGGCCTGAAGTACTATATGCAGCAGTTACAGAAAGTGTATTTCCATCTATAAAATCTGAGTAGGCAAGTGTTCCTGCATCAGCTACAAGAACTGCATATGTATCTGTATAAGTTGCAGCTGCATCTGTAGCTTTTGACAAAACAGTTATTTCATTTGCTGTGGGAGAATCACTAACAGATACAGCAGAAGGCGATATATCGCCCCAATCTTGTACATAAGTTGAATTCCGAACTATACCTTCAACTTCAATAGTAGTATTTTTATTATATAATAAAGAATCAATTTCTACTGTTTTTGATTCCCCATACATACCACCAGAATCATATACTGTAATTATTCTTCCGACTCTCAAAGGGGCCGAATATGGTGTTTTAAAAGAAATACGACCTAAACTATTAAGTAATTTCTGATAGTGGAATATACCGACTTTTTGGGCGTCCTGAGTGTCATTTATTCCCACTACGCTTAAAGTTTTATTTACTGGATCTGAAGTGCTACCTAAAGCAGGAACTACCACTGTAACCAAATCATCTTCTGGTTTATTAATTGTTGAAAATGCTATTGCTCCAGAATTATTTGAATTTGGTAAGTTCTTTGTATATTTAAAACTACCCGGACCATTTTGAGTATTTCCTAATATATTAGAAGTAGTAATAGTAGCAGCAGAAGATTTACTATTTAAATAAATCTCTATCGTTTCCCCAATAATTAAAGTTGCACCTGCAATGTTTAAAAGATTACATAAAACAGAACTTCTACTCTGGTGTTTGTAATATCCTTTATTAAAAGTCAAACCCCTTGAAGTGATAGTGGCAGCAGCAGCGGTCCATGAAGTAGAATCAAAATCTGCATCTACGGCTCCAAAGTCTTTTATAACATATTTTATTACATTAATTATATTTGTAAGTGATGCGGTATCATTCCTACTAAACTTCACTACTGGAGCAAGTCTTCTTTGTCCAGATCTCCACCACATATCAATACTACCTGCATTAAGGGTGGGAATAAAAACTCTTGTAGATGAAACTGTTGACTGTGTATATGTTACTCCTGAAGAAAAAGTTGAAGGACCATCCTGATCTCTTGGGGTAGTTAATTCAGTTATTGTATATGTAGGACCGGATTCACCAAGAACAAACTTTACATCTGGAGTATCAAAAATAGAAGATAAAGGAATATATGTTGTACCAAATACCATAGGTAAACAATCTGATTCACTTATCTGTAGTTCTCCGTCTCTTTTTACATATCTCTCTGGAAAAATATCTTTTACTAATCCAGTATTAGGCCAAACACCATCTATAAGAGTAGATAAAAAATCTTTGCAATTTATTTTCCATGAACGGTGACTCTCTTGTGCTGTTTCTATAACAAAACGCCATGCTTGAAGTTCAACACTACTTGATACCATTCTTATTATTACTTCTTTTCCTTCAAAATCACTTGCTGCAAAAGTACTTGCATTATCCATTACTTCAAAAGAGAATTTAGAATTGGCATGTGAATTCATCTCAGTTTTAATACGAATGGATGGTAGCCCGCGGAATGAAGGATTAACTAATCCATAATAAGTCTTTGCATCAAAGGTAGTTGACTTTGTTCCAAAATAAGTAGCTGGAGTTGCATCAATTTCAAATAGCCATTCAATACCTGCCATTGTTTACTCCTTATGCCTTTTTACCACTAACAAAAAAAGATACACTCATAACACCATGATGGGATACCTGTCCAGCCCGTTCTTGGTGGACAGGCTTTGAAATAAATCTTACTACATATGTTTCTCCATCAGTAGGGTGTACCCAATAAAAAGTATTTACCATTCCATTTGCTTTTGATTGATCTCCCCACATATCCATTATTGTTTCTGCTTCTGTGGGAGTTACATAATCCCATGATAAATCTACTTGGTATGTTGTAGTATCATCGATATTAATAGTATATGGCGTACCATCATCAAGCCATAATATTTGCTGATTCTTTGAACCTATCGTTGGTAAAACCCCTTGAGGAGTAACACTCAATTCTGTAGCTGTATAATCTGCTACTTCTGTTGATAACTCATCTGCCATTGAAAAGGCCATTATATACTCCTTTATGTTTAGGCATTTTGTTGTTGATTTTTATCTAAACTTTCTAGCAATACTGGATTTCCTGAATCAATTTGCTCAGCAATAGTGTATCCAATTTCTCTGCCATCAATAACAACTTGTACAGTAATAAAAGTCGGTTCCTGAGTTGAAGTAATTTCAGTACCTGCAAGATTTCTAACATCTTGTATTGGTGCATTCAATCCAGCACTTAATCCTCCTAATGCTCCAGCGGCGGTCATTGCTAAATCTTGACTACTAAAACCTGCAGCAGACAATACTTCCATCCATTGAGGTATAAAAGATTGGAAAGCTGATATTGCATCTAAATCTCCTGTTTGAGCTTCACCTAATAATTTAAAATATCTTTCTTCCCACATTGATGTAGAAGTAAATTGACTTCCTGTTCCACCACCAGTTAATTCCCATATTTGCTCATCTAATGATTTCTGTGCATCTAAGTAAGCATTTAATTGACTTCTGGCAAGATCAACAAGTTGTTTTGTTGCTTCAAATTGATCATTCATAAGAGTATATAAATCATCATTGTAAGTTTCAGAATTGGCATCAAGACTTCCTATTGCTTGTGTTATTCTGTAAATTTCATTTTGCCAATCTTGAGTAGTAGCAGTAGCAGCAAATTGACTTTCATTAAAATCTTGTATTGATTGTGATAAAGAAATAAATTGTTTATATGAATCTAGTCTTTTTTCTTCTGCTTCTAATAATTGTCCATTAGCATCATAGAGTGCGGTAGTTACATCTATTGCTTCTTTTCTTTCTGCAGATAAAGAATTTTCAGCAGCCCCTGCATCATATAAATCTTCTTCCCAGACATCAAATTGTTTATTCAATGTTCTTAATGCATCTGAGAGTGGAGTTGTATTACCCCTCAGATCTTCCATATAATATCCTAAATCATCTGTAATTTTATTTCTTGTTTCAGCAAATTTAATTTCCATAGCCATTTGTGCTATTGCTGCTTGAGTATATATCTTTCTGGCTTCTGTTGTTGCTTCTAGATTACTTTCTAAATCGTAATAATCTCCTTCTAAAATTGCCCCTAATTTAGCAATTGGAGATTCCATCTCTTCAATTCTTTTCTTCTCAGCAGCAGTTGCATTTATTAGATCTACAGACCAACCAGCAGTTGCATCTAGATATCCATTAATAACATCTCCCCATACACTAGTCATTTCATCATGTGCTGACTTATATGAAGTTTTATAACTTTCAGCTAATCCTTCCCACATTTCATCAGCTGCTTTTATTATATCTACTTTTAAACCTGCCATTGTAAGTTTATAAGTTGCTCTTGCTGTTTGCCTTGCTTCTTTCCATGAATCAAGTTCTCTTTCAAATCTTTCATCGACAATTCCTATTTCAGATTCTTTTCTAGCTTTTGGGGCTTTACCTATTTCTTCATATTTATTTATTAAATCTTGTTGAGCTTCAAACATTTTCTCACTCCAAGAATGTGATTCATAATCAGCAGATAACTTTCTCTCAAGCATTACATTATTTTTCTCCATGGCATTTGTCAATTTGTGCATAGAATCAATGTATGCTTTACTTCTTTTTTCTTCCTCTTTCTTTTGAGCAAAAGAAGAGGTTACTAATCCTACCCCAACCCCAACTGCAGCTCCAGCTAATCCGCCAACTAAACCACCCATTGCAGAACCCATTTCGTCACTCATTTTTGCAGCAAAATCAGATTCGGCAAAGGCATTCCCAATACTATCAGCAATAGTACCTTGAAGAACATCACCAATAACTTTAAAAAAACTTTTCTTCATATAATCAAGAGCACCGTCTATCCCGCCTTCAAATCCAGCTTGAAGTCCTTCCATCACTCCTTCTGCTAATGCCTCTGCGGTATTTCTCCTCATTTTATCTATTTTTTCTTGTTCCTTTTTAGCTACATCTTCTCCAGCTGACATATCGTCATACGTATCACCAATTATAGGCATTTCTGATATTTCTTTTATTTCTACTTTAAGTTGTTCTGCGGCATCTTTTTGTTTTTTCAATTCAGCATATGTTTTCTTAACAAGATCCAATGACTTCTTTCTTTCTGCTGATATATCTACTTCTTCATCCCCTATCTTTTCAAGTGCAATTTTTAACTTATCATATTGTTTATTTACAGCCATTAAATCTTGTTGTTCTTTTGTATATTTTTTAGATAGCTCATCCATCTCATCATTAATATCGGTGGCTAATTTCTTTTTCAATTCCTCTCTCTTATAAGCATCGGTTGCAAGTTTAGAATTTGTAGAAAGTGCCTCATTTATACCTTCATAAGTATCACCATAGTCTTTATTGATACCAAAAGTTACTTCTGCCATATTTTGTATATCTTGTTCTTTTTGTTTTCTTTCTTCTAATAAATTATTTAATCCTGTTTGATTCTGCAATTCCTTTTCTTCTAAAGCTTTTAGTTTTTCTTTTTGTTCTTCTATCTTTTTTAATTGCTTTTCATATCCACCTACACCTGAAGCAAGGAATGCTGCTATCTCTGCTCCAGGCTTTTTCATTCCTTCGGCCATATTATCTATGGTACCTTTTAATATTTTTATTTCTTCTTGGGCATCCCTTATGTTCTGAGTAAATTGTGCTTGCTCTGGATTTGTCTTTCTCATATCATATAAATCCATATCAAGACCTTCTGCCTTTTCAGAAATCATATCAAGACCCTTAAAAAAATCTTGAAAAAGTAAATTAACACTACCAATTACTGGAGTAATTAATTTGAATGCACCTACTAAAACAACACTAATTGCATTTCCAAGCTGCATTATACCTTCAAGAGAATCAGAATAAATATCTTTATTATCCCTTAAAATTTTTGTAAAATCATCAAGAACTCCTCTACTACCGCCCATATTCTTTTCAAAGGTATCTAATTTTATTCCTTCGATGATTGATTTAAAAGCTTTTAAAGATCCTTCTGTTGTATCTCTCATTTGATCTGCTAATTCTTTATTGGCATCCTTATTTTTTCTTTGTTCAGATTCAAGAGCTTTAAGTTCTGGAACCATTTCTTTCAAGATAAGTATTGCTCTACCACCTCGTCCTGAAAACTCTTGCATGATTTTATTAACACCCCATTGCTCATCTTGAATCCTCTCAAGTAAGTCTATTAAATCCCCCTCCATACCCATTTTTGCCATAACTCTTGAAGCTCTTAACATAGCTTGATTTAACTGAGTACCTGCCATACTTCCTTGGATACCTGCATCATGTAACTTACCGAGAAAAGCATTTAATTGCTCTATATCATATCCAAGTGCATTGGCAGTAGGAGCAACATATTTAAAAGATTCAGCTAACATTTGAACTGTAGAATTACTTATTGTTGTAGTATTAATAAATGAATCATTTATTCTATTAAGTTCATTTGCGCTCATTCCCATAGCAGTCATGGCATTTGATGCGATATCAGCTGAGGTTGCCAAATCTAAATTTCCAGCTGTGGCAAGATCCAATACTCCAGGTAATGCAGTTACAGAATCAGTAACACTAATACCTGCCATGGTTAAAAATTTTAAACCTTCGGCAGCTTGAGTAGCACTAAATTCTGTTGTTTCACCAAGTAACTTTGCAGAGTCAGACATTGCTTCAAATTCATCTTGAGTTGCTCTTGATACTCCCTTCACTATAACCATGGTCTTTTCAAATTCCATGCCTACACTGTTAATCTCCTTAATTATAACTCCTAACGTAAAACCTGTAGTTAAACCTATCAAAACAGTTTTAAATCCCATAGCAGACGCTTTTAGGCTCTTGAAATCCTTCTTCATTGACTTAGTGGTTTTACGAGTTTTGCTCTTAAGTTTATTTAACTCTACACCAGTAGCTGCGACTCCTCTTTTGAAATCCTTTAAGTCTATACCCAATTTTAATTTTGGCATATTATTTTCCTTTTACGTTCGTCTTTAATGCTCCGCTACCTTGTGCTTTTGTATTCTTTAAAATTACATATTCACTATCTATAAATTGAACTACATTTAACATTCTTGCTCTTTCCTCTTGATCAAAAATATCATTCTCATTTAAGTAACAAATTATTTCAGAGTATGGAATATAACCTAATCCCATTCCTGCTTGCCTACTTGGTGCTAATGTTGTAAACGCCCTCCAGTATGGTACTACACAATCGTTTAAATCTGGTTCTTCTTGGAGAGGAGGAAGTGTGTTGCCAGTATCCTCCTCGATATCCAAGAAAAATTTTAGATTACTACTATACTTCGCCCACCACTGGAGGTATATTACAAATTTTCTTCTTCTTCCTCATCTAGGTCAACCTTATAAGCTTCTGCAGTTTGAGCAACTTCACTTACAGCATCTTTGAAGTCAGGATATTTAGTAAGAACCCTTATAGCTTCTTTAAGATTATATTCTACTTTAGCACCATCTTCCATAAGATTTTCCCAATCAAGAATAATAGCTTTTGCCATTGCCTTAATCATTAGAGCATCCCCTTTTTCTTCGGGAAGTGTACCCCTCAAGATCTGTTTCCTATAAGGCTTGCTTATCCTTTTGAAGTACTCTTTGTATGTGGGATTATTTGATCTTGCTATAAGAACTCTACATCCATTACCAAAATCTTCCCATATACCTTTTTCTTCTTTTTCTTTGTCTGTGTAATACTCTTTTTTCAAATCCATTTTGCTTCTCCCGTTAATTAATTTATTCCCGTGACTTTTTTAATTTAAGCTGTGATCGGCATTTAGCGGCACGGGAGGACACCAAATTTAAACCGATCACAGCAATCTTGATTGAAAGGAGAACCAGACCTGCAATCAAGAAATTATATGTTATGGAGCATCGTAGTAATTTATCTCCATGGTACATCGAGTTGTAGGATTGTAAGTTGCTCTCCAAGTCAAGTTCTCCATTACGTCAGCATTGGAACCTGTTGCCTGAGCACCAGAATCAGTTTCAATTTTGACTTTCTCAAAGGAAAAGTGATAAGAGTTTCCAGTATTTAATGCTTCATCAGACACTGAAAAACTTACATCCACTGTAGATCCTGCAAGGTAAATATCATAGAGAGTATCATCTGCAAAATAAACATTCATTCCACCTGTTACCTCAAATCTACCAGAACCAATATCAATATAACCAAGAGTTCCGATTGCTGCAAGTCCTCTCAAGTTATTGTTGGTACTAAATGTTAGTTCCTGGAAATAGAAATCAGATAGTGGTGTTCCATCAAACATTATGTTACCAACATTTGCCACTGCATTCATAACATCTTCTGTTGGAGCAGCAGTATTAGCACCTGTTCCCCAAGTTGTTTGAGCGAGTGCAGCATCTTTACCCATCATACTCATACTACCTGTAGCAACTGCATTTGAAGTTGCATTTACAGATGTAGTATTAACAACCATTCCTCTAAATAAGAAGAACTGTGCAACATCTGTAGCTTCTCTCTGCATTGAGAATGATTTCTCAGTATTATCCAAAACGCCTTTAATGATATATTCATCAGCTACATCCCAAGTTTCAGAGCCTGATAAAGTTGCAGTAATTGTAGTAGAAGTAAAAGCAGTTATGGTACCTGATTCACCCTCAGTAACATTATAAATAGTTCTACCTATAACTGCATTAGTAAATGATGCATTGGAGTCTACTAATGTGGCAGAAGCTGCACCAGTAGTATGAGTTCCAGTAAGATCCCTAATACCATTTCGTAAACGTTTACCATTGATAGTAATAGTTAAAGCACCAGCTGCTTCTACCACCATTGTTGTAGGTGATACTACTGTTAATGCTCCTACTGCAGCTGTAACAATTTGTTTCCACCCATTGTTAACTGCATTTGCAAAACCACTTACATACACCCATCTTCCTACATCTTCAGCAGTTGTAAGATCAAAATTATTACCTGAAGAAGCATATGCATTTGATGATGCTGAGACATCACTTGATTGAGAGAATCCAACATCTGCTGTGAACTCTCCAAACAATGCACTCTCCCAGAATACATCAGCAGGACTACCAAATGAAAGTTCAAAATTAAACCCCCCACTTGGATCCGCTCCTGTCTGGATCATATCTGTTACATTTCTATCACTCCTAATTTCCTCTGAAGTGATATTCGCTACATTGTAAATAAAGTCTTCTGAGGTGTACCTCATATCAGTCAAGGCTGACGAAGGAGTAACACCCCATGTTGCTTCTTCTAAGTAGCTAATTTGTACTCGATTGGTATCTGCCATTTGAATTTCCTCCTTGTGTTGGGCTTATATTATATTATCATCCGCGTAAAGCGCTAATTATATCTCTCCCGTTATGTATCTAAAGTACTTGTAAATTGTTCATCAAATTGAAAAGGAATACTTACAGTATATTGAAACCATCCACCTACGTTACCTAATCTTGCTAACGAAGGACTTCTGCAAAGTACTCCATTAAATAATTGATCTCTAAATATGCCTGAAACTGCATCTGCTAACTCTTTAGCATACCTGGTTCCTTTCCCCTTCTCTACATAAATATTTATATTAATAAATCCTTCATACCTATGTAGACGGTTAGTGTTTCCTAAATTCATTCTGTTTGTAATGCCATCAATAATAGATAATTCAAGATGTGCTTCACCTTGTTCGACTTCATTTCCAGTTTCTACATTCTCATATAAAACTGTAATTCCATAATTAAGTAAAGCCCATTTGTCTTCCATTCTTTTAACAATGTATTTGTCTGCTTCTTCAAACATTGGGGTCCCCTTATTATCCTAAGTCAAAATCTATTTTATCTAACTGTGCTTGTATTGTGGCTTCAGCAGCTTGTAATGCTTTCCTGTAAACACCTTGAGGCGCTTGCTTTGAGAAACCTCCAGTTGTTTTTGGACCGTCATTATATCCACCATATTCTAACTTTTCTGCATAGGGTAAATTATTACTTATCCAAATAGTATCTGCGGCATCTGCTTGAGATAATTTCTTTGTTTGTTCTAAAGCTTTAGCTCTAGCTGCTCTCTTATTGCTTTTTGATTCTCCACCCATTATTACTACGTCTTCACTAGGAGTATCTATTCCTATTTGGTGGCTTGCCCTGAAAGATCCTTTATCAACTGGTGACATCTTGATTATATCTCTAAAGATATCTAATGTTATCTTCTTAATTATTACTTTACTACTTATATTAAGAGCTATAGCAAACTTTAATAAATCAGCTTCAAATTTTAAATTCTCGTTCGCCATTATTTTATCCTATTTGCTCTAGTTGTAAAATCCATAAAGCGTCAGCAGGATCTTTCTTCCAATCAATAACTCCCCATTGTTCTCCTGCTGCATCTGTAATCGTATCATTTTTCTTTGGAGTAGGTGTTAAATTTTCTACAGGTACTAATCCTTTTACATTAGAAAATAAAATATGAACATCATCTATTTCTGCCTTTGTATACTTTGTAAAAATTATATTTACACCAGTATATGAGACATCTGGATCTGAAGCTTTAGTTACCACATTTCCTGTATGGGTATTGAGTTCCTTGGTCCCAGTTGAAACATAAGTACAAGATCTTGGAATATCCCCAAATGCTGTAAAAACTGTATTGGCTGCATTTTTAAATGTATCTCTTAATCCCATTGTGATCTCCTAAGTTCTTATGACATACATATTAGTACCTGCTTTATCACCATAAAATTTTACAATTTCATATACATTATCTGGCATAGTATCTTGTCTGTCAGTAGAATCTATTTCTAATTCAAGAACATCTACTTTCATTCTTTTAAACCCTTTGGTATCAGAGTCTGCTCCCCTATTACTACCAAGTATAGCATCTGCCATTATAACAGTTGCATTTTCAAGCCAAGTAGGTATTTCATCATCATCAAAAAAATTTGTATATCCATCATATCCCGGTCTCTTTGGACATCCATATCTCGGAAATTCTAATGCTTGACTATCAGAATCTGATCTAGTACCAAACCAATTCATTAGTTCGTCAAGCATTCGTGTAGCTTGGACCAGAGCAATGTTTTTATTTGGTTCCGTGGCAGCTACCCAATTATCTTTATAAAATACCCCTTCCATTACTATTTCAGCATCAGCAAGGAGTATATAAGTATTTGAGTTTGCTCCCCCAATTGTTGCATCTAATGTAAGTGCCATGGTAGTACTCCTTTAATATTAATCTACTTTACTTTTCAAAACACATTTAGCACCAAGAGATTCTATAATTTTTACAAAATCCTGGGGGCTTTGGTGACTTGGATTAATGTGGGTCAAGCCACGGTAAACAACTTCTGGTGCTATACATCCTTCAGAACACATTTTACCCAATTTTGAATCTTTTGTATATTTAAAGAAGAATCCAAAAATTGCTTTCCAATCATAAGGTAGTTTTTTAGTTGCATATCCTATATACTGTCCCATGCAGAAATCATATTCTCTTTTT
>JAAGZO010000862.1 GCA_024206195.1 bacterium | reverse complement strand
TAGACACCATGCAGGAAATAAATGGCATAAGAGAGAGCTTCTAAGAGTCGGATATCAACACAACGGTTGGAATAGCGGATTATCTGTAAATGTTCCTGAAGGATACAATGTTTTATGGATCAGATGCGCAAACCATGTTTGGGGAAGATTCTATGTTCAGTACAACGATAATGGAAGAAAATCTACTGGACATTATACTTGCGGACACAGAACTCTAAACGAAATCTCTCATGATGGAGGTGCTCCTGATTCTTACCACAGAATTCATATGTGGTTACCTATTCCTGTGAAAAAGTCTGGAGAGCACATCATTATTAATGCTCAACATTCAGATGGGTGGATAGGTGGAATTGCCTTCAGTAAGAACCCATGGGGTCACGCTAGAAACAGTGCTGTAGCCTATCACTGGAGAGTCAATGGAGGAAGTGGATGTCATTGGAACACTCATAGCTGGAATAGCGACAACTTATGTCAACTTAACAATAGACAACGTTGGGAGTTAATTGTTCCTGTTGTTGAAAATGGAAAAGATAAACTCTTATATATTGTTGAGCATAACAATAACTGGCTTGGAACAATGCACACTAGCGTTACTGTATCTGGAAAGGCCATTGAGAGATTTAGGACCTCTTACGACAATCCCTTCGCTATTCACTACAATAGCAAGTGGTTTGATAGATACATCGCCGCTTTTGTCCCTAAGGAATTAATTCCTAAAGGAGCAGATTTTATCAAGGTTGTAGTTGATATGTCTATGCAAGATCACAATATTTACCTCAGAGAAATTGGAACTCATGATGCAAACTAAGTTTTAAGTTTTAATTTAAAGAACTACTATAGAATAAAAAATAATAATTTTTTGATAAATATTATTTATTATATTAATTATTATATTAATTATTGTTAACTGATTAATCAAAAGACTATTAATTCATATTTTGATTATCTGATTGGGGATTGGGGAT
>JAAGZO010000861.1 GCA_024206195.1 bacterium | reverse complement strand
GAAGTTGTTCTTGGGTCATATCCTTGTGCTGTATACCCTTGAGCATCATACCCTTGTGAAGATCCTAATTGTGCTAACTGAGCTTGTTGCGCTGGCCCTAATTGACCAACCTGAGCCTGCGAAGGGTCATATCCGGACATTGATATATCTGGGCCTTCCATACCCGCATATACATTTTGCAAATCAAAAGCGTCCTGCCTTCTTCTTGCTGCGTCTAAACCTTTAGTGGCTGCCTTTTGTTCGCGTCTTCTTTTTCTGCCTCCAAAAAGTGATGCTACACCTTTTACTATGTCTCCCATTAGTATTTTAGTATTAATTCATATGACGGAGTCTCATCGCAATAATAATCCGCTTTTTTATATTTTTCTAATAATTTACCTTGTTTTGCCCATGCAAAAGCATACTTATAACCTAAGTCTTCAGCAAAATCAGTTGTAAAATCTACTAAGAGTTGCAATGCATCACTTCTGTCGGTGTCACGATAAGATTTATCACTCACTACAACAGCTGGAATTGCCATCTTACTATTTGTCATCCACAGCCACATAGCTGCAATAGGATCATCTCCTTTGCAAACCATAAAGCCGCCTAGTCCTTCACGTTTTTTTTCTTGTTCGTCACCTATTTGAAAAGCTCCTGGCAAGAAGTCACGTGGGAAACCTTCAGAACCATAAGCTTCCCACCACTTCGGTATTAAATCCCAATCGGATTCTTGTAATTTTCTAATTTGTAATTTCATATAATTTAATTCGATGAATTGACTGCTTCTGAATT
>JAAGZO010000860.1 GCA_024206195.1 bacterium | reverse complement strand
TTTGTTATTAGTGGATTCATTACAATTCTTTTTACAGGTACATTCCTTTGGTTCAGTTACACAATACTTACGAGCCACAAGCCTCACAATCTGGGTTATCAATGCTACAGGCTTTCTCATTAGCCTTGTCATTAGTCATCTCATCTACAAAGTCCTCAAAGGAGTCTGCAAACCCGAAGTCGGTGTCGTTCATTTATTTATTGTCTATTTTGTTTTGTACTTCATTCACCTTGATGTTCAGCTTCATATCCAAGCCACCTTCCCATCGGTATACCTCGTCACCATCCTTGAATAAAATCAAAGTAGGTACTCTTACAATACTATACTTATCCTTAATAGCAGGGTTGTTATCTACATATCCATTGTAGACCTTTGCGTTGCTAATAACATCAACACCATACCAATCATTACTCTTGTTGAACTCTGCATTGATATGCACTAATGCGTTTTGACTATAGGCAGATACCGATAGTAGAAGTAAGAAGATTAGAGTCCTCATCTCTTTCTGCCTTTTTGTATATCAAACAACCTCTCGTCTATAACCTTGACATCCTTGTGTATCTCTTCTACCTGTTTCTGGGTATTCATAACCGCATCACGAATCATTTGGTCTTTCAAATCGTATTCGGTTCTTGATATGGTAGGTGCAGGTAATTCTTTTGCCACCTCTATGTCAGCTTTTAAAGCGTAGTACATACCAACTAACGATATTATAAACGCTATAACAGTTGCAATAGTCTTGAGGTCTAAAGTTACCTCTGTTCCCTCACTTATCTTACTCATCTTTCTTATTCATTAGATACCACCGTTGAGCAGTATACCCAATGGAAGCTAAAAGCAAGGTGATTTTTAGGGCTGCCTCTATGTTGGCGAAAGATAAAGCCATTGTAGAGGTATTCATTAGTAATACTTTTATATCTGTAGCATCCATTTTCATAATCGTTTGTAGCGTGTCTTGCCTCCATCCTTGTAAGCAACTAACACCTCGCCTCTATTTCTACCTGTTGTATATGAGCAATGAACCCAAGCAGGATTCATCTCATTACCGAACTCCCATATAAGTTGGTCAAAGTCAGTATGTTCTTTAAGATAACCAAAGATTG
>JAAGZO010000076.1 GCA_024206195.1 bacterium | reverse complement strand
ATCCACCTCCCAAACATCTATATCATAACAATCAATTGGAGGTGGTATTTCATCCTCATCAAAATAGGTTTGTCTAATTTCTTTAATGCTTTTTTCAGCAAATTCTCTACTACTACAAACATCCACTATTTCTTTATCTGGAAGTTCAAACCATACAACAATATATACCTTCATTCACTCCACCTCATGCTCAGTAATATCATAACATCTAATTTCCTCGGCTTTTTTATTTGCCTTCTCTTCACTATCAAAAACATACAACCGTTCTTCGATATAATCCTCAATAATCCAAACTTTCATTCACTCCACCCTCTTATTAACTGTTCTCTCAAATTCCTCATCGCTCATCGCTGCTAATTTACTCGTAAATTCCCAGACCGTCATTAATTCCGTTGCTGAGCGAATATCCTCATCCGCAGTCCTGAATTGATCCAACTTAGGATCTTCCTTCTTCTTTTTCTTAACAAACCAAGGTTTACCGCACATCGTTTTCATCCCTCCAGTTTCCTAAGTTCCGCTACCCGTTTCAATAATCTGCCTT
>JAAGZO010000859.1 GCA_024206195.1 bacterium | reverse complement strand
TCCTCTATCCTCAAATGCTTTTACAATTTCTAACATTTTATCATGATATTTTTCATCTGATTTTTTTAACAATCGACAGAAGGCCATGAAGAAAGAAATTTCCTGATTACTAACTTCTTCAATTAAATTTATTATTTGTGTTGGTATTAATTTAGTCATGTTGTTTCTCCCGGTTAATTGTTATTGTTAAGTACAGTATAATCTAGGATTGGGGTAATGTCAACAGAAAACTTAGCTACTTCCTAGATTTATTTTTACCTATATAATAGGGGAAACTAGTCAAAACCTAAGCATAATTCATGCCACATCGTCAAAATAGGGCAAAAATACCTTTATAACTGATTGTAATCATTGAGAATAATTTCTATTGACTTTCATATTAAATAATGATAAGGATTAGTATAACTGGCAAAGACAGTTTAAATCGGAGAAACCTTGGAATTAACAATCACATATAAACAGGAATTTGATTTAATAGCTTTTACAACTTTATCGGAAAAAGCTCTAAGATCAAAAACTCATGTTTGTTCAAAGTTAAATTGTACCAAGGAAACCCTAGACAGCTGGATGGAGAAGAATCCTTCACTCAGTAAAAGTATTGATAAGGGTTTAATTGAAGGTGAGAAGTTGTTCCGAAATAAACTAGCCAAGATGTCAATTAAAGGCACAGGCAAAGTTAACACAAAACTATTACTTACTCTTGCTTATGATGTATATGGAATAACTGACGGATCTAACTCGATGAAGAATATAGAATCAGAATCAGTGGATAGTCATGCAAATAGAGTAAGGCAGGCAGTTTTAGATATTGAAGACTCTATACCCGTACCGGATGAAATTGAGGAATAATATTAAATGGATCAATTACGACCTCATAAAGAGCAATATCGCCTTTGGACAGATACCACAAGAATCAGAGTGGTTCCTGCAGGCCGTAGATCTGGAAAAACAGAAATAGCTAAACGATTCGTTATAGCTGCTGCATTGAGAGGAACTGCCTATCCCAATGCAAACTTCTTTTGTGCTGCCCCAGCAAGACCCCAAGCAAAAAGAATTTATTGGAGTGATCTTAAAAGATACTCTAATCCTCGTTTGATTTTAAATATATCAGAAACAGAATTGAGTATATTATACATCAATGGTTCAAAGATATTTGTCTTAGGCTTGGATAAGCCTGAGAGCGTAGAAGGAACGCCATGGGATGGCGGAATACTTGACGAATATGGAAACATGAAGGAAAGAACATGGGGTGAAAATGTACGCCCTGCTCTGTCTGATAGGAATGGTTGGATTTGGTTGATAGGAGTTCCTGAAGGAAGAAACCATTATTACGATTTATATAAGAAGGCCCAAGCAGATGTATCATCTAAGTGGGGAGCATATACATGGTTCTCCGCAGATATACTTCCGGAAGATCAAATAATTGAAGCTAAACATGATCTAGATGAATTGACATACCAACAGGAGTATGAAGGGTCATTCATCAATTTTACAGGTAGAGCATATTACAATTTTATGGATACTACTCATTGTACTCGACTTAGCTACAACCCTAATAATGAGTTAATATTCTGTTTTGATTTCAATGTAGATCCAGGTGTGGCAGTTGTGGCACAAGAACAGAACTACGTGGATCCTGCCTCTCAAACACCGATAGTAGGAAAACATGTAACTGGGGTAATAGGAGAGGTATTTATTCCCAAAAATAGTAATACCCCAGCCGTATGTAGGAAACTAATAAATGACTGGGGCGATCATAATGGAGATATTTCTGTATATGGCGATGCCACAGGAGGAAACCGGGGCTCAGCTAAAGTACAAGGAAGTGATTGGGATCTGATTAGGCAACACTTAAACAATCATTATCCTGGCCGAGTTGCTTACAATTACGGAAGATCTAATCCTCCAGAACGAAGTAGAATAAGTGTAATGAACGGCAGACTTAAATCAATGTTGGGAGATATAAGGCTTCAGGTAGATCCAAGCAAAGCCCCACATGTAGTCAAGGATTTTGAAGGTGTGGCATTATTAAAAGGAGGATCCGGAGAATTAGAGAAAATACCTGGATCCGAACTATCCCATCTAACGGATGGCTTAGGATATTATCTATGTGAAGAATACCCATTGGATGGAGATTTAAGTGGTGCTACGGATATGGATGGATTCTAAATGGCTACAAGCTTACAGGACCAAGCATATAATGAGCTCATAAGGAGCCAAGTTGATTTATTGAGGTTGAATGCTAACACTCAAAAGAAAGTAACAAGGTTATTCGGTAAAATGCAGAAAGAATTGATACAGGAAATTTCAAGCATTGACCCAGCTGGATCGAATGTATCTAAGTGGAGAGAAAGCAGATTACGAAGATTGAATAAATCTACCACTGCAATAATTGGTAATACATATGGAGATATAAATAACGTAGTAAATGGAGATTTAATTGGTACTGGTAAAATAGAACATAGAAATGCCATAAGTATTTTAAATACTTCTCTAGGAACAAACGTTCTTCGTCCTACCTTTACTGACACTCAAGTAAAGGTACTTGTAAATAAAACTTTGATTGATGGAGCAACAATAGGAAATTGGTGGAAAGATCAAGCTGTAACATTTAAGAAAAATTTTAATCGAACTGCGAGAGATGTCAGTGAACAAATAGCCATAGGATCATTAAAAGGAGATTCTATAGGTGAATTGACTAAAAGAGTAAAAGGAGTACAAGGTATAGGAGGTTTAACTAAAGGTGCTAAGAATGCCGCCAATTCATTGACTAGGACGGCTTTCATGCAGACAGCAAATGACATACGAAATAAGACCTATGATATCTATGACGATGTATTATCTGGATATGAATACATAGCAACTCTTGATAATCGAACTACCCCTTATTGTCGTGCTGCTGACGGTAAGAAATATAATAAGGATTATACTCCAATAGGCCATACTTTTGCTTTAATAATTCCTCCGGCTCATTGGCAATGCAGGTCTACACTGTTGCCGATAACAAAAACATGGGACGAATTAGCAGGACCCAAATCCAGATTTAGTAAGAATGAAATTAGAGATATGAGGATGGAAACAACTCCAACTCATAGAGCTATGATGGGAGGCACAACTAAAAGTAGTGTTTCATATAATCAGTGGTTAAAGAAACAACCAGTTTCGATACAAGAAGAAGTATTAGGCGTAGAGAAAAGGAAGTTGTGGTTAAAAGGTAAATTAACAATGCCTGATATGGTCGATCAAACAGGTAGGCCATTAACTGTATTACAACTAGAAACATTGATTGTTGAGCGAGAAGCTTCTAAGGTTGCAGTAGCAAAACGGAAGGCAAGAGAAAGAGCACGTCTAAGGAAAGAAAAGGCACGGCTCGAGAAAGAAAGAGCTGAATTATTAGCTAAGGAGAAGGCGGCAGCAGAAAAATTAAAGATCGAAGAAGAACAAAGAAGATTAAAAGAAGAACAAAGAAGATTAAAAGAGAAACAAAAAGCAGCTGCGGCTAAAAAGAAAGCTGCGGCAAAAGCTAAGAAAGAAGCTGAGGATAAAGCTAAGAGAGAAGCTGCAGCTAAAAAGAAAGTAATACCGATTGAAGATAAAGCCAGAAATGATGTTGACAGATTAATCCCAAAATATATAGAAGCTAAAACAGAAAAAGAAAGAAAGAAAATTTGGCAAGATATGCAAGTTAGCATGTACTCAGTAATTAGTAACGATGATGTATATGCTGAATTAAGGGATAAAATAGATAATGCTTTTGAATTAGTTAAAATTAAAAAGAAGTCAGGTAAAGCAATACCATTTAATAAAAACCTTGATATGAAACATAATAGAGTTGATAATATAAATGACTTAAGGAAGGAAACAAAGGCAAAATATAATATTACTGGTATTGGTAACATTGATAAAGCTACTTATGGTAAAGTAGAAATGGATTATTTAAATGATTTGATGGAAGAGATTGGAAGTATTTATGAGGAATTGCCGAAATTAAGAGAAATGGCAAATAAGAAACTAAATAAGAGTAAATTGAGGATTAATTTAGATCTTAGGCATGATTACCTTGACGGAGGCGATTCTCGTGCTCTCGCTGATTATTGGAACTCTAATCGTATGATTAGGATGTCTCGTGAATCTTTAAAGCCAAGAAAACCCAATCTTGACCTAAGTCCATCTTGGCATACTGACAGTGGAGCAAGAGCTACATTTAGGCATGAATACGGCCATCATGTTGAAATGATGTTAACTCCAAGTACTAGAACTAAATGGGGTAAATTATTTGATTCAAATAAAGAAGTATTTAGAACAAAGGTCAGTCAGTATGGTACTACAAATTCTGCTGAAGGATTTGCTGAATCCTTTGCAGCATATACTTCAAAGCAATATGATAGAACTGCAGCTTTTGGTTCCAAACACAGATTGCCAGAATTTATAGAAAAAGAATTCGATAGGTTATTTAAATAGCGGGAGATTACAATGATAGCAGAACCAAATTGTTTTAAAAGAAGTTGTAAACATTATCTAGGTTTTAAAAGTACCACAGATGTGAGAACAGCAAAAGGGGTCCATACTTGTGAAGCTTATCCTGAGGAAATACCTTTTGAGATAATTTATGGAGACGATAAACATCTTGAGATTAGGGAAGATCAAGATAATCAGTTCGTTTATGAAAAAAATTAGGAAAATATTATGCCAGTAGATTCACAACATCCAGAATATACAAGTAACTTGCCTGATTGGACCCTATGCGATGATTTATTCCAAGGTGAAGCTCAGATTAAAAGTAAGGGAACTGTATATTTACCCAGACTTACAAAGCAGAATTCTTTTCAATATACCTCATATAAAGATAGAGGGGAATTCTTCAATGCATTTGGTAGAACTGTTAGTGGTCTTACTGGTAGTGTATTCAGAAAAAATCCTACGTATACTATTCCTAAGAAAATGGAATATCAATTAAGTAGTATGTCCGATACAGGACAAACAATGGAGACCTTAGCTAACGAAGCAACACAGCTAATCATAAAATATGGCAGATGTGGTTTATTGATAGATAAAGGTATTGATAAAGACTCTAATGCTTTCATATATGTATGTGGCCCTGAAAAAATAATTAACTGGAGATCAGAATTTATTGGAGGTATGGAGGTACTTTCTTTAATAGTATTAAAGGAAACATTATTGGAACCAGACCCGAAAGATGAATACAAACCAGTAGAAGTACAACAGATTCGAATATTTAAATTAGTAGATAATAAATGTAAAGTCGAGGTTTGGAAAAAATACGAAGACGAAGGCAAATATACCCAACAGACAGACGATGATTTGTACTTAAGCATATATGAAAAACCTCTAGACTATATACCTTTCGTATTTTTAGGATCTGAGAATAATGATTCGGCAGTAGATAAACCACCTTTGATTGATTTAGCTTATATAAATATAAGTCACTGGAAGAAGTCAGTTGATATGGCTCATGGATTACATTTCGCTGCTCTTCCAACACCCGTTTTAGCTGGATTTGATCCTAAGGGATCTTATTCTATAGGACCTCAACAGTTTTTAGTTTCTAAGAATGAAAGCGCTTCAGCTAGTTTCTTAGAGTTTACTGGTAAAGGTCTAGAGGCAGTTGAAAAAGCTCTTGAACGAAACGAAAGAATGATGGCAGTACTCGGTGCCAGATTAATCGAAAAGACAAGAGATAAAGTTGAGACTGCAGAGACAGCAAGGATAAGACAAGCAGGAGAGACAAGCGCTCTATCACAGATAGTGAAGGGCGTTTCTCAAGGCTTGACCGAAGCTTTGAAATATGTGGCTATTTGGCAAAATGAACCAAGTGAAGATATAGTATATACATTAAATACTGATTTTGTAGCTATGCAGATATCTCCACAACAAATAACTGCATTAATGGCAGCTTTACAGGGAAAAGGCATTAGCCAAGATACTTTCATTCATCAGATGATTGAAGGAGAGATCGTTCCTGAAGGTATTACAATCGAAGAAGAAAGAGAATTGATTGAAGCCAATAGTATGAACGAGTTTGATGAGAATAATGATAGTAATATGGGAGAGGGTTCAGATGAATCCGAAACTTAATCAGATGATTATTTTAGTCGTCTAAAGCTCTATCGCAGAAGTGATAGAAAGGAGAAACAATGAATTATAAACTAGCAGCAGATGGAAAATCAATCGAGATGAATGAGAAGAATCAGCCGATAGTAGTTAATACAAAGGGGGAGGAATTTGGCATTGATGCTATCCACCTTTATAATCGGTTGCCTGAAGTAAACAATGAGAGTATAGCTAGAAAAGAAAAAATTAAAGAGCTTACTACTCAACTTGAAACATTCTCTGCTATCGAGGATCCAGCTGCAGCACTTGAAGCCTTAACTACCGTGGCAAATCTAAAAGATACCGACCTTAAAAACAAGGAAGATATCGACAAACTAAAATTGTCACTAGAAGAAGCCTGGAAAGGTAAAGTTGAAGCACAAAAAACATTAATGGATAATGCTTTAAAAGCCAAAGATGTTGAAATTGGCACTCATAAAGATGATTTGTTTGACGCTTTGGTAGCGTCTCAATTCAGTAAATCTCCATTTTTTGCTGGTGAAGAAAGAACCACAAATTTACCACCAGATGTTGCAGTTAAATATTTTGGTGAGTATTATAAAGTTGAAAAAAATGATAATGGGAAAAATCAGGTTGTTGGTTATATAGGTAAAGAACCAATTTATAGTCAAGACAGACCTGGTGAATACGCTAAATTTGACGAAGCTATGCCTAAAATTATAGAGGCCTCGGGGCAAAATATTATGAAAGAATCCTCAGGGTCAGGAAGTCAAGGGGGAAAGGGTAATTTTGGGGGACGAGTTATATCATCCACAGATTCATCTGCTATAAGCAAGAATGCAGCAGATATAGCTAGTGGTAAAGTTAAAGTGCAAATGTAACAGAATAGAAATTTTCCTCCTTGTGGTGGAACTATTTTCTATTCATATTTTATAAATCCTAACAAGGAGGAAAGAAAATGGCTAATGATCTAACTAATGTAATTCCACAACTATTGGCACAGGGTCTTATAACTCTAAGAGAAAATGCCGTGATGCCACGTTTGGTAAATACTGATTATGAGGATATTGCAAAAAACAAAGGTCAAACAGTTGATATTCCAATACCTACGGCTGTATCCGCTCAGGCAGTAACGGCAGCAAATACGCCGCCATCTACCGATGATGATACACCAGGTACTATCGCTATCACTCTTGATCAATGGTATGAAGCTCCATTCTATCTGACTGATAATGATATGAAGAAAGCAATGGACGGCTATATACCAATGCAGGCAGCTGAAGCGATTAAAGCTATTGCCAACAATATGGATTCTGCAATTCTTAATCTATATTCACAAGTTCCTTATACTGTTGGAACTGGTGGAACAACTCCTTTCGGAGCTGATGTTTCTGCAGCTACAGATGCTAAGAAAAAACTTTCTGATAATCTCACTCCTAATACAGATCGCAGGTATGTTATGAATACTACGACTGAAGCAAATGCTCTTCTTCTACGACCTTTCCAGGATATGTCATGGTCTGGTAGTGCAGAAGGAATTGCTGAAGGAAAGATTAACAGGAAACTTGGTTTTGACTGGCACATGGATCAGAATATGCCTACGCATACTACTGGAACTCAAGATGGTGCTTATCTTGTTGATAGTGCTTCTGTTGCAATCGGTGATAAAACAGTAAATATCGATGCAGGAACAGGTACTTATCTTGTAGGTGATACTTTCACAGTCGCTGGTGATACTCAGGAGTATGTTGTTACAGCTGACGAACTAACAGGTGGAAATGATGTAGAATTAGCATTCTTACCTGCAGCCAAAGTTGCATGGGCAAATAGTGCAGCTATTACTTTCGTTGGTAATGCTAGTACTGCTGATACCTGGGATATGGATCTTGCTTTCCATAGAGATGCATTTGCATTTGTTTCCAGACCTCTTGCTGATATTCAGGGTCTTGGAAATCTAATGATGTCAGTTGTTGATGAAGTTACTGGTGTAGCAATTCGTCTGGAAGTTTCAAGAGAACACAAGAGAACTCGTTTCTCATATGATGTTCTCTATGGGGTAAAATGTATTCGTCCTGAGCTTGCTGTACGTGTACTTGGTGCATAATAAGTAAGTTTCTTTAAATTCTGGGGAGGTAAAACTCCCCTTTCATTAAAATTTTAAAGTAAGGAGAATATGTCATGAAAGAAAAGTTTAAAAAAATGTATCCTGTCGGTAAGGATGAAGTATATCCAGATGCCGATGATCCAGGAGTAATCGCATATACCGGAACAGCTGGTACGCTTGATGGTGATGATTATGAAAATAATATGGTTAGTATTAAACTATCAAGTACTTCTGCTTTGACTTATGCTATATCAAATCCTAAACCAGGAACTATTTATTCAATTGAAGCAACTGGTACTGGTACAAATAATAGAGTAGTAACTTTCACAGATTGTACTATTAATACAGCAGGAAACAATACTGCCACGTTAAATGCAATTGACGAAAGTCTTGTATTACTTTGTATCTCGGCTACTAATTATGTTGTTATATCAAATAACGGTTCTGTAGCACTTAGTACTGTTTAATAGTCAACTCCCAACCTCAATCCTTGATATTGCTACCCTGTAATGGGGTAGCATATTAAGAAGGAGTAGATATGAAGAAAATATTTTTAGCATTTATGATTACTTTGCTGATAAGTCCTTTAGCTTTTGCTGAGGATTATATAAGAGATTCTACAGCAGGGGCATTATCAGTAAGTTATACTAAAACAAGAGGTGGAAAAAGAATAGAGGAAATAAGAATACATTTAAGTGCTGCTGCAACTACTTCTGAAAATCTTGTTATTTATATTGATAGTGG
>JAAGZO010000858.1 GCA_024206195.1 bacterium | reverse complement strand
TTCTTACATAATTCCAAGTTTACTTGGAACTCTTCTGGTTGTAGGATACGCTCTGCAAGAGTAACTGTGCTTTGGTCAGCGAAGTCACACGCAGCGTCCTTTACCAATGCGTTAGTAGAAAGAGTTTTCATTACCTCTTTGAACTTTACATTTGGTTTTACAGTAATACCGCCACCTTCAATAGTGTCGGCTGATAACAATGCGGCAGAGATGTATTTTCCTGCAAACTCTCCAGCATATGTAGTTGTGATTGATGTAGCCATCTTTCTATTTATTTAATTATTGATTGTTGTTATTGTTTATACTTTAAATCCTTTTGATTCTGCTTTTACTTGTCTTTCTCCAAGAATAACTGCTTGGTTTGCATCTTTAATGATGTCTAAAGAAGATGAAAGAGCTGGAACATCATTTGCATTCATTCCTAAATCTTTCAATTGTTTAGATACATCGTTCATATCTTTGTTCAATCTACTCATCAAATCTTTTAATTCTGAAACAGACTCGTTTAAATCAAGTGTAGCACGGTAAGCAACCTCACCTTTTGCTTCGGAATTATCAGTTTGCTTACGAACTTTCTTTTGTAGTGCGTTTACTTTTGAAGCCATAGACTTCACTTCTTTAGCAGAAGCAAGTTCTACTTGCTCTTCGGTCAACTCAACCTCTTTAGATACCTCTTGTGCTTTAGCTGATAGTTCAGCCCATATAGATTCTACTTTCTTCATTATCCTAATTTGTTAAAGATTCTTGATAGAGTGTCTCCCTTTGCTCCTTTAGAGAATTGGTGCATCTCTACAGGCTTCGTGTCTGGAGAATGCTTGATAGGCTTGGCAGCAGGTTCGTCAGCAGACATCTCTACTT
>JAAGZO010000857.1 GCA_024206195.1 bacterium | reverse complement strand
ATCGTAAATTCTTATCTAAAGAACATCAACTTGATATACAAATAAAGGAAAGGCAGCTATATCAGTTAGAACAGGATCAAAAGGTGTCAGATACCGGTAGAATGACATAGGTTATCAATGGGAGTTAACTAGATAGGCATATAGAGAATTAACATTTTCTTAACCGATGTTATGATTTCTTAATCCATCAACCTGTAATATATGAGCTACGATTCATTTAGTATGGGTCGATCAGCCTAATAACTTAGAAATCCCATATCATTCTGAAGGAGGTTTTCGATGAGACGATATGGTGTTTTAGCTTCGCTCTCTACACTTCTTCTGATCCTGCTCGTGGGATGTTCCTCCAATGATGACGAGGTAACTCCGGTACAAACACCAACTTCTACTACACAAGCTACCTACACCGATGTGTCACCCTCAGAAGGCAAAGAACTCATTGATACGAAAGCAAACCTCGTAGTTCTTGATGTCTCGCCACTATATGCTCAAGGTCATTTACCGGATGCCATCAATCATCCCATGTTCGATAGTTCATTAGAAGCAGCTATTCCATCACTTAACAAAAATGTTCCTTATCTTGTCTATTGCCATTCCGATAGTGTCTCGATTGCAGCAGTGAATTTACTGATCGATAACGGATTCGAAACCGTTTATCGGCTGGCTGGCAACTATGCAGCATGGGTTGATGCAGGATTTGCTGTAGAAACTGGTACGAGTACCGATATGCCGGGGTAGTGGTCACCCGATGGTTTAATCGAGTTTCATATACATAATTGCGACTTAGGTCACAGTAATTCCATTTGAAAAAAGTGAGAATTACGGCAAAGGAGCTTTTTGACAATATATGAAACATTTATTTACCATATCAACTTTATTCCTTCTGGTCTTAACATTGTTTCTAGTATTAAGTGGTTGTGGAACCAACGGAGAATCAGAAAAGCTTAACGCACTTAAAGACGTCCAGATAATCGAGTATCAAGGAAAGGATCTTTCCTCCATTGGTGCATTCCGTGAGAATTCCATTAAAGGCCCCCAACAAGTTGACATAGAAAACTATGTGCTAAAAGTGACTGGACTTGCAAGCAATCCTGCGGAGTATACTTACGATGACATACTCGATGATTATGAACACTATGAAAAAGTAGTTACGTTAGATTGCGTGGAAGGGTGGAGTGCTACTGGGGTGCTCAAGTCCAAACGGACACATAGTTAAGCAGCGATGATCCCCTTTTCATAATTCTCTGGACTGGTATATCCCAAATATGAATGCAGCCTTCTGTTGTTAT
>JAAGZO010000856.1 GCA_024206195.1 bacterium | reverse complement strand
AGAGGCAAAGTACTGTAGAACCAGTTTTTGGGACCTTAACACAGTTCTTAGCCATGCAAAAAGTCAATACACGAGGTATTCACCAGGCTAACTTAACTACTCCCCATCTTTAGACAACGTTCTTACAAAGATAAGTTAGATTTCCTTTTCCGCCCAATTGGGCGGAAAAGGAAATCTATGCGGCCATTCGGAAGACCTGCTCTGGTCTCTTATAGCCTAATGACTGATGCTGTCGTTTTGTATTATAAAATTCCATATAGACCTTTATCTTACCGTATAATTCTAAACCATCATCGGATGGCTCTAGGTATATTTTTTCATATTTGACACTTCTCCAGAATCGTTCAATGAAAATATTATCAATTGCTCGTCCTTTCCCGTCCATACTAAATTTGATCCCTTCTTCCAGTACAAATTCGGTAAATTTCGGGGCGGTAAATTGACTTCCCTGATCAGTATTGATTATCTCCGGCTTCCCATGTTTATTAATAGCCATTTCAAGACATTCCAGACACCATGCAGAGGTCATCGTGTTAGATAGTGACCAACCTACAATATAGCGGCTATGGAGATCTATGATGGCGAAAAGATACATATAACCATTGCCTACTGGAACATAGGTAATATCCATTGCCCAAACTTGATTGGAGCGGGTGACTTTCAGATTCCGTAACAAATAAGGAAATATGGTATGTCCTTCCCCAACGTGGGGCTTGCTGGTATTGGGACGAGGCCCAAGGGCATGTATATCCATCAACCTGTACAAACGACGTATGCGTTTTGGATTGACCAGAAATCCCAGCTCTCGCAAATACTCTGTCATTCTAGGCACCCCATAAAATGGAGTTTCCATGTATTGCTTATCTATCAGCTTCATCAGTTCTTGGTTATCAGAACCTTCTTGTTGAGGAACATAGTAGAAGCTACTGCGGCAAACTCCTAAAAGTTCACATTGACGTTTAATACCTAACTCTTCGTCTCTGTCTACTTTCTGAAGCCTGGCCGGCCTGACTATTTCCCCAATACTTTTTTTAAGAAATCAACTTCCATTTGAAGCTGACCAACTTTCTTAAAAAGATCGGTCTTCTCCTTTTCATCATCACCCTTATCAACACCTTTTTCAAAGACACTGCTTGCGTTTGATATAAACTGTTTCTTCCACGTGGAAATTTGTGTAGGGTGAAGGTCATACTTCTTTGCTATCTCCTGGATGCTCTCCCTTTCCTGTAAGGCTTCTAAAACAACTTTGGTCTTGAAACCTGAATTGTGCTTTTTTCTCTTTCTCATTTCAACAAGTTTATTAAAAAATTATAACTTAACTTGTTGTCCAAATCTTGGGGCTAATTATAGGAAATAAAGCTGGATTTCCATGATGCGCGGGCCGGAAACAACGGCGGGGATTAGGCAGGCCCTGTGCGGTGGGAGCATCGTTGGTTCTTGAATTTTTCTTCCTTTTTGTTCAAGCAAAAAGGAATTT
>JAAGZO010000855.1 GCA_024206195.1 bacterium | reverse complement strand
GAGGGATCATCTTGGCCATTATGTACCAACAAGTAGTCCCTGAAATCCTTTGGTAAGGTATTGCCGATCTCAGCTTCTAGCTGGCACAACTCTTCTTCTGTTGCCGGATTATTCAGAGTTTCAATAACAGAAGGAACATGCTTCTTTAAAAACTCTTCAATTTGATCCCATGTTTCTTTCATGCGCCGATCCTTGATGGGCAGTTAACGCCCAAAGCATCAGCGCGGGTCTTTCGCGTCGGATTGCCTTTGCTTGTTAGGTGAATTACCTACGAGCATAGTGATTTGCTCGCTCTAATATTATTTTTAAGCTATGCGGGTCTTGAGTTGGCGATATAGCTCTTATTCTTTCTATTGCCTCTTGCTCATTAATCACCCCGTACAGCTGATCCTGAGCGATAGTTATAGAATTTGATATTAATGATTCTATTTCCCTTACGCATATACTAATTGACTCAGCGCTATTCTCACTAAGCTCAACAGTGCCGGATAGATCATTACAAAGTAGATCTTGGCGCTTCTTTTCCGCTTTATGATAAACGGGAAGAACCTTGTCAATTAGAGATGATTCCATACTCACCTAACAGCTAATTCAACGAACGCGTTCGTATATACAATGGTTCGTTTATTTCTGTGTTT
>JAAGZO010000854.1 GCA_024206195.1 bacterium | reverse complement strand
ATCGCAGCTGCTGCCCAATAGTGCCCGACTTGAGCCCAAGCATTTTCGTTCGCTTGCTGCACCGCTCATTCGCTCGTCATGGCCATCGATCAACAACTGTCCACTCTATCAATGAACATTCCACTTTACACCATTTGTGGCTAAAAGCCGAAGACTCGCCGCTTCAATGAAATGACCTTGAAACTACAACAAGCTATCAACCAAGGAACTTTTCTAGATGAACCTGAACTTTCCCTTTTTCTATCAACTATAACTGTCTACTATGAATATACGGTTCAGGATACTAACTATTAATAAGAACACTGACTACTCTGCTGCCTCAAGCCAAGTCCGAAAAACTGCTGCCATTTTGCAAGCAAGTCAAATCCAAGTTATCATCAGAAGAAGAATCCTCCTGCCTGCAATTCAGAACAAAATATTTTATAGCTAAGTCTTATCTGTTGCCTTCACGATCCTTCCTTTAACCCTTCAAAATTTAAATTTATATTTATGACCTGCATCGAGGTCGCTGCTTCTTTAACCCCCTGAGGAAATGTAATGAAGGATCCTGAAGTGTTTTGTTATTGT
>JAAGZO010000853.1 GCA_024206195.1 bacterium | reverse complement strand
CATACACAAAAGAGCATACGCACGGAAGATAGAAATACAATAATAAGACACTTCAAGATCCTTCATTACTTTTCCTCAGGGGGTTAAAGAAGCAGCAACCTCGATGCAGGTCATAAATATAATTTTTAAATTTTGAAGGAATAAAAGAAGGATCGAGAAGGCAGCAGATAGAACTCAGTTATACCTAACCAGAGAATATTTTAGTCTCAATCCCAGGCAGGAGGATTCTTCTTCCGGTGATTGGCTTGGATTTGGTTTGCTTGCGAAATGGCAGCATCATTTTCGGAATTTATTTGAGGCAGCGGAATAGTCAGTGTTCTTGTCAATGTTCGGTATTCTGGACCATATCCCCACAGTTTGTAGTTGTAGTTGATAGAAAAGAAAAGGTTCGTGTTCATCCAGCGGAAAAGTTCTTTCGTTGATAGTTTGTTGTAGTTTCAAAGTCATTTCTTTCGCCATAAATAAGAGCGGCGAATTTTTGGCTTTTAGCCACAATGGCATAAAGCAGAATGTTTGTTGATGATTCAAATGACGTTGGTTCGGCCATGATTGTTGTTGAGCATTGGCCAAAATTGAAATGGCACATAGAAGCATTTGAAAGCGTAGAAGTTCGGTTAGGTGATCAGTTAGCGGGCAGCCACAACGGCTGAACAAAAGCGGACAATTGTTGAGGGGT
>JAAGZO010000852.1 GCA_024206195.1 bacterium | reverse complement strand
TTTATAAAGAACTAGTTCTTTAGCTTAAAAAAGCGGTCAAAATATCACTCTTTTTTCACTCTCAAGAGGGATAGACACTGGGCGGCGTATCGTTTATACTTAATTCAAGCTTACTATTCAGGCTAGACCTGATCGGTTTACAATTAAGATCAGTTGGCGGTGAGCCTGTTGGTAGCTTGCAATATACAGTATTATTATGCCGGTTGCAGATCAATAATTGTTAGCTGGACTCATTCTTCGGGAATTAAGCCGTGTGCCAAGTAAACGCATAAAGGTGCTTTAAGGAAATCATAGTGAACAATTTTGTAGTGAGTATAACAGAGTTAATCTCCCCTCAATATGGTAGTTGGCTATTCTGGGGTGGATTGGCAGGTCTGGTTGTTGTTCTTTTTAAAGAGCTTATCCCATTCATTATGAACATTATCAACAGCCTGCCATTTATTACAGATGAAACCAAGAAAAGCATTATAAAAGCCATAAAAAATATTAACACTTGGTCGAACCAGACGCGATATTATGTAGGTGGATTACTTACATTAAACATAGTGCTTGGAAGTACACTGGTTTTTTATGACTGGGCTGCTGTGAATGATGAACCTGTGGAAGTTTATCAAGGTTCATCACGCGATATTGACGTTACAAATAATGATCGTCTTCCAGCCAATTTCATAGAAATAGAAGGTCATCCTTCTGATCGTAATGTCCGCGTAGAATGTTTTACAACTGGAATCTGTACCTACAAGGCCCCAACAGATCACACCGGAGAAGATTTTTTCAAATATGTAGTTAAATATAATGGCTATCGAAAATTTGAGGCTAAGGTCTCTATTATTGTGAAGGCACACACACCTACTAGCATAGCAACAGCGACACCTACAAACACACCATCGGCCACCCCGACACCTACAAATACACCAAGAGAGATACCTACATTCACATCAACACCGTCACCTACCCTTACACCAACCCCAACTCCTACTAATACCCCCACTCCTACTAATACATCTACTCCAACACCTACCCTTACACCAACCCCGAAATGGCTATGTAAATTGGACAGTAAAACCACTTTCTTAAATGTTCGAGAGGGGCCAGGATTTCCCGCAGAAAGCGAAAGGGCGATCTTTCCTATAGTGACGACCATAGGGGTAAATGATAAATTTAAACTGTTAGCACGTAGTATCTATCATGAAAAGTGGGTCCAAATTAGAGTAAAGGGAATAACTAACAATGAAGGATGGGTGAACAAGGAATATATTTTCTGTGACGTAGATGACTTTAACCAGCATGTGGAGAATCTTACCCTGCGACATGGCCCTTCGACACCAACAGCCACTTTTACACCGACAGATACCCCGACACCTACAGATACACCAAGAGCGACACCCACATTTACATCAACACCATCACCTACCCTTTCACCGACACCAATCTCTACCAATACATCTATACCCGAAGAACCCACTCCTGACAACAATACAATTCCTACGACAGAGTCACTACCTATAGAAACTGAAACAACCGAGCCTCCGGTTTCCCAAATTACTTCAACACCTTAGGTAACTACTCAGGCTGGCCTATCTCAGACCTCCGAAGTCTACAAAAGAAAGGAACTTCAAATGACAAGAGCTGATATTGAAATAACTCCATCTACAATCGTCAATGATTTATTGGACGTTTATCCAGAGCTTGAAAAAACACTAATTAGTATTGCGCCACCATTTAAAAAATTAAAAAATCCTTTTTTGAGAAAAACAGTAGCTAAAGTTGCAACCATAAAACACATCTCATCTGTTGGAAATGTGCCACTTAATAAATTGATTGATACACTTAGAAAGGCCGTAGGCCAATCGGTGAGCAATGATTCTTATGAGGATGAAATTTATTTTTCAGAGAAACCAGACTGGTTTTCCGCTGCCAAGATTTCGGTTTCAGTCAATGAAGAAAAATTAGAAGACAAGGACAAAATGACGTTGGTAGTTATTCTTCAACAAGCGAAAAATGTTAAAAAAGGCGAGATTATTGAACTTATAACCACATTTTTACCAGCCCCAGGTATTGATATATTGAAGTCCAAAGGTTATTCTGTTTGGACTATGAAAGAAGAAGA
>JAAGZO010000851.1 GCA_024206195.1 bacterium | reverse complement strand
TTACAATATTGCGCCACTTAAAAGTAAAGTCTGTTTCAAAGTTTTTGTTGTCTCCTTTAATAGACGAAAAATTGACAGCTGGCATTGTAAAAGGTCTATAAGAAAGTACCTGTTTATTATAACAGAAAAAAAGAACCCGTCAATAGATGACGGGTTCTAAAAGGGTTTCCGACTTTTGTAGAGACCGCACGAAAGGAGTCTCAGTCTTATTTATTCAGGTTGTCCAACCTTCACATTATTCTTCTTACCAATATTATACTTCTGTTCTAGAATCCACTCCGTCTTCTCCCTATAAGGAAGTACTTTGATTTGATTCAATGGTGCAATATCTTGAATTGATTCTTCGATGACAACATCTATCAAGCCCCAATCAACAAGCAGGCGAGTAATACGGTTCCTACGCTGAACATCATTAACAGTAAGATTAGCGTATTTACCATCAAGGGCAAATAACTCCTTAAAGTGTACGATATAGTATTTACCTTGCTTATGAAGAATATGGCAGGATTGGTAAAGTTTCTTTTCTTTTCTAGAGGCAACCCCAATACGGGTCAGAGTCTCACGAACTTTTAAGAAATCATCAGGTTCATTTAGCCTAACCTCTACCATTTGGTCTTTTGACCAATCAACCTGAGGCTCAACAGTCTGTGTCATTTTTTTCCACCAGTTTCAAGTCGTTGTTTAATAAAATTAAGTTGCTCATTGGATAAAATTTTCAAAGCCTGAGAAGCTTTTTCATTACTATAACCATAGTAACGTTTCACAATCTCTAAATCTGAGATCTTATCTTTACGGAGCCAGGGAGAGAATCTCTTCCTCTTTCTCAATATATTTAGATAAAATTCATATTGCATATCTTTATCTAAAAAACTGTACTTGTTCATCTCATTAGCGAACATAATACAATCCATGTGCCCAGAGAGACAACGATTGATGATGTATGGTGGATAGTCTTTTACCAAAGAAGGTTCATCTTTAATCAGATTCTCCTTGGTAAAATTAATTGAGTTCAACCAGTCCTTAAGTTCCATAATTTAAAGAATCAATTTCTTTTTGTCTGGTGTTACCAGTTTACTTCCATACACTTCATTATACTTCTTGGTGATACCTTCATCAACCTCAGCAATGTATACAATGTGTGTTCTACTTACCGTGATCTCAGGTTGATCCTTATCAATCACCATTGCCCATGGAGCAAACCCAACACTCTGTCCTGAAGGGAGAACAACTAGACCATTCTGAAGAGTCACAGTTGAGTCATCTTCAGAAAGAAGTTCTGCAATCACTTCTTCACCAGTGATAATACGAAATAGTTTTACATTCATTGTTTTTATTATTAGTTAATTAACGGAACTCGCATTCCACCATGATTTCTGTTAGTGCGGCAAGGAAGTTAATCTCTTGATCTACCACGAACGCAACCTGATACTGATACTTAGCAAGAACCAACACAGCAGCAGGAATACTATTGTTTTCAAGGGAGACAACAAGAGCATCGTAAATGCGACGAAAAAGAACACTAGCATCATTGTCCAGGTTAGAAACAACCCACTTGCGAACTTCGGAGAAATTCTTTTCTTTGAGGTTTTTGATGAGGTCATTTACAGATACGTCAGAGAATGATGCGAGAATAGCAGAGTCAATACTACCACTTGTGGAATAACGTTGACACTCATTAAGGACACGACGCCAATCAGGGAAGTGTTTGTTAATGAGTTCTACCAAGACCTTGTTATCATATTTAATACCTTCGATATCCAGGATTTCTTGGAGACGTTTGAAGAATCCTGCTGCAATTTCCTGTCGTTCTTTTCCCTTGATTCCAAAGTCGATGACGGCACACCTAGAATGTAGGGGTTCGATGATTTTGTTTTTGTAGTTACAGGTGAAGATGAATCGACAGTTGTTATAAAACGTCTCAATGTTTGCCCGTAAGAGGAGTTGTACATCGTTCCCTGTGTTATCAGCTTCGTCAATGATGATGACTTTGTGTTTTGCATCTGACGAAAGTGATACGGTCGAAGCAAAGTTCTTGGCCTGATTCCGTACAGTGTCAAGAAATCTACCTTCATCGGATCCGTTGATGACATAGGAATCTACTCCAAGTTGATTACAGAGGGCTTTAGCGACAGTGGTCTTACCTACACCAGGAGGACCAGAAAGAAGAAGGTTAGGAACCTCACCCTTATCTAGAAACTCTTTAAAGGTCTTTTTTGTAGCCTCAGGGAGGATACATTCATCAATAGTCTGTGGTCGATACTTCTCGACCCACAAGAAATCATTGTTCATAATAAATTCAAAAAATAGGTAAAATACGTTGTCTCATCTGTTCAAGTTGTACAGGGTCACCACCATAATACCCCATATTCATGTAGATACAATCAAGATACCTCAAGTTTTCACGTTCAGCATTATAGGTGAAGTAGTCACAGAAATCAACTATCTCTTGTGGAACTTGCACTTGATTGTAATTATAGTCAATGATCATACAAATCCTTTGGGACGGGTGTCAATTTTATCCAACACCTCAATATGAGATTGAAATTGTGGTGGAGTCTCCCACCAAAGTTGTCGAACTTGTTCGTATGAACTTACCACAACAGATTGATTGTTTGAGTATACCATTTTATAATCATGACGATCATATGGTTTGTCGCAAGTTTGTTTAAAGTGTTTTGTCATACCCATTCAGGTTTACGATCAGGAAGACGAAGGTAATTTTCCTTCACCCATGGTTTAGATGCAATGTACATTTTGTATGCTTCGATAGTAGAGATACTATCGTCAAACTTAAACTTCTCTGGCATTGCACGAACAAAAGGAGTGTGATCATCCCACTTTACATAAGGAATGATTTCATCAGCAGCAAGGAGAGTCTTAAAGCAAGTATGGATTTTCCCATATCGATTGAAATACTCTTCACATAATTCAATACCATGAGCAAGTAACCATCTAGAGTTTGCCACAGTCTCATTTGCCCACTTGGTACAGGGGTGATTACGGAATGCTCCTTTGTCCGTGGCATAGGGTGTACCGTCCTTCTTAGGAAGGGTTCCATATCCGTGTCCCCACTTGTCTGAAGCAACGATAGAGAGCATCTGACAGGTCTCTAAGGGCATCTTGACGATGTGCTTGTCAGGAAGGACTCTTGCCGAATCCACCGGATTGGAAGAAGTCACGAAGATATTCATCGGTAAAGAATTGCATAAGGTAACTTACACCCCAGTCTAATGTACCTGGAGGAAACACGTCAACGTTTTGTTCAAGAATCTTCTTGGCATCAATAATTCTTCTCATACCACATACTTGTGCAGTGGCTTCAGAGATTTCCATGAACTCTTTGAAGTCTTCATCATTACCCTGTTTGACACCACTGACATAAAGTTCTCTGGCCCTACGAAGAAGTTCTTCTGTTGCAGGTTTGAATGTGATAGTTTCTTCTTTAAGAGGAATTGCCATGTTTTTCATACATGACATACTGAACTTCATTGTTGCTCTTGTGTCTTCGATAGGTAATGCATCAGAAGATTTATCTCTAAATGAATGTTGAATAACTCCATTAGTACATTCCATGACACGAAGAACTGCAATTTTATTGAGTTCCCCGTCCGTCAATTCATTGTATTTTTCTTTCCAATTTGTCATGTTAATAATTTACTGAAACTGATTGCTAGTAAGAAACTTAGCATAATAACGACATCCCATGATTTAGTTCTTACAAAGTATGGGACTGATAAACAATCTGCTATGACGTTCATCACAACACCTGCCAATACATTTACATGTAGGACAACAAAGTAGGCAGCAATCACAGTAATACTACCCACAATTCTCATAGGAACATCAACGGACACGTCTTGCCCCGCCACAAATGGTAGCGGAGGGAATTTGAGCTTGTGCAATCTTCTTTGCATCATGTTGATAATTTGCTTCCACAATCATTTTATGATACTTACTCCCCGTGGTAGGGAGTCTGTATGTCAGTTCCCACTGTGTCACATCAACCTCCAAACGTAGAATCAGGTTCCAGTGCAATGTAATAAGTCAAGTCATAGTTCTTGTTACTGAACTTAGCCAGGAGTTTCTGAGATACAGCAACCTCATATGTTCCAGGGATGATCTTGATGTTCTCAACTTTGAAGTTGAAGAAGAACTCTGAAGTTGTCTCACCAACAACAATTTGGAAGTTGTTTGATGTGTCATTCTTCTTGTCACGGACAACCACTTTAACAACACCATTCTCACCAACGACAGAGAGATCAGGTACTTGATAAACGGCTGCAGCCTTGAGGAGTTTATCCAACTGCTGAGTATCCAGATCAAAGGTCACATCTTCAGAAGGAAGAGTGATGTCTTTGTCAGGAGGAGTTACGATAACATTCTTATCAGCAAAGAAATACTTGGAACGAGAACGACCTTCTTTAATGACAACATAACCTTCATTATCAAAGTCCAGATCAGGACTGGAATGAAGATTTAGACCATTAAGAAACTGGTTTAGATCATAGATACCAAAGTCCCTAGGGATGTCCTCATCAATCTCAGCCTCTGCAAGAATGTTCTTCATAACTGAAATAGTACGAAGCTTGTTACCCTCCTTGAAGAGAATGGATTGATTGATAGAAGAGAAGTTCTTCAGGATGTTTACAGTCTTGTCAGAGAGTTTCATTGTCATTGAGGGTAAGTTTCACGTTGTGCGTTTTTGTCATTGAAGTGTAACAGAAGAACTGCATAATGCAGAATCTTTAAGATGTCACGTCTTGCTGTACCTTTCTTATCATATCGAGAGGCATACTTTAGAATGTTAGACCGACAGAATGATTCACCATCTCCACAGGCTTCAATGAGGTCCAGTGTTTGTACTCTATCAGTACCAGCAGAATAATGCTGATTGTATGTGCCAGAAATATAATCTGACAACTCCTTCAAGATTTCATCTTCACTATACTTCCTATTGGGAGATGGTGTAATGTTATTGAATTCAATTTTGTCATCCATGAGTGGTCCATTAATAAAAGTTATGTGGTCCATAATAAAGAGAAGGCAGTATTACCTCCCCCAATTATATCAAAGAGTTCCCGTAATGTCAAAGTTTTTTATTGCTTCTGTGTCAAGTGATATCTGAACTTCACCATCAACCTTGTCATACAATTCCATAAAGGACTGTTTAGTCTCGTCATCAAAACGATTAAGACAAACCTGAATTGCCTTCATCTTATCATCAAAGATACTGTAAGCACGGATGATATGAACCAAACGACGGGT
>JAAGZO010000850.1 GCA_024206195.1 bacterium | reverse complement strand
GTTGAAGCACCTGCTCATATATTTCTAACTGGAGATCAATATTATGCACAAGATACTATTTCGGAGAAATATACGATTTTAAATCGCGAATCTCCGAGAACTAAAATTACTGAACCTGTTTCTACTGTTGCGGCAGCCATTGTTATGTCAACTGCCAAAATTCCTTCTAAAACCAGTAAACTGTTTGGCTCCCTTCCTAAAGATCAATGGGAACCAGACAAAAATACTGTAAAAAGATTACAAGAAGAAGTTTCCGTTCTTCTGCACAAACATGGAGCTGCAGATGGGTGGTACAAAAAGAAGAAGAAAGAATTAGAATGAGAAATAAAAAATGAAAACATATATCAAGCTAACTTGCGAGCGGTTTGGGGTCAGACCACCAAATGGGCAGAAGACCAAGCCACCATACAAGAGATGGATCAAGACGCTGGACAAGCTAAGAGTCAAGACGATGATCAAGCAGAGAACCAAGATGATACCCGGGAGCAAGATGATACCCGGGAGCAAGATGAAGATGAGCCGTAAGCTGTTAAGCTTTGTTTGTTTATATAGTTAGTCTCCTAGACTGAAAAGTCAGACTTATCCTTTCTGCCTCTGAGAGCCTTTTCAGTTATCACTTTAAGTGTACGCTGGAGACCAGCTTTCTTTGGTAAGAGGGATGTTGGACAGTTAGTCTAGATGTGTATTATATGGGATTCTAGTTTGATTTTGCGTGCTT
>JAAGZO010000849.1 GCA_024206195.1 bacterium | reverse complement strand
TCTTTCTCTTTTTATTAGAAGCTTTGATCCCTGCTTTAATACGAGAAGATATCTGCTCACGTTCAATCTGGGCTATCTCAGCAAAAGCCGTGAGTATGGTTAACCTCATGGGGTTCTTAGATTGTAAGTCCAAAGCAGGTTGACTAGTAGCTACAAACCCAATGTTAGCTTCTGCTAATTTGATAATAGTTCTAATAGCATGCATAGCATTACGAGAAAATCTATCTAGCTTATAGCAAACTATCGTATCGTGCTTACCCCTATAACAGTTATGAAGCATCTTACAAAACTCAGGCCTAGCCTCTTCTAACCCAGACTTACCATGATCCTCATATATCCTTATCTCTCCAGAGAAACCTACCGATTGTAGCCAAAGCTCAACCTCATACTTCTGAGAAGCAAACTCCTGCTTATCAGTACTAACCCGGTAATATATTGCTATCTTCTTCATGCTTTTTCTCCGTGCTAAGTATTATGTCTATTCTCTTTCTAATCTCGACGAGTCCTTCCACAGACAGAAGGGCGAGGAGAGTATAGACACTTTCTACAATATAGATTTCGTTAATCTTTTTCATTAGTTCACCTCTCTTATACAAAAGTAACCAATGTTGGTTAACTTAGCTTGAATAGATCCTCCTGAAATAGCTGATATACATAAAGCATCATCTACATCGATCTCATCTAGCCACATCTTGGTAGGGCCATTTATTAAAGCCGATTTATCGAAGATCCCATGAAGTCTAGCACTTTGAGCCTCCTCATCAGTAGGGTTTCTCCAATCACCAGTACAAACACTCTCATGCCATGGGTTAACTCCAATATTCCAAAACCCTTCACCACCAATAAGCCATTGTTTATTATCTATTGCGTCATACCAAACATTAGTAGCCGGCTCTAACGTATCCAAACCATCAATCCCATCTACTCCTGCTAAGCCCTCAGCTCCATTCTCACCGTCTAATCCCGGTTTACCTGTAAGATCTACTAGAACCCATGAAAGGCTCTCACAATGGCTGAAAACCTCCTTATACGATAGATATATCAATTGACCCTCATTCTCTTCCAAACACTCAGGAATATCCTTCTCACTTTTTATATATAAACTGTTATAAGACTTGACTTCTGAGATTTCTTCACTCGGGTTTTCTGAAGTACTCGGCAATTCTTTGGAGCTAGTATCTTGACCACAATTTGTAAACATAAATACTACTAAAGTTAATTTAAATAATCTCATGGCAATTCCTTTCTAGTTGATGGACTAGGGTAGTCTGCACCATGCAGACATACCCCTAAACCCATAAGCGCTAGCCGTCCTGGCTAGTTTCGATATCTTCAAACTCTTCTTCTTTTAAACTCTTTACCTCAATCATTGCTATACTTCTAAGGTATTCTCGTAGTTTATCTAGCATGGTTATTCTCCTTTTACTTTGAAGCCAATACTTCGAAGATTGTTTAAACAGTCTTTAGTCTCTTTACGATACTCATCTTGATACTCGTCTGCTATCGACCTTTCAACATAAACAAACGGATCTACAACACCCTTCTTATACGTCTTTTGAGGAGAATCTCCAGTAGATTCACCACCGTAAATGCTTACTGTCTTCTCTTTAATATCGATGATATAAATCCATTCCAGATCGAACTGATTACCTAAATGAATTGGCTTGAATTCACTCTGGTACTTCTTTTCAATGAAAGCGCCCATCCCATATATACTTGTTGCCTCACCTATTATATGACCTACCATCTGGTCTACTGTTATCTTGGAGCCATACTCTTTATGCCTCTTAAGGCTTTTCGCTTGCTGCTCAAGGCTCTTAGCTAATGCCTTTTGGATTACCGGAAGATTGCCGGTTGGATAACCATCGCAATGCTTGTAAAGTCTGGTAACACTATTCTCGTCTTTTACTACTATTATTGATCTAGTACTCATATTCATTTCTCCTTATGGGTTAATAGTTAATTCCTCTATGGAGCCCATTTAGGGCTCCTAATCAATCTTACTTATTAGATACATATTGATAGATGGTTGGATCTACTTGCCTCAGAATGGATTTAAAGTGCTTCTGAAGTGTAATCCTGTTCTTAAGCTCTGGCTTGGGGATCATGCAATACCTAGGCTCACGAAAGTTTGTAGTGCATATAGTCTGAAGAGTCTCAAACATCTCACGGTTAAAACGTGTAAAGTAAAAACCCTCTTTATTGTAATGACTAATAAAACCAAAAGCCTGCTTGTAATAGTCATACATGGAATGAGTAAAATACTTTGAATCAAAATCACTCTTAATGAAACGCTCTGTCTGCTTTAGTAAACTCATGATATCTCCTTATGGGTGAAGCCTAATTGCTCCTGTTAATTAACTAGTGCAAGTTTAATGCACACACAAGACTATACGGTAAAATAAATATATAGTTTAATGTTTCTCGATACGATAATGAATACACATGCTTAGAGAGGGAATTAAATACAAGCACGAATGAGTGATGGTAGACACTAGCAATGTGTATAATCTATACACAATAAGTGGTTAGAAGGTAGACGCTATAAAAGTGAACAGCTGGAAGTACTGCTATTAAAGGAAAGAATATCTAAACCGGAAAAGTGCCAAGTCAGTTGGCCGATTTCAGTTTCCTTCATTTCGGTTCCGGATTCGAACCATTAACATTATATATGTTGGTAATACACCAAAGATAAATTGTTAGTTTACCTAGTGGTAGTGTATGTTAGTGTATTGATTATATAAATGATATGATGGTTAAGTTAAGTTTTGTTAGTACATATAGTTTATTTAACAGCCTAGTGATTACAGTAGGTTATAGGGGGGTAGGGGGTCATCGGTTGTTGTTTACGGAATATAAGTTCTATGTCTTCAATTTTCCTAATAAAATTCCTACACTCTCTCAAACTAACTTGACTCATCTTTCATCTATCTATACCTTGAGCGATCCAATCCATCAGAGAGGAGATTAGCCATGAGGTTTTGGGAAGTATTAAAGGAGATAGATGACAATGAGGAGCAGAGTCATTGGTATCGTCTTATTGGAGATGTTACTAAGAGTTTTTCTTGGTGTAATGATGGTATTGATTCTCATTTCATTGATCGTGATTATAAGTATTGTGTTGTTCCTTCTTGTATAAATAGCCTTGACTGGGAGCGTGTACCGGGCTGTCATCATTGTGGAGAGCCTGTTATTAGTAGTGTAGGCTTTTCTTCTTATAATGGTTTAGAAGTATGGAACAAGATGGTAGACAAGCCTAAGAAGATTGAATTGTCTCCGGTATATAGAGAGTTAACAGAGAGTTATTACTACGAGTTTTGCAGTACTAGTTGTTTAGAGAAGTTTTTCGAGGGTTTGTGTGAGGAATCTTAAAAGGTATTGTATACCTCATTTCATCTCTAGGTTGACGTTTAAGTCGTGAAAAGATTGTAGACTCCTCCATCAGTTCTTTCCTTAGAAGATCTTCATAGCATTTACTATCTTTCCCTGAGCAGTACCAGTACCAGGCTGTAAATCCTTTTAGGTAGGGGTGATCCATTTCATCTACTAGTATCTGTGTATTATTACAGTATGGGCATATCTTTGGAGCCCATGCTTTACGTTGGCAATATTGAGCTGGTCCAGAGGCGAAGTATTTGAGCAGTGAGTTTAGTGTATTAAGTACAGTCATGTTCCTTTTGTTTCCTAATAGTGAACAGTACGATATAGAGACCTACCTTAGCTATTGCTAGTAGTGCGTCTTGGTTTGATTTATTTTCCACTAGCTTCATAATATCTTTATATATTTCATTAGTAAGCGTTGGATCGGTGTAGGGTTCACCGTCTTTTATAATGGTTTGGAATGTTTCTAGTAGGTCCATATCGTTTCCCTTTTAAACTTCCTTGCAGCTTCTCTTATCTCTTCAGGTGTAAATATCTTGTGACAAAATCTACAGTGATATTCATTAGAATTTCGAAGTGAGGAAAACGTAC
Organism: bacterium; assembly: GCA_024206195.1. Next base: position 3,339 of record JAAGZO010000849.1, on the reverse strand, counting down.
CTAATGAACTAGTATATTTACAGCTAGGACAAGCAAGTCTCTTTATCATATCTGGCTTATAATAATAAGAAGCTCCCCAAAGGTAGCCGATTAAGATGCCCAGAAAGAAGAGTATAATTGTTATCAAGTATTCAAGCATCGTATCTTCTCCTTTACAACCTTTTACAAAGGGCGCTCCGACCCCGGTTCGGAGCATAAGTTGTTATATATAGATAACAAGTCATTTCTTTTCATCACAAATATTCTTCCTAGTAAAAGCAAATGCTGCAAACTTACATTCTTCTATTACTTCATCCCAGTCATTATATTTTGTTTTTTCTGGACCTTTTGGTATTTTTTCTAGGCACTTAAAGAAGACGGGAAGGGCTGCTTTTCTATCTGCTACCCAGCAATAATTGGGCGTCATATACTTACAGCCAAGTAGCATCATTGTACTAAAAACTATTATTTGTTTATTCATTTCTTCAGTTCCTTCACTTCATCTTCCAGCAGAAACTTTTCTAGATTATCTAGCATAGCGAGACATCCGACAAGAAACATTCTATCGTCTCCTGTGGTTTCACTTACTACCAATTGTTTTAGTTTCATTTCTTTCTTCAGATATTCTCTAAGTCTATCTCTTAGATCTTTGTTTCTTTTGAATATATTCATATCTTCCTCGCATATTTAACACACATTTCATCGTGCATCTTGTTAGCTTTCTCATCGCTTTCTTCTGGGGTTCCTTCATGTTTAAAGCAGTTAAAGTCTATATTAGAGAAGTTATCATCTCCAACAAAGACCATTGTTTCGTAGTGTCTATCTAATCCTACTTGCTGCATATCTCCTATGGGGTTTGCGTATATATCTCTCATGTAGTAGGCACCGATGGTAGAAACCTTATACTTCCCTACTAATGTGTGTAGTCTAAATGAGCATCTATTGGAGCAGAGGAAGTGTCCAGCCCATCCTCTATATATCCATTCTTTTCTATCTAGCATGCTTACTCCAGGGGTTCTTAGTCATCCTTCAGATCCTTTAGTACTTCTCTTCTTCGTTTAATGAGTCCAGGAGGAAGCATAGACGGTGCAATATCTTGTAGTAGTTCATAAGCTGTTTCTAGTTTTTCAGCTCGGTTAATAAGGGTAAACAAAGCATCTCTAAACTGTCCGTCTATACCATAAGCCGTATCAAATGCAGTTTCATTTATGCTGTCTAAATGAAAGCGTAAGCTTTTATAATCGGGTTTAGTCACGATCTACTTCCCTTCTTCTCATCTTTAAATCGGTACCACAAAAGGGACAGAAGTTAAGTACGGTACCACCTTCACGAGCTTTACTTCTATAAATAGGAAGAACTCTTTTGGGTTCATTGACTTCAAGATTAACTATAGTAACGGTGTTTAGACCTTTACAGTATGAGGCTGGGTCACCTAGTCTATCTAGCAGGGCATCACAAAGGTCACCTAACGGATCATTGGAGCATGTTTTATTTGTCATTTATTTAGCTCTTTTATTAAGGCGTCAGCAAATTGTAATGCTTTCCTTGCGACACTTTCTGGTGACGGTATTATTGTTGAGGGAGCAGTGTTAGCTAAATATCCCTGCATAGCTAAGGAGGCAAAATATTCGCGTTTAGTAAGGCCTTCTTGATAAACTTGCTGTGGTTCTCCGCACGAGGTGGCTGCAAAGGCATAATCATTTGGGTTTGTTTTATTTGTCATCCTCTCTCCTCTTCTTTTAATCCATAGACCCCTCTCCAAATATCTATCTTTTTTTCCAGCTCCCTCACTCTACTAATAAGCTCCGGCAGTGCGGTGCGGGCTTCGGCTATGAATTTATAATTATTGTCAGAGTTCGGATGCCAATTACCCTTGTTGTGATCCCATCCTACAGACTCAATCGGGTTATTGCGGCATATATCTTTGTCTCCGCTAGGATGCCACCAAGGCCCCGGCGTAGCCTCATCACATAGCTTTTGCAGTTTGTCCAAATCCAGAGTCATTCCCCCTCCTCTGGTATCATGGGTGGCCATTCTTTGATTAGAGAGATGAACTTTATGCAATCGGAATAATTTTCTTTTAAATAGTTTTTAGCAGATTCTTCAGATGTAAATAGCTGGCCCGCCATCATGCGGTAGGATTTATCTTCACCATCATAAAGTAGGATTGGCCACGCTGGGACCATCTTCTTTTCTGGGATGTGGAGTTTGGCTGGCTCATATACGTTAACAGATATACTGCTCTCTTGAAAATTCCACCCAATAAATGAGCCGCTTGGTTTTTGAGCAACTATACAGCATGGGTTATTTCGAGATGTTTTAAGGTCCACATCAATCGGCTCCCCTTGCCATAGCTCTTCTAGCGTTTTCCATTCAGTCATCTCCCACCTCTTTGATTGCTTTTTCAAGTTTCTCCCAATCTGTTAAATCACTTTTAGAATCTTCATCAATGAACTTTTTCGCCGCCTCATACACGGCTTCGAGCTTCTCGGCGCGGTTTAATAATAGTTTTATCTGTTGTATTGCTGGCGAATAACGCAGAGATTTTACACAGCTACAGCCTCCATTTGTGCGTTGTCCTTTATTCTCTCTGAAGGAGCATTTTCCATCAGAGCATCCCCAAAAACTATAATCCGGCTTGCCGTTACTCATCTAAAATAATCTCCTCTCAAAACTTTATATTAAAATAATGTTCACATCTATCGCAGTGTTGGCTACGCGGCCTCTTTGGCGTTGGCTGTTCAGTCATCATCCCTCCCAGACCCAGACCAGGACCTAGACCCAGACCTAGACCAAGACCCAGACCTAGACCCAGACCCAGACCCAGACCAAGACCTAGACCAAGACCTAGACCCAGACCAAGACCTAGACCCAGACCAAGACCAATATTTTTGATTATGATTCATCATTTCAAAATCCCAAAGCTTTCAATCGATTGAGTAGCAACGTACCAATCGTGTGGTAGTTTTTGGTATTCGCTCCATTCTTTGTCATTAAAATCTCCAGTAGAGTAAACTATTCCGCAGTTTGTAAGAAGAACGCAGTTATCGTTAACCCCTATAAGCCTACCTGTGTAGATGTACCTACAACAAAATAGCGTAACTCTTTCTCCTAGCAGTTTTTCTAAACCTTCTGTTTCTACTTGTTCTACGATCTTTTTCATGGTTTCTCCTTTATGTTTGTTGTTTTATTTACTCCAACTCCAACTCCCACTCCCACTCCTACTCCAACTCCAACTCCAACTCCAACTCCAACTCCCACTCCAACTCCCACTCCTACTCCAACTCCAACTCCCACTCCTACTCCAACTCCAACTCCCACCCCAACTCCTACTCCACCTCCCACTCCCACTCCCACTCC
>JAAGZO010000848.1 GCA_024206195.1 bacterium | reverse complement strand
TTTGTTATTTTCTTTTTTTGCTACTTCTTTTGCAAACTTAGGATGTATTTCATTAAGTTCGTCTAAAACATTCAGTATTCTGAGCTCACCAAGTGGTATTTCATTGTTAGGGTTGGTTAATGTTTTTATCCAATCTTGTGGACTTAATTCATTTATTTCTGGATCTATCTTTTTGTAATGTCCATGTAGGAACTTTCTAGCTTTAGATTGTAAGGGTAGGTAGTCTTGTGTAGTTTTATAAGCTAAATCTTTTGCTGGTTTAGTATTAAAAGGCAATACTTCAGGCAATTCTACTTCTTCGGTAATCTTAGGCGGTGCTAGTTGCGCTGGCTCCCTTGTCGGGGGTTTTTGAGGGGGTGGAGCATCTGCTAATTTAGTAGCAGACTTTGTTACACCTCTAGCACCTCTAAGAAATCGAAATAATGGTATTAAACTTATACCAGACAGAGCAGATAGGCCTACATTGCCTGCTGCACCAAGGTAATCTTTGTCTTCTATGTTAGTTTTAGCCCTAGAGCCGAACTCACCTATTTCATAAGCAGCAAGTGCATCACCTACAACTGGAGCAATACTAACGGCTATTTGGTCTACAACAGGTAGTTCTTCAAAAGTACGGTAAGCTTCACGGATATTACCATCAGCTATCTTGGAGCTTAAGTCTGAAAGTATTTCCTTTCTTGCAGCCATGACTGGCTAGATGGATATAGAGTCTAGTATTCTAGATATGTCGTCTTCTTGTGGTACGTTTTGAGCTTGTACGCCAATCTTTTGCTGTTGTAATTGGTCAATTTGGTTAGCAACCTCTTGAGCTCTATCAAACTCTTGTGCCTCTACAAGCATATTGTAAGATTTCATAAGATTTTGTATGTCTGCTTCAATACTAAAAGCTTGATCTCTTTCTTGCATCCTAGGTTCGTTGTCGGACATCATAGGTGAACCCATGCCTGCTGCTATAGTTCTATCCATATTAGACATAGTTCTACCACTTTCTCCAAGAATTTCTCGTATTTGTCTGTTTGACATAGTCTCTCTGTCTACATTGGACATGGTTCTACCAGACTCGCCTAACATCTCTCGCATATTCATCATATACCAAACATCTCCCTAGCCATCTGTAGTTCTTCCATAGTAATACCTACTTGTTCTAAGAAAGCTTCAATTTCTTCTTCAGATGAACCTTGATTTACCATTTGTTGTAAAATTTTAATAATTTGTGTGAGGGCTTGTTTAGCCTCTTCTTGGTCTGAACCAGAAATTTGATCCATCTCTTGTTGTAATTCACCAGGTAATTCTTGGGGGGCAGGAGTCCCTTGCATCATTGGTTGTGGTTGCATACCACTCATTTGGTCAGGCATCATAACTGGGTCTACCTGCATACCCATCATTTCTTCGTCCATGTACAGTCCTGTAGTTAAAATCCGATTGTATCAGAATTTTGCTAAAAATTACTAGCATTGTGTTAAATATATGTTTTGAGTGTGTTTGTTATTAACCTTGTGTGTGTATACTATTGCCCTGCACTTTTTGTGTCCCCCCCCTTCTTCAGACGCCGTTACCGACCGATTATTGTGTCCTGCTGGGACTCCGAACATAAAAAAAGGGAGCGTATTGCTCCCTTAATCCTCCGACTAATTGTTATTGCTTTACATCAGCACAATCAAAACAGTAATGATATGTAGGATTTCCTTTTGGTTTAGATTGACCAGTTTTTATCATACATCTATATTCGTCTGAACCATGTTTTTGTTTATACCATGTTTCAGTCCAACGAACATTCTTCTTACAACAATAAGAATTTCTTTCGTAATCATCAAAACTAAACCCAACCCCACACTCATCACAAGTGTAGGGCTGTTTATTATCTAGATGTGCTAAGACATTAAACATTAGTTCAACTCTAAAGGAACTACATTGTCAGGTTGTTGCTCTTGGGCTAACTCCCTCATCTCAGCATGCACTCCACCTGCTTGGATGATGTGCATACCATTAATGATTAGACTTTGACAGTCAGTCTCTATGGCTTTGCCAACGACTCTCTCTCCAGTCTCATCGTATAAGTTTATTTCTATCTTCATAATAATAACCTCCTATTGGTTTTGTTTAAAAGATAAGATAAGTATAAGCTATTGTCTACATTTTGTATACTCTTTTCTTAAATTCTTTTCCTTTGTTTAACTCATAGATAAATAGACCTTTCCGGATCATATATCCTGGACTCTGCCGGATAAACTCTTGGCATTGTGTTTCGCACTCTTTCAAAGTAGAACTCCAAACCCGAGCTGTCCCGAGATGACAGTACCCGACATACCCGAAGCTCATGCCTGGTGGATCCTCTGCTTGTGTGTGTAAGGCTTTAGTGCTGGCTGTGGACCAGGCCTGGAACTAATCACTAGACCCGACCCGACAATAGGAACACCAGCACATATATGCCAACCGTAATCAGGAACAATGTATCCATTACTCTTCATCATAACCGTCAAACCACACGCCTTCTTCCCGGGTGTCGTCTCTCTGGCAATGCTCCTGTGCTTCTTCTAAAGTTAATCCAGTTTTGATTGTTTCGCGAGCTGGACCTGGAAACCCGTCCTCTCTATAAAATCTTATTATCTTATATGACATATTACTTCTCCTGTAATTAAAAGCTTATTGAATCACATTGGTTACATTATGTCAACAACTCTTTCATCCTGGACAGATCTCCCCTGGTCAGATCCAGATCACCTGGTATTGGATCTTGTGTTTGTTAATACTGTGTTTAGTTCTGTGCTTGGCAAGTAATCCCGAACCCCGACTCCCGACATAAAAAAACCCGACACTAGGTCGGGCTTATCGGGTAATGATTAATAGTTCATACGCCAACCTCCCTCATGGTTTCAAAGTGCCTATGTATATTCACATCTACTTCGTAGTGTGCATCACAAGTTTGACAATGCCAATCTTCCATCTCACCTGTGCAGTTATCACCAAGATAATGAATGTGGTCTTGGTTGCATTTAGGACATTTTTGTAGGCACATTACTTAGATACCTCATCAGCGATAGCAGTAATGATGTCCTTTATTCTTTCTTGTGCCATTGGCTCTAACAATGCTATTGCTAACTTGTCAGATATTCTATCTCTAGTCTCCCAATCATGTTTAAACCAATTAAGTTTATCATTATGGTAGTTAAAAGACTGTACACCATACAAGGCTTCTTGGCTCATGTTGTTATAATTTCTTATAGCTTCATTACAAGTAGATTCTGCAAGATGTAGCTTGTTATGTATCTCTTGCTTTTCTTTAACAAGAGTTTGAACTTTGTCAGCTAACTTCTTAATCGCTTTGAAATCAGGAGACTTCTCAGCTTTGGCTATTTGTTTATCCACTCT